>JBNAUL010000001.1:0-163350 GCA_049700835.1 Candidatus Woesearchaeota archaeon
TGTTCATTCCATAGAATAAGAACAAAATAATTGTTGTTATGATTAATAAAAATGCTGTTCTTTGTATTAAATACTTAAGATTGAAATTATTTAAAGCGTTGTTTAAATATTGATTTATTTTTCTTGAGTTGTTGTTTTTATTTTTTTGTTTTTTTATTGTTTTCTTTTTTAAAATTCTGTTGCATCTATTTTTTTCTTTCAGTGTTTCTTTTTTGCTTGCCCTATTTAGTACCAAGTTATTTTTTATTCTCTCTTTTTCATTTTTTATTTTATGCTCTTTTAATTTTTCATTACTTGCAAAATCTTTTAAAATATTTTTTCCAAAAAAATTCTTATAAAGTTTTGTTCTCACTGTATTATTTCTCTTATTTAAGTTTTTATAATTTTTTTTGTTCTTAAAAATGGTTTTTATCTTTGATTTTTCTCTTTTCCTGAAATTTTTGTTAGCTTGTTTTTTCATATTTTTTAGTTCTTTATCTTTGATTTTAGTTTAACCAAAACTTTCAGTATTTCTGTATTTAGGGAAATTGATTTTTTGTTTTCAAGCTCTATTATTCCACCTTGTTCTTTATCAGCGTTTTTTAATAAGAAATTGAAAGTTCCAATTATTAGTTTAGTGTATTTTTCATCATTTGTTGCTTCATAGCAAGAATCTAAAGCTCCTAAAACTTGATAAGTAATAAGTGTTTTTTCAATTTCTTTAATGCTAAAACTTCCATCATCATTCCTAAAACTAACAATAACATCAAAATTCTTGTTTATATAAGGAATTATTTCTTTTTCTTTTTTTGTTTTGTAAATCTCGCACCAACCTCTTAGAAATTCTGCTTTTACATATTCGTGAAAGTCCTTATTTGCTGATCTTTTTTGTTCTAAGTCAATCATCATCTGCTTTGATTTTTGATAGAACTCTTCTTTTCCTGTTAGAGCATAATAGTTTGATAATGCTAAAACTGTTCTTATCATTTCTTGAGAATAAGTATGAAAGCTTTGTTTTGAACTCTCTTTTTTAAGAATATAATCTGCTAAACTAATCAGTTCTTCATCAGGTTTTTCTTTCAATGCTAAATAGTAAGATGATTCTGCCCAAACGATTGTTGACAAAATAAACAATCTTTCATTATCTGGGTTTTCAGGCCAGAATTTTTCTTCAATGCATCTTTTTTGCTCTTCAGCAATTTTTAAGTAATAATCCTCTTTTGTTTTTTTATAAATTTCTGAAAAATCATAAACTAAGAAATAACCAACTCCATATTTTAGTGGCTCGTATTTTTGAGAAGTTTTATTGAACTCAAAACTTCCAATAATAGAGCAATTATCTAAGAGAGAACTATTAACATATTTTATTATTATGCTTATTAATTCATCAATTATTTCTGCGCTTGAATTTAAACTTAAAGGTTGTTGTAAAGATTGTGAATAGTTTTCAGAATTTATTTCTCTAATTAGATTATTATTATTAGAATTTTCATCATTTTTAGTAAGAATGTTTTTTAAGTTTGAATTCTTACTTATGCTTTGATTTAAATCAACAATTTTATTGTTCTTTTTATTAACAAGGAATGTGCAAGAAAAAATTATTCCAACAAACAACATAAAAAGTATTAATCTAAATGTTCTTTTCTTATTCATTCTCCACTCCTTTATTGCTTTTATTTTTTTGTTGTTTTTTTAATTTTTCTTTTATTAATTCCTGCTCAATCATTCTTCTAATAGCTGTTGGGTCAAGAGTTGCATTTACATCACCGCAAGGCCCTCCTGTGCAAACAACTTCTGCTTTAAAATTGAATGTTTCGTACTTATAAACAGAAGTGTTTGCAAAATCGCTTGGCCAGATTAATTTAACGGATAATGTTCCTCTTGCTGAATTGTTAAAGATAAAATAATAATCCTCTTTCTTTATGTTTGTGTCATTATCACTAGCCCAAATTGTTATGTTATAGGTTCCTTCACTCCAAGAGCTTGTATTAATATCCCACGGTTCTTCGAGACTTGTGTTTGTTAAACCATTATCCTTGCTGTACCATGTTTGGTTCAAGTTGTCGTCTGTTATTGTAAAGTTGAGAATTGTCCCTGTGTGCAATATTGTGTTGTTGATTGGACTTTCAAGAGTTATTACAGGAGCTCCTGCTAAGTTGTGGGCATACCTTATTATTCCTCCAAAGTTGAACTCTTGAGTATGAACTCCTGGAGTTAGCACTCTTACTTTAAAGTATGAAGTTTTGTTATCGCAACTATAATTCTTGATAAGTATTGATTTTGTTATTATTGAGATTTCCTGCTGCATTGTTTGAGTATAATTTATTAGTGTCGTTTCGTTATCTAAAAAGCAACTGATGTTTGTTTGCGTTGAGTTATAGATCAAGGTGTTGTTATTGCATTCGAGAATTTCTTCTTCGCTTATTACATAAGCAAGTTCGTTCATTAGTTCATCATCGCATTTTATTTCTAAGAATGTTAAGTCGTCTATTGTTTCATTGTAATCAATGCTTAGTTCTGAATAAGTTGTTTCATTTGTTGCTGTGATTTTCAAATCAGCATTTCCTGTTGTGTTAAATGCAACTGTCCAATTTCCCATTATCATTGGATAACTCTGAACATTCAAGATTATTAAATCAACTTCAACCTCATAACTCTTGTTGCTTAGATGAGGTATTATCCATCTCAAGGTATCAATCAATTTGTTGCTATCAGAATCGATGAACTCAACAGAATAGTTTTCATTGTTAGTTATTTCTATTTTTGATTCATCAGTTAATTCATAGATGTGTATTCTTGAACTTTCTGTTTCAAATATTTTTGTATAAGCAGTTATGTTTGTATAGTGCAATTCTGAACTCACGCTCAGTCTCTTAGCCCATCTTGCTTCATCAACAAAAACTTTTTCTTTAGTTATTTCTGGGGCTTTTGTTTGATAAACTATTATGTAATCTGATGGTTCTGCATTGAAGCTCAATGTAATGTTTTCTTGTTCTGAATAAACAATAAATCCTGTTATTCTGAAAATGCTTCTTACAGCATTTATTATAGTTGCAAAAAAGTTTCTAATGCTCAAAATGATTTTACTTATTAATTCTTTAAAGTTTATTCTTTCAATTCTTAAAACAGCCATTCCTGTTATTCCTGATTGCTTTGTTGCTTGGGTTGTTGATTGGGTTTTTGTTTGTTCTTGCTCATTGATGATTTCTTCTGTAGTTATTTCTCCCTTAATCCTCTTTTCATCCTTTAATGTTCTTACTATTCCTTTAATATTAACAATGACTTCTTCTTCCTTAATCTTCTCCTTGATTTTCTTTTCTTTAGAATTGACATCATCCTTTATTATTATCTCTTTTTCTAATGTTATGTTGAATGCTTGTTCTGGAATTTCTGTTGTTAGTGTTATGTTGTTGCCTTGAACCTTTATTTTCTTAACCCAAGTTACTGGCTTATTGATTTCTGCCGGAAGTTGAATTAACTCCTCACTAATCTTTGCTTTTGAAACATTTACTATTATTAAATATGTTGTTGTGTTCTTTGCATCATTAACAACAAGTTTTAATTCATAATTTCCTTGTTTTTCAGCAGTTATTGTTAATAAGGAATTATCTAAAATTGTTTTTAAACCAGAGATTTCTTTAACTTCATAGTTTAGAGTGTCATTATCATAATCAAAGCAATAATCACTCAAGTTTATTGTTTTCTGCTCTGATTCTAAGAGTTCTACCTCAATCACAAAACAGTTTGGAATTCTATTTTCAAATTCTGGAATTATTGTAACAATGACTTCATTGCTTTGAGTTATATTCTTTAGGTCTGATGCTAAGAAAACAATGCTCTTTTTTCCTAATGCAACTTCATCTGCTCTTAAACTAACAATCTCTCCAACAATTTCTGCGCCAACGCCTTCTGGTTTTATAAGAGTAAAGATTAAAGTATCATTGTCTTTATCATAAAAGTATTCTGAAAGATTAATTGTTATTGTTTGTCCTTGTTTTAAAACAATGTTTTCTATTTTTTTAATCAATTCAGGAGCATTGTTTGTTATGTTCTCAACAAATTCGCTTATGTTTTTGGTTATGTTTTTGCTAATATTTTCTGTAAGATTTGCTGTAAGATTAGCTGAAATTTTCTCTATCATTGAGCTTATGTTTTCACTTAATTCTTGCTCAAAACTAACATTTTCCAAACTAACATTCTCATAACTGATGTTTCCTGTGATATTTTCTGCTGTTGTTTCATTAATCTCACTGCTAATGTTTTCTGTTAAATTTGCAGGTAAGGTTTCTGTTATGTTTTCCATGTTAATTATCGTTAAATTCTCACTAATGTTTTCTATCAACTCTGCTGTTAAGTTTTGGCTTATGTTTTTTGTTATGTTCTCTGACAAAACTATTTCTGAAAGATTTTCTGAAAGATTTTGTTCAGAACTTTCATTGATGAAAACCTCTTGAATACTTGCATTCTGCTCTAATGCAGAGATAGTTTTATTTTCTATGTTTTCAAAACTTTCATTGTAAACTGTTAATCCTGTTATCCTTGGCTTAAATACATTAAGAGACAACGCTAAAACCAAAATTATTGGAATTATAAGCATTGCTGTTGCTGTTATTTTGCTCTGCTGTTCTATGCTCTTTATCCTTTGATTTAGATTTTTAATTTTGGAATCTATCTCTGCAAAATGCTCTTTCTCTGTTCTGTTATTGAAAAACTCTTTAATCTTTTTATTGTATTCTGCAAAACTTATTCTGTTAAGCAAGTATTCTTTGTAGATGCTCTGAATATTTTCTCCTGCTTGTTGTTTTTGTAGTTCTAAATTGCTAATCTCTTGCTTTAATTCCCTAATCCTAAATCTTTGTTTCTTACTCAGCATTTTCCTCCTTCTTGTTTTTTGCGTTCTTGTTTTGCGATTTCAGATTTGAACGAGCATAAGCAGTATGGATTGTTGTATAGCTCTTCTTCAGAAGCTCTGAAATTCTTGAGAACCTTAGGTTATGAACATCATGCAAGTACTTTACAACACTTTCAAGAACAGAATATTCTCTTGATGAAATAATCTCAATTGGAATTTCAAAAGAATAATCAGGGGTTAAAGTTTGAGAGAATTTCTTATTAGCCCTTTGATAGGTTATCCAAACAACTCTTGGATTTCTGTTTAGAATTTTTCCAATTTTAGAATACTTTAAATTTTTGTTTTCTTTCAAGAATTTAACAATCGCTTCAAAAACAGACAGTTCTTTATTAAAGACAAGAGGAATTTTTGAAATTTCCTCTTTTAATTCCTCTTCAACCCTTTGTCTTGGCTCTTCTTTGATCTTTTCTTTTTTTTCTAATTCTTTGCCTTTCTCAGATTTTATCTCAGAAATCGCTTCTTTTAAGATTCTTAACAAGTCCTCTTTTGAAAAACTCTTTTTTAAGAATTCTTTTAATAGATTAAGAAGGTCTTGATTGTCTTTGTTAAGCCTGCTCTTTTCTTTATTCTCTTCTTTATTATCTTGCGTGCTTCCTTGTTTGTTTTCATTGCTCATTTTTGTTTGTTGGCTTTTGCAAAAGCTTGCAAAAAAAGAAAAAATAACAATAAAGGTTAACTTATTTAAGCAACTTTATAAATTTTATTATTATGTAGTATTTTAATTTAAATATATTAACAAAAAAATATACTATGTAGTAATTATAATAAATAATAAACATATTTTAACATATTATGTAGTAATTAATTGGTTTTGAGAATAAAAAAAGATTTATATACCTAATTAGAATAACTTTACGCTTATGAATGCAAAGAAAATAGCAGAAACCCTTCATCCGCTTGAAAGAAAAGTTTTGCCTTATTTAAAGGAAAAGCAGAGCATTGAAGAACTTATTTCAAAAACAGGACTAAAAGAAGTAGAAGTAAATAGAGCACTGCAATGGCTGAAAAACAAAGAATTAATAATGTTAGAAGAAGAAGTAAAAGAGATTGCAGAACTTGATTCTAATGGCAAAACATACTTAAAAGAAGGACTTCCTGAAAGAAAATTCATAAAGGTTCTTGGGCAAAAAACGCTTACTCTTGATGAAATTGCAAAGAAAACTCGATTGAGCAATAACGAGATAAGCGTCAGCATTGGCTTGTTAAGAAGAAAAAATATTATCTATGTGTTCAGAAAAAAGGACCTTATAATCTCGTTGACAGAATTCGGCAAGAAACTGCTTAATGAAAAATTTGAAGAGGAAAAACTGCTTGAAAAATTGCCAATTGAAATTTCAAAATTAAGCGATGCTGAAAAAACAATTCTTGAAGGATTAAAAAAGAGAAAGAGCATAGTAAAAATTTATTCATTAAAAACAAAAACAGCAAAATTAACTCAATTAGGAGAAGAAGTTTTAAAGGTTGGTTTTGAAGAGAATGTTATTGACAAGCTAACTCCTGAAATTCTGAGAAGCAAGATTTGGAAGCAGAAGAAGTTTAGGAGGTATGATATTCAGGCAGAGGTTCCAGAAGTTTATTTTGGAAGAAGGCACTTTGTAAACCAAGCGATTGATTACATAAGAAGCATCTGGACTCGAATGGGATTCAAGGAAATGAAAGGCCCTTTGGTTCAAACAAGCTTTTGGAATTTTGATGCTCTTTTCACAGCACAAGATCATCCTGTAAGAGAGATGCAGGACACATTCTTCTTAAAGAGCCCTGAATTTGGAAACCTGCCTGACAAGAGGATAGTTGAAAATGTCAAGAAAGCGCATGAGAATGGCTTTAACACCGGAAGTATTGGGTGGCAGTATAGGTGGAGTTTTGAAGAAGCAAAGAAGAATGTTTTAAGAACTCATACAACTGTTTTAAGCGCAAGGACAATCGCTGCTCTAAAAAAAGAAAACCTTCCTGCAAAATACTTTGCAGTCGGAAGGTGCTTTAGAAATGAGACGCTTGACTGGAGCCACTTGTTTGAATTTGACCAAACAGAAGGAATTGTTGTTGGGGATGTTAATTTTAGAAACTTGATCGGCTATCTAAAAGAATTCTTTAAAAAGATGAATTATGAAAGAATAAGAATAAGACCTGCGTATTTTCCATACACAGAAATGAGTTGCGAGGTAGAAGTTTATGATGAAAACCACGAAGAATGGCTTGAACTTGGAGGGGCAGGAATGCTCAGGCCAGAGGTTGTAAAGCCGCTTCTTGGTTTTGAAACTCAAGTGCTTGCTTGGGGCTTAGGGCTTGCAAGAATAATAAAAAACTACTATCAAATTGAGGATTTAAGAATGATTTACAAGAATGATTTAAACGAACTTAGAAAAATAAAGGAGTGGTTGCTGTAAAATGCCAACAGTAAATTTTGAAAAAAAGGAAGTTTTGAAATTGCTTGGAAAAAAGATTAGCGATCAAATCTTAGCAGAAAACATTTCTTACTTAGGGACTGATTTAAAAAGCATGAACGACGAGGAAATTATTGTTGAGATATTCCCAAACAGGCCTGACATGCTTTCAATTGAGGGGTTTGCAAGAGCACTCTCAGCATTCATGAACATAAAGCCAGGATTAAGAAAATACAAAGTGAAACCAAGCAACAAAAGAGTTAAAGTGGAACAGAGCGTTAAAAACATCAGGCCTTACATAAAGTGCGCTATTGTAAAAAACATTGAAATAAACAGCTCTCAAATAAAGAACTTAATGCAGTTGCAAGAAAAACTTCACCAAACCCATGGAAGAGACAGGAGAAAGGTTGCAATAGGAGTTCATGACTATGATAAAATAAAATTCCCGCTAAAGTATAAAGCTGTTGAACCTTCAAAGATTTCTTTTATACCATTGGGAGAAACGATTGAGATGAACTTAAAACAAATATTGGAAGTTCATCCAAAAGGAAAGAAGTATGCGTGGATTTTGGAAGACAAACAAAAATATCCAATAATAATTGATGCAAAGGGCGATGTTGTAAGTTTTCCTCCAATAATTAACGGAGTTATAACTCAAGTAACAGAAGGCACAAAGAATATTTTCATTGATGTTACAGGAGAGAATGAAACAGCAGTGGAACAGGCGCTGAACATAATAGTAAGTAGTTTGGCAGAGAGAGGTGCTGAAATCCTGAGCGTAAAAGTTAATGGAAAAGAAACCCCAAGATTAAAATCAAAGGTCATCAAGCTCAATATAAAATATGCTTCCAAGATACTTGGAATAAAATTAAAAGAAGGGGATGTTAAAAAAATGCTGGCAAGGATGGGCTACTCCTACAATGCTGGCAAAGCAACTGTTCCGTGCTATAGAACAGACATACTTCACCAATACGATGTGATTGAAGATATCGTAATTGCATATGGTTACAACAAAATAATTCCAGAACTTCCAAACATTTCAACAACAGCAGAGGAAGACAAGATGTATAATTTTAATAAAAAGCTGGCTCTTGTCCTTGTAGGCTTTGGATTTTTGGAAACAAACACTGTTTCATTAACTAGCGAGGCAAATGAAACAAAGTGCGGTTTCAGGGAAAAATTGGTTTTGATAAAGAACTCTGCAACTCAAGGTTATAATGCTTTGAGAAAGCACATCGTACCTTCTTTGTTGAATGTTTTTTCTGAAAACAAACACAACTCTTATCCGCAGAGAATTTTTGAGATAGGAACTGTTTTTTCAGAAGATATTGAGCAGGAAACAATGGTTAAAGAAGAAAGTGTTTTAGGAATTGCAAGCGCAGGAACAGAAGAAGACTTCACAAAGATGAAACAGATAATAACATCTGTTTTAAACAACCTAAATCTCAAATTCTCTTTTGAAGAAATCTCTCACGAGGCATTTATTGAAGGAAGGAGTGCAAAGATTGTTGCAGAAGGACAAGAAATTGGGTTTTTTGGAGAGGTTGCACCTTTAATAATAGAAAGCTTGCAGTTGGAGATTCCAATAGTGGTTGCTGAGATAAACACAACAAAGTTGTTTGACATAATAAACTCTAAATAAAAACATTCATGCATAATTCTGAAAGAGTGCTCACGTTTCAACAATTTTTATTCTTTTTATTCTTTTGTTTTTCTTGAAAATCAGAAGTAACAAATCAAAAAATAAAAAATAAAATACAAAAAACAAAAGCAGTTTTAAAATATTGCTTATGTTGAATTCTGTTTGTTAAATTCTGTGTCTAACTGAGTAGTGCAAATCTCATAATAAGAGGCAGGAAAACCAATGCAACAATTGACATCAACTTTATCAGAATGTTCAACGAAGGCCCTGCAGTATCCTTGAAAGGATCCCCAACAGTATCTCCTACAACAGATGCTTTGTGAGCATCGCTACCTTTTCCTCCAAAGTGCCCTTCCTCAATGTATTTCTTTGCATTATCCCAAGCTCCGCCTGAATTAGCCATCAGAATTGCTAAAACAAAACCAGAACTTAAAGATCCTGCCAACAAACCAAAAACAGCTTCAACTCCAAAGATTATTCCAACAAAAATTGGAGATATAATTGCCAATAAACTTGGAAGAATCATTTCTTTTTGAGCTGATTTTGTGCTTATGGAAACGCACCTTGCATAGTTTGGCTTGTTATTAGTTGTTAGTAACTTCAACTCTTTGAACTGCTTCCTAACTTCTTCAACAATTTGAGAGGCTGCCCTGCCAACTGCTTTCAAAGCCATTGAACTGAACAAGAAGGGAAGCATAGAACCGATCATCAAACCAGCAATTAAGGATGAATTTAATAAGCTTAAATTTAAATTTGGAACTAAGGTTTTTAATGTTGCAATCAAAGCAAGGGCTGTTAGTGCTGCAGAACCGATTGCAAAACCCTTTCCTGTTGCAGCAGTTGTATTTCCAAGAGAATCTAAAGCATCAGTTCTCTTCCTAACAATATGTTTTTGATGACTCATCTCTGCAATTCCTCCTGCATTGTCAGCAACAGGACCATAAGCATCTGTTGCCAATGTTATTCCCAAGGTGCTTAGCATTCCAACAGCAGCCAAGGATATTCCATACAATCCAATATTAAAGTTATTATGGCCTCCTGCCAAATAATAACTCATTATTGTTGAGACAGCAACTATTAAAACAGGGATAAAAGTGCTTAGCATTCCAACAGCCAAACCATCAATGATTGTTGTTGCTGCTCCTGTAAGAGAACTCCTTGCAAGTTCCTTAACATGCCTGTATTTTGATGATGTATAGTATTCTGTTGTCAATCCTATTAAAACACCAGCAACCAAACCAATCAGCATTGCGTAGAACAAATTGAATGGAATATTTACTTGAATCTTAAATATGATGAAGGACAAAAGCGCAACAATTAAAGCAGCAGCGATTATTCCTTTTCTGAGGGCTAACAGCAAAATGTGTTGTTCTGTTTTTTCTCCTGACCTTACAAAAAAAGTTCCGATTATTGAAGCGATTATTCCGCAGCCAGCGATTCCTAATGGCAACAAAACAGCAGTTGAATTTTTAAAAGCAACAAAACCCAAAATCATTGCTGCTATAATGCTTCCCACATAACTTTCGTACAAATCAGCCCCCATTCCAGCAACATCTCCAACATTATCCCCAACATTGTCAGCAATGACAGCAGGGTTTCTTGGATCATCCTCTGGAATTCCTGATTCTACCTTTCCAACCAAATCAGCGCCAACATCTGCTGCCTTTGTAAATATTCCGCCGCCAACCCTTGCAAACAAAGCAACAGAACTTGCTCCCATGCTAAAAGCCAAAAGAGCAGAAGCAGCGTCTCCTAAATTTCCAAATATGTTTGTTAGATAACCAAAACTCAATGTTATTGCAAACAATGCTAAACCAACAACGCTTAAACCCATAACAGCTCCGCTTGAAAAAGCAACCCTCAATGCCTTGTTTAAACTTGTGATTGCAGCATTTGTTGTTCTAACATTAGCCCTTGTTGCTATGCTCATTCCAATAAAGCCCGTAAGTGCTGAGAAAAACCCTCCTAATAAGAATAGAAATGGGGCTGCAGGACTCATCAATTTATAATAAGATAATAAAAGCATTATAAAAAACATTATTGTAAAGAAGATTGAAATGATAACGTATTGCCTTTTAAGATAAGCATGTGCTCCTTCCCTTATTGCCTTGGATATTTCCTTCATCCTTTCATTTCCTTCTTCTTGCGTCAAGACAAAATATGCTAAGTATATTGCTAATCCCAAAGCGCACATAGAAGAGATCAGCGCAAACCAAAACATTTCAACCCACCTCCAATTTTTTTATTGTTTTTTGTTTTTATTAGTAGGCAAAAAATAAATGAATGAATATTTAAATATTACGGAACACTATAAAGTATTACAAAAATAAAGAAAAGAGTTTTTGATAAAAAATTCCTAATAAAATGATGAATTAAAATGATGAATTATTTTTTTGGATTCATAAATTTGTTTTCTAATAATATCTATAACTTCACCCAAGTTTTTCCTTTCTTTGCTGATTTTAAAATCGCATGCATAGAATTCAACAAATTCTTTTCTTGAGACATAAGTTAATAATAAGGACGAAGGTTTCAAAGAGTTTAGTTAAATAAAATAAGAATTTGTTTTACATGCAAAGTTGATAGCATAAATCTTATTTAATGGAATTTCATCGTATGTTATTTGAGTTACTAATTTTTTAAATTTTATTAAACTACGATTTGTTACGATTAACTGCTATGCTCTGCAGAGCTCTTTCTCATTTTTTAGAAGTTGTGTCTCTATTTTGTAAAATAAAGTAATATAAAAATTTTTTATTAAAAATAAACGATTTATTAATAATTTATTAATAATTTAAATGTTTCGCAAGATTCTATAAGCACTGTAACCATAATGAGGTATCTTTAAATTTGGATTGTTAACTATTCCTATTTCAATGAGTTCATACTTTTGAAATTTTAATTTATCTTTTAATTCTCTTAAATAATCAAAAAAATTAAAATTGTTTTGAATTTTGTTTAATTTGGTTAAATCTAAAACAATCATTTCTACATTTTCTTCAATTCCTTTGATTATTATTTCATTTTCCTTATTCTCAATAAGAATAATGTCTTCTATTTTAAGATTTTTATTAATTATACTGTTATACTTTTCTCTTCCTATCTCAAACAAGTCCTTATTTTCTATTTTGTCATGTTTGTGAATTTCCATAAAAATCGCCTTCAATGGGAAAAACAATCATAAAAAACAAAGAATATTTAAGCATTTCTCTTGCAAAATTCATAAAAATAAAAAATTAATAAACCTTCTTTATTATGTACGCTGTTTTTACTAAATTGTTTTTGTCGCAGCAAAAATTGTAATCTAAAAGTTTTCCTTGCTTAAGCCCTTGCTCCAAAATTCTTACTTCATTCAAATGTTTATCAATTCCATCAGGATTTTTTTGCGCATCAACATCCCTAATAATAACTTCTATTCTTGTTTTTATGTCTTGGATTCCAAGCTTATTATCTGTATTTGCTGAAACTAAAATTTCTTTGGGATAGTTACCATAAAAATTCCTGTAAATCCTCATTGCTTCTTGGAATAAGTCTGGATTTTTTATTTTTTCATTTGTGCATTTTAGCATTCAAACACCTCCTGCATTTCATAAAGTTTAATTGCATTTTTTTTTTATTGCTTAATTTTAACTATTAATTAGTAGTTATAACTTATATTTAAATCTTTGCTTTTTGAATTTTTAACTTTAAAACCTTAAAGCGCTTAAATTCAATGCACTAAATTCTTTTGCTAAATCTTGTACTGCTTCTGCTTGAAATACTTTGTATGTAAAAGCTCTTCCGACTTCTCGCTTAAAGGCCTTTCCAGGAATTCTAAATAGATATCCTTTAATATTGGATTTTCATGGCAAAACCTTATCTTTGATTTTTTATCAATGATATAGAGCGCTTTCATTCTTTGCTTTATTATATTTTTGTTAGTCGTTAATGGTTGTCCCCCACCGCCAATACAGCCCCCTGGGCAAGCCATTACTTCTAAAAAATCAATCTTTAATCTTCCAGATTTTATTTTCTCAAGAATTTTTCTTGCATTTCCAAGTTCATTAACGACTCCAACTCTCAATTCCTTGTTGCCAAGAGTATAAGAAGCAATCTTCACTCCCTTAATTCCTCTTATTTCCTTATACTCTATTTTGCTTTCATCATTAATTCCTGTTAGAATAAAACTTGCTGTTCTCAAAGCAGCTTCCATAACCCCTCCTGTAGTTCCAAAGATTTGACCTGCAGAACTAGCACTCATAAAATCGTCAAAATCTTGTTCTTCAATTTTTTTTAATTCAACTCCAAACTCCCTAAGCAATTTTCCAATCTCTCTCGTTGTCAGAACAGCATCTATTGGCAATAAATTATTAACCCTTAACTCTGGTCTTAAGACCTCTAATTTTTTTGCAGTGCAGGGCATTATTGAAACAACAAATATTTTATCTGTATTAATATTATTTTTTTTAGCATAGTATGTCTTTATTAGCGCTCCCAAGATTTCATGAGGGCTCTTTGTTGTTGACAAGTTAAGAATAAAATCTGGATAAAACTCCTCTACAAAATTAACCCATGCAGGACAACAGCTGGTAAGCATTGGAAGAGTTTTGTTGTTGTTAATTCTATCAACTAATTCTGACGCTTCTTCCATTATTGTAAAATCTGCTCCTAAACTTGTGTCAAAGACCTTGTCAAAACCAATTTGTTTTAGAGCAGAAACAAGTTTTTTTGTCATTATTGTTCCTGGCTTTAAACCAAGTTCTTCTCCAATGCTAACTCTAACAGCAGGGGCTATTTGAGCAATAATAATCTTCTCAGGATCTTTTATTGCATCCAAAACCTTTTGTGTTTCATCCTTTTCTATTAAAGCTGCTGTTGGGCAGTGAATAACGCATTGCCCGCAACCAACACAAGGGCTTGAAGAAATAGGAATGTCTAGGGCAGTGCTTACAATGGTACTAAAACCTCTTTGCACATAATCAAAAACATTGACTGATTGCTTATTGCAAACTTGAATGCATCTTCCGCACAAAATGCACTTTTCAAAATCCTTTACTATTGCATTAGAAGATTCATCTACTTCATGCTTCCTCAATTTTCCAGAGTATCTTGTTTTGTTAGTTATCTGCTCTGCTATCCTCTGCAAATCGCAGTGAAGATTTCTATAGCAATAATCGCAGTCAAGAGCATGGTTGCTTAGAATCAATTCTAGATTGTGCCTTCTGTATTCTATAACCTCTTCTGTCTCTGTATTGACCTTCATTCCTTCAGAAACAACTGTATTGCATGAAGTTGTTATCTTTCCATTAACTTCAACAACGCACAACCTGCAAGTTGCCAACGGTTCTAAGTCCTCGTGAAAACATAAGTGGGGAATGTTAAAACCGAATTCTTCAAGGGCTTTCAACAAAAACTTTTCTTTTGTAAAATACTCCTTTCCATTGACAATGATTTTTTTTGCTTTTGTTTTTGGCATTCTCTCACTTAATCTCTTTCTTCTCAATCGCTTTTATAGGACAGGAATTATAGCACATTCCGCACTTAATGCATAAATCTTGATTTATATTGTGAATTTCTCTTGGCTTTCCACTGATTGCTTTTTTAGGACAAACCTCAAAGCAGATGTGGCAACCAGTGCATTTTTCCTCGTTGATAAAATAATAAAACTTCTTCTGCTCATCGCTAATCTTTTCTTCGTAATCATTGAAAAAATGTTTTAAAGATGAAAGCACCAGGTTAGGAGCTGTTTGCCCTAAACCGCAGAGAGATGTTTGTTTTATTGTTATTGCAAGAATGTTCAGATTTGTCAAGTCGTTAAAATCAGCATTCTTATTGACAATCTTTTCAAGAATTTCAAGCATTCTCATTGTTCCTTCTCTGCAAGGAACACATTGACCGCAACTCTCGCTCACAATAAACTTCATTCCATAGTAAACTTGCTTTACAATATCCTTTTCCTTGTTCAGCAGAACCATACTTCCAGAACCAATGATAGCATCAACATTTTTCACACTATCATAATCAAGTTCTAAATCAACGTTTTCCTTGCTTAGAAACCCTCCTGAAGGCCCTCCAAGCTGCAGTGCTTTAAAATCCTCTTCCTTTACCCCTGCAATCTTGATTATTGTTGAGAGTTTTGTGCCAAAAGGAATTTCTATGTAGCCTGTTCTCTCTGCATCTCCGCTCAATGAAAACATCTTTGTCCCAGAGGAATTTTTAGAACCAAAACTCTTGTACCAAGAAGAGCCCTTGTTGATTATTATTGGGATGGTTGCAAGCGTTTCTACATTGTTGATGTTTGTCGGTTTATTCCATAATCCTCTTTCAGCAGGATAAGGAGGTCTTGGTCTTGGCCTTCCTGGCAAACCTTGAATTGAGTTTATAAGAGCAGTTTCTTCTCCGCAAACAAAAGCACCAGCCCCTAATCTTAACTCAATATCAACTGAAAAATTACTTGCTAAAATATTCTTTCCTAAAAATCCTTTTTTCCTTGCTTGTTTTAGAGCAATCTTTAGTCTCTTAACCGCTAAAGGATACTCCATTCTTGTATAAATAAAAGCCTTTTTAACTTTTAATGCATAAGAAGCGATTAGAATTCCTTCTATCAAAAGGTGTGGATTGCTTTCAACCAAAACCCTGTTCATGAACGCACCAGGATCACCCTCATCAAAATTGCAAATTAGATACTTTGTTTTTTGTTTTGACTTTGACAGGAACTCCCATTTTAATCCTGTTAGAAAACCAGCACCACCTCTTCCCCTAATTCCAGAGTTTTTAACTTCTAAAATAATATCTTCTGGTTCCATTGAAAGCGCTTTTTTAAGAGCAGAATATCCTCCAATCTTTATATAGTCATTTATGTCTTCTGGGTCTATTAAACCGCAATGCTCAGAAACAATTTTTGTTTGGTAAACATAAAACTCATGCTCGTTAATTTCCTTAACATCAAAAATTTTTTTTCCATCATTCCTGCAAGCAAAAATCTTAGTATTCTGCTTGTCATTGATAATAGAATCAAGGATTGAAGAAACATCTTCTGGTTTAACCTTTGAGAAAATGAGTGTTGCAAAATCATCTTTTTTAATTTCAACAATCGGTTCTTGATAACAAAAACCAATACAGCCAACCCTCTTTAATAAAAAGCCTTTTCTGTTCTTAATCTGTTCTTTGAATTCTTCATAAACTTTGAGAGCTCCTGCAGATATTCCGCAAGAAGCTAAACCAACACTTATTTCAATCATTTTTATTTTCTCTCCTTATCCGCTCAACAGTATTTTTTATAATTTCCTGATTTATCTTTGAGATTAGAACTCCATCAACTTCCATAAGAGGCGCTAAACTGCAAGCGCCAAAACAATTAACTGTTTCTAATGTTATAAGCCCGTCCTTAGTTGTTTCTCCTGGCTCAACATTCAACAATGATTTTATGAAATCAAGATTGTCATAATTCTTTTTAACATAGCATGCTGTTCCTAAGCATAATCTTATCAAATGCTTGCCCCTCTTCTTTGTTTTTAGTTCATTATAAAATGTAACTGCAGAATAAACCTTGCTAAGAGGAACCTTTAGTTCAGAGCTTATTAACAACATTGATTTTTCAGGAATAAAATTAAACTTTTCCTGCAATTCTTCAAGAATCATCAATAAAGGAGTTTTAAATTTCTTATGCTTCTTTATGATTTTAAGAGTTTCTTGAGTTAATTTCTCATCATTAAATTCCTCAGCTTGTTTGTGTGCTTCCTGCATGACTAAACCCTTTTTACAAGCTTAAAATTCTTCCTTCTTAAAAATGCTGTTGGATAAATAATCATTAAAGCAGCAAGTGCTGTTAACAGTTGATTAATTCCAAATGTTGTTAAAAATAGTTTTGGGACAAAACCGAGTTTGAACATTAAAAGCGCAGAAGCATAAAGAAATAAAAATTTTAGAAGTGAAGAGATTGCTCCTACAAAAAGAACATTGAGTTTAAACTTAAAATGAAGCAGTTTAGTAACAAAAACAAGAATAGAGTTTCCAATCCAAATAAAAGGTATCATGTATACTAAAAATATTGTGAAAGGACCAAATAGAATATTTCTTGAGAGTGCGCCTAAGGAAGGCATTAGTATTGCTGGCATTGATTTTTTAAAATCAAGATAAAGGGATGCTTCAAACAAGAGCATGTTAACAACAACCCCAACCAAGAATTGCGGATGCCCAAGAATAAATGGAATTAAAAATGATGCAGAAGATATTAAGAAAAATGAGAAAACATCATAAAACTTGTTAAAATAGTAGCAATTAAAGTAGTTAATATTGTTTTGGTCTTCAAAAGAGCAAAAAGCAAGGTTATCCTTAAAATCTTGATTTTTCTTTTCTTTCATAAGTATCACCTCTTGTTAAAAAATTATATCAAATAAAAATCAAAATAGCGGGATTTTAAATATTTTTCTAAAAACAAAGGCAAAAGCAAGTAGAAAAGAAATAGAAAAGAAATATAAATAAAAAAAATAAATAAAAAGTTTTAAATATAAAGTTTAAAATCTTCTTTAAGATGACATTTTACGCTAATGAAACAGCATCTGTAAGCAAAGATGCTAAGATAGGTGATGGAACAAAAATTTGGAACTATGCTCAAATAAGAGAGAATTCTAAGATAGGAAAAAACTGCATAATAGCGAGTTATGTTTACATTGATTTTGGAGTGAAAATTGGAAACAATGTTAAGATACAAAACAGGGTTTCTGTTTATCATGGAGTTAAAATAGAAGATGGAGTTTTCATAGGGCCACATGTTTGCTTTACAAACGATAAACTGCCAAGAGCAATAAACCCTGATGGAAGTTTGAAAACAACGGATGATTGGAAAGTAGAAGAAACGATCGTTAAAAAAGGAGCATCAATAGGTGCTCATTCTGTAATTCTTCCTGGAATAACAATCGGAGAATGGGCTATGATTGGCTCTGGAAGTGTTGTAACAAAAAACATTCCTGATCATGCACTTGCTTTTGGAAATCCTGCAAGGATAAAGGGTTTTGTTTGCGTTTGTGGCAGAAAATTAGAGCTTGAAACCCTTGGAAACAAATTTGCTGTTATGAAGTGTTCTCACTGCAATAAAAAGTTTAACATAAAAAAAGAGGATTATGACCTTATAGAAAAATGAATTACAAAATACAGATTTCAAAACCCAACTTAGGATTAAAAGAATTAAAAGCAATAAGAGAAGTTTTTAAATCAGGAATTCTTGTTCAAGGACCAAAGGTAGAGCAGTTTGAAAAAGAATTCTCTGATTATGTTGGAACAAAGTATGGAATTGCAACCTCGAGCGGAACGACGGCGCTGCACTTAGCAGCTCTTTCTGCTGGAATAAAAGAGGGAGACGAAGTTATTGTTTCAAGTTTTACCTTTGTAGCAACAGCAAACTGCGTTTTGTATTGCAAAGCAAAACCTGTTTTTGCTGACATCAACGAAGATGATTACAACATTAACATAGATGATGTTCAAAAAAAAATAACTTCAAAAACAAGAGCAATAATCCCTGTGCATCTTTACGGGCAGTCAGCAGACATGAAAGCAATAATGGATATTGCTGAAGATAAAAATCTAATAGTAATAGAAGATGCTTGCCAAGCTCATGGTGCTGAATTCAACAAAAAGAAAGTTGGAAGTTTTGGAATAGGAGTTTTCTCATTCTATGCAACAAAGAACATAACAACAGGAGAAGGAGGAATGATAACAACAGATGATGAAAGAATTAACGAGCTTTTAAGAATGCTTAGAAGCCATGGCTCAAAACAAAGATACTATCATGAAATCTTAGGATTCAATTATAGAATGACTGATATTCAAGCAGCAATCGGGCTTGTTCAGTTAAAAAATCTTGAAAAGAACAATAAAAAGAGAATAAAAAATGCTAGAATTCTTACAAAGGGATTAAAGAATGTTCCTGGAATAATAACTCCAAGAATAATGCCTAACAGAAAGCATGTTTTTCACCAGTACACAATAAGAATAACTCCTGAGTTTGGAATTTCAAGAGAAGAATTGATGAAAAAATTAGAAGAGAGAGGAATTCAAACAATGATTTACTATCCATTGGCAATTCACAAGCAAAAACTATACTTAGATTTAGGTTATAAAGTCAGTCTTCCAGTAACCGAAAAAATTCAAAGTGAAATCTTGAGTTTGCCTGTTCATCCGCTATTAAAAAGAGAAGACCTAAACTATATAATACAAAGCATTGGAGAAATCTCAAAAAGGTGATTTTATGGTTGAAACTCTAAAAGCAGGAGTGATTGGTTGTGGACTAATGGGCCAAAACCATGTAAGAAATTATATTGAAATTGAAGAGACAGAATTGGTAGCAATTTGTGATGTTAATAAAAAAACAGCTGATAGCCTTGCAAAGAAATACAAGTGCAAAGCTTACAATGATTATGAGGAAATGCTTAGCAAGGAGAAATTAGATATTGTGAGCGTTGCTGTTCCAACATTCCTGCACAAAAAAGTTGGTTTAGAAGTTTTAAAGAAAAACATAAACATGCTCTTAGAAAAACCAATTACACTTTCATTAGAAGAAGCTGATGAACTAATAACTGCCTCAAAAAAGAGCAGTTCAAAAGTTTTGATTGGCCATATTGAAAGATTTAATTCCGCTGTGATGGAAGCAAAAGAGAGAATAAAAGAAATTGGAAAATTGATTTGCATTTCAGCAAGAAGGATTGGCCCTTATGCTTCAAGAATACAGGATACAGGAGTTGTGATTGATTTAACAACTCATGATATAGACAGTTCAATGTTCATTGCTGAATCAGAAGTTAAAGAATTGTTTGGTTATTGCAGTTCTCTGATAAAGAAAGACAGAGAGGACTTCTTTGTTGGAATAATGAATTTAAAGAATGATTTGAATGTGCTGTTAGAAACAAATTGGATAACTCCAACAAAAATAAGAGAACTAAACATTATAGGAACAAGAGGAATGTTTAAGGTTGATTACGTAAACCAAGATTTGTATTTTTATGAGAATGCAGAATTAAAGGAAATGCCAAATTATCAAGAAGTTTTAAAGGGGGTTACAGATGGAATAATAATAAAGTACAAAGTTGATAAAAAAGAGCCGTTAAGAAATGAGATAATGCACTTGATTGAGTGCATAAGAAAAGACAAAAGTCCTCTTGTAACATTAGAAATTGGAAAGAAAAATTTGTTAATAGCAAAGAAGTTTTTGGAGTCTGCAAAAGAAAAGAAGATTGTGAGGTTTTAAAATGAGAGTTTTATTTCTAAGCCCTCATACAGACGATATTGAGTTGGGAGCAGGAGGAACCCTTATAAGATTGATAAATAAAAAAAATGATGTGCTTGTTGCTGTATTTTCAACTTGCAATGACGCTGTTCCAAAGGGAATGCCGAAAAATGCTTTAAAAAAAGAATTCATTAACAGCATGAGAGAAGCTGGTGTGAAAAGTTATAGAATACTTAATTTTCAGAATAAAAATTTTCCAAAACAAAGACAGGAAATTCTTGATAAAATGACTGAAATTCTAAAAGATTTTAATCCTGAACTCGTAATTGGGCCTTCTTTGAATGAAACGCACCAGGATCATAAAACAATAGCAGAAGAAATGATAAGATGTTTTAAAAAAACAGCAAGCATTATAAGTTATGAACAACCATGGAATAACTTAAACTTCAAACCAACGATGTTTGTTAAGTTGAAAGAAGAAGAAATTAAAAAGAAGATTAGTTTATTAAGAAATTATAAAACCCAATTCATGCTTAAAAGAGCGTATTTTTCTGAGGAGTTCATAAGAGCTTTAGCAATAGTTAGAGGTATTCAGTCAGGAAACGAATACGCTGAGGCCTTTGAGGTAATAAGATGGCAAATCTGAATAAAATAAATGTTTTGGTTACAGGAGCAGGAGCACCTGGAATTTCAGGAACAATATACTCATTAAAGAATAATCCTGAAAAGAGAAAAATAAATATTATTGGAACAGACATAAAGGACAATGTCATAGGAAAATATTTGTGTAATAAATTCTTCACAGTGCCGAAACCTTCTGATGAAAAATTCATTGAAGAAATGCTTAAAATCTGCAAAAAAGAGAAAATACAAGTTTTAATACCGCAAACAACTGATGAACTTCCAAAACTCTCTCAAAACAAAGAAGAGTTTGGAAAGATTGGAACAAGAATAACAATATCTGATTATGAAAGTATAAGAATATGCAACAACAAGTTTGAACTAACAAAACTCTGCAAGGAACTCAAAATTCCGTATCCAGAATTTTACATTGTAACAAGATTTGATGATTTGATGGAAAAAGCAAAAAAACTTGGATTTCCTGAAAAACCTGTTGTTATAAAACCTCCTGAATCTTCTGGAATGAGGGGCTTAAGAATAATTGATGAGAAAATAAATATGAAGCAATTCTTTTACGACTCAAAACCTTCAGGGGTTATAACTGACACAAACATTCCAACGAGTTTGTACATAACAAGCCAAGAACTTTACAGAATAATTGGAGAAGAATTTCCTGAATTAATGATAATGGAGTTCTTGCCTGGAAAAGAATACACTGTTGATTGCTTCAGAACAGAAAAAGAATCAATAATAATTCCTAGAACGAGAGATGTTATAAGAACAGGAATAACCTTTGATGGAACAACAGAAAAGAATGAAGATATAATAAATGCGTGCAAAAAAATATCTGAGAAACTGAATTTAAAGTACATGTATGGTTTTCAATTCAAAAAAGACAATTACGGAACACCAAAGATATTAGAAAGCAATCCAAGAGTTCAAGGAACAATGGTTGCTTCAACTCTTGCAGGAGCAAACATAATATATGCTTCGGTAAAGTATGCTTTAGGCGAAAAAATTCCAAAGATAAAAATAAATTGGAACAGTAGAATAATAAGGTATTGGGGTGCTGTTGGAATTGAAAACAACAAACTAAAAAAGATTATGCATCCGTAAAAAATTTCTCATGAAAAAACCATTAATATCTATAATAATTCCAACTAGAAATGAAGAGAAATACATTTCAAAACTATTGGATAGTTTAATAGAACAAGATTATCCAAAAGAAAACTTTGAGGTTTTAATATTTGACGGGCTTTCAGAAGATAAAACTCTGAGCATTGCAAAAACATACAAGAAAAAACTGAACATTAGAATTTTTGTTAATAAAAAAATAAAACAGGTCTTTGCATGGAACGGTGGAATAAAAAAAGCAAAAGGAGATTTTATAATAATTTTAGGAGCGCATTCAATAGTTAAAAATGATTTTATAAAAAAGAATGTTGAAACTCTCTTAAAAATAAGAGAAAAAGAACCAAAACTTGCAGGAGTTGGAGGAACTCACTCTAACTTGTATGAGAATAAATTTGCAAAGATCTCTGCTTTAATGCTTTCCTCTCCATTCTTAGGAGGAAGCAGTTTCAGGTATTCTGAAAAACCTGGTTTCAAAGAAACAATCGTTTTTGGTTTTTATGATAAAAAAATTCTAAAAGAAATCAATGGTTTTGATGAGGACTTTATAATTGGAGAGGACTATGAGCTTAACTTGAGATTAAATAAAAGAGGATATAAACTATATTTCAACCCTGAAATAAAATCATCATACTATTCAAGAAGTTCATTATCTAAGTTTATAAGACAGATGTTTAACTACGGGGCTGCAAAGGGGCTTTGCATAAGAGCAGGATACAATAAAATCGTATGGTGGGCTCCGATCCTGTTTTTATTTTATGAAATTTTGTTTTTAGGAACAATGCTAACAAAAAATACATTCTTGATAAAACTCTCTTCTCTACCTGCAATAATCTATCTATTATTAGATTCGTTTTTCTCAACACTTGTTTTTTCAAAAACAAAGGACTTTTATGCTTTTCTACTCTTAATAATGCACCCAATAATTCACAACATTGTTGCATTTGGTTTCATAAAAGGACTAATAAGAGGAAGAAGTGTTTTCAAGTGAGTTAAGATGAAGGTTTTAATGTTGAGGTCTAATGCTTTTGAACCAGAAGAAAGAATTTTTAAAGAAGCAAGAACATTGATAAAGGCAGGTCACGATGTTAAACTAATTTGTTGGGATAGGCAATTAAATTTTCCAAAAAAAGAAAATTATGATGGAATTGAAATTGAAAGGATAAGATTAAAGTGCGGTTTTGGAAATCCAGTAGAAATGTTTTTTAAACTCCAAAAATTCTGGAATGAAATTTACAAAAAATCAAAAAGTTTGAAGTTTGATGTTGTTCATGCTTTTGATTATGACACTTTACCAATTGCTTCCAGAATAAAAAAAGAAAGAAATTGTAAATTAATTTATAATGCATTAGAACTCTTTTTAGGTTACACTTCTAATAAAATAATAAATCAAGTTTTATTCATTATTGAAAAAAATAATCTGAAATATGTTGATGTTTTAATCCATGCAAATGAAGAAAGGTTTAAAATATTCAGAAAAAAAACAAAATGGAACAAAAAATACATAATACTTCATAATTACCCGCCATTAGGAATAAAAAAGTTCAAGAAGGATTATGATAAAATAATATTTCAATATTGTGGTGGAATAAAAAAGGACAGGAACATATTTAACATAGTAAAAGCATTTTCTCAAATAAAAAATGAGAACATTGAGTTTTATATTTATGGACACACCAACAACGATTACGGAAGAAAAATAAAAGAGTTCATAGGAAAAAACAGGATAAAAAACATAATAATAAAAGACTATATTCCCTTTACAGAACTACTCAACTTTATGAGAAAAACGCATGTTGGTTTTGTTCCAGTAGCAAAAACCTCACTCAACAACATAATACCAGAACCAACAAAACTATACGACAACTTCGCAACAGGAAACATCTCAATAGTAGAAAATGTTCCTTACCTTAAAAAAATAATAAACAAAGACAAATTAGGATTTTATTGCGATTTTTCAAACATCAATGACATAAAGAAAAACATTCAAAAAATAATAGAAACTCCAAAAAAAGAATTAAAAATAAAAGCAGAAAAATGCTACAATAAATACCTTCAAGAATACAACTGGAAACACGAAGAAGAAAAATTAATAAAGGTTTATGAAAATCTTGAGTAAAAATGAGCATTAGCGAATTGTATCAAAAAGTTAAAGTAATTTTTATGAATGGAATAAGCTTAATTAAAGCTGATGATTTGAATTTAGGCACAAAACTCAAAATTATAGAAAAAAGAATTAGAAAGAAAAAAACAAACCCTTATTGCAATTACGCTCCTTCAAGCATCGCAATAGAAATAACCTCTGCATGCAATTTTAATTGTGCGTTCTGTATAAGAAAGGAACTAAAGATACCTCCTAAGAAATTAAGCAAAAATAGAATAAAAAAACTTATAAGTTCCATAAAAGGAAAAGGAGTTAAGAATATTTACCTCTTTGGTGTTGGAGAGCCATTGCTTTATCCAATAGATGATTTAGTTGAAATAATAAACTTTGCAGCAAAGTATGTTCCATGCGTTTCATTTGTAACTAATGGTAGTTTACTAAAAGGGGAAATTGCTAAAAAATTGGCAAAAAGCAAACTAAGCGATATAAGAATAAGCGTTGACAGCCCTAATCCAGAAATTTACAAAATAATAAGAAATTTTGATTTAAAAATAATTAAAGAAAACATAAAAAACTTTACCTTACTTTCAAAGATTCCTGTTAGAATACAAGCCGTTCTAACAAAAGAAACAGAAAAGGATTTTACTAAATTACCTGAATTTTGCAAAGAAGTTGGTGTTAAGATATTGTATGTTAATAAATTGCATGAAACTGAATATTATAAAGGCATGATAAAAGAACCAGAAAAAATAGAAAAAATAGAAAAAGAATTGATAAGAAAATGTAAGACACATAACCTAAAGCTTGGATTAAATCTAAGAGATGCAATTATATTGGAAAATTCACAAATCATATGTAGGGAACCATTCTATCAAGCGTATATAAATTGTGAAGGTTATTTAACTCCTTGCAGCATGATGCCTCACATTAAATTAAAAAAAGCTAATGAAGTGATGGAGGTTTGGAATTCTAAAGAAATAATTGATTTCAGAAAAAAAATTATTAATGGAAATTATCCTGATTGGTGTGTTAAGAAATGCGGAGTTAAAAGATTCTAATCTAAAATGATAAAAAAAATCCTGTTTATAAACAATTTAGCAAGCATAAGTCATATTTTAGGAGAAGAATTTAAAAAAAGAAAGATTGATTATGACATCATAGATTTGTACAAAAAAGAAGTTTTCTGGTCTGAAAGCAAGAAAGATTTAAATAAAAATATTAAAGAGATAGAACTCAAAGAATATGATGTTGTTTATTATAATATTCCTTATTCTTTTGCTTCAGTTTTTCTAAATTTTAAATGCAAATTAAATAAGGTAAATTTTGTTGTCCATTTTCATGGTTATGATGCAAGAGCAAGGGATCCAAAATTAATATTTTATAGAACATTGTCTTGTTTGGGAGTTAAACTTGCATTTTATTCAACTCCTGATTTAAGAAACAGGTTGTGGTGGTTTTTAGGGAAAAAAGTTTTTCTTCCAAGTCCAATATCTATAAAAATAAAAAATAAAAAAAATAAAGTTTATTCTAAAAGAATTCTTGTTTTTCAAAGAATAGAAAAAGAAAAAGGCCTTGTAGAAATTCTTAAAATTGTTAAACAATTGCCTCAGTTTCAATTTGATTTTATAAAGTTAGGCAAAGAAAAGGACATTGCACTATTTAACAAATTAAAAGGAAAAAATTGCAATTTAATAAATCCTATAAAACATGAAAATGTAGGAAATTTACTCTCAAAATACAAAGTTATATTAGGACAATACTCTCCATATGGAGTAATAGGTGTTAGCGAGTTTGAAGCAATGAGTTTAGAAAAACCTACGCTTTTTTATTTTGACAAAAAGTATGATGCCTTTTATAAAGAGCCTGTTCCAAGAATTGATTATAATGCAAAGAACATATTAGATTTAATGAATAATAATAAAAAAAGAAAAGAACTCGGCAAGAAACAGAAAGAGTGGGTTTTAAAATATCTAAATCCTAAGAATATTGTTGATACAATGCTAACAAACTTAAAACTTTTAAATCCTAATTAAAAACTGCAATACCAAAATTTAAAAATTCCTAATCTTTCAATATCAAAACCTTAACTACTTCATCTGAAATTTTAACATAATGAAATGTTAAATTATATTTGTTTTCATAACCAATATTTAACAAGTTGTTATAAAAATTTTCTTCTAAAAAATTGCTGTTCTTAAATCTTATTCTGTAACTTGGCAACCATTTTAAAAAAACAACTTTTGGCTTATTTGTTTTTACATAGTCAAGGAGCATTTCGTAAGAATTCAATCTTCTGTCATTAAAAATTGTTTGTCCTTCATCAAACCACAGAACAACATTTTTTGGAGGTGTTAAATTATAGTCGCAGTAGAATAATTTGTACTGGTCAAAGTTTACAAAACTAAAATTATAGTTTTCTATTATTTTTCTTAAAATATTGATATTTTCTAATGTTTCACTGTGTAAGACAGCTCCTTTAAAACAACCATCATTTATTTTTTTGAAGTTATTATTCAAACCTAAAAAATTTGACACTTGTAAATATGGTGGTGTTGCATAGTTTTGAATTCTTGTAAATCTTATAAAACTTAAACTTGAAATTAAGAGAAGCAATATTAAAATTGCTGCAAAATTTTTTAGAGTAATCTGGCTTAAAACCTTAATCTTAAAGAGTTTTGAATTCTTATACTCAAAAATCAAAAACAATAAAACCAAAATCAAAGGTAAACCTGAAAAGCTTGGTTGTATATTATCTGACGAAGTGAAGGCAACAATCGTTGGGATTGTGCTCAAAATAATTATAATCGCACTTAATTTTCTCACAAAATCATCTTTCTCCTTAATAAAAATATATAATCCTAAAAGTGAAAAATAAAAGGTTATGGAAAACAAACAAGAATAACTTCCTTCTAAAGAAAAAATCTTTCTAATTCTTGACTCGTGAGGTTTCTGCCCGAGATTAAACCACTTAGAAAAATTACCATTAGAAACAAAATTAAAACCAACAAAAACAAAACCAACAAAAACAAAATAAGGAAGTAAAAAATAAACAAAAACATCCCTAAAACTCTTCCTCTCAACAACTAAAAAATATAAAGTTAATAAGAAAAAATGGAGCAAACCAACATCCTGCTTAGAAAACAAAGACAAAACGCACAAAACAGCAGAAAAAAACATAATAGCCTTACTAATTTCTTTGTGACTAAAAACAAAAAAACAAATAATTATCACATTTAATAAAAAAAAGAAAAGAGCGCTCTGATTATACCAAGGAAAAACAATAATACCATTAAAACAATAATGAAAAGCAATCGCTAACAAAAAACTAACAAAAAAATTAAAATATTTTTTAACCAAAAAATAAAAAAAAACAGCAAGAACACAAGACAAAAAAGCAGAATGAACAGCCATAGCAAACAAATTAGGACCAAACAAAAAATCAAAAAACGCCTGAACAAAAAAAACAACAGGACCAACAGGCATAAAAAAATCCCTGTAAGGAATTTGACCTTTAAAAATCCTATAACCTCCTTCAAAAATACATGTCCAATCAGCTGATAACTCAGAACCAAAAATACCAAGAAAAACCAAACAAAAAATTGAAAAAACAATAATCGAAGGAACAAAAAAATTTTCAAATAAAGATTTATTATTAACAAAAAAATTCTTGCCTTCATACTTTACCATTGCAACCACCAACCTTTATCATTCTATCAAAAATTATAAAAAATCTTAGACTAAAACAAATTATATAAAACTTTCTAAAAGAAAAAGTGTAAAGATATAGTCAAAAAAACAAAAAAACCAAAACTTTTTAAATACTTGGTTAACTACTCTAAAAGGAGATTTTAAAGATTTCAATAAAAATTAACCTTTAATTTTATCAAAAACAAGGAGAACAAGGGGTTTTTAAAATGACTGCAGGAAGATTTAAATCAAGGAGTTGGAGAAGAGTTAAAGTTAGAACGCCAAAAAAACTTGTTACGCATTACAAAAGGAGAAAACCTAAAAAAATTGTTTGCGCTCTTTGCAAGAAAGAAATTCATGGTGTTCCGAGAGAGTTTCCAAAAAAACTTCAATCAATGGCTAAAACAAAGAAAAGGCCTGAAAGGCCTTATGGTGGTTACTTATGCAGTGAATGCTTAAGAAAACTAATGAAGGAAAAGGCAAGAAAATCTGAATTCAATAAATAAATCATTTTAATTAAAAGGTGGTTTAAATGATAGAGATTGGAAGGCTTTGCATGAAAATTGCTGGAAGAGATGCTGGCAAGTATGGAATCATAATAGACATAATAAATGACAAGTTTGTAATGCTTGATGGTCAAGTTAGGAGGAGAAAGGTAAATATTAATCATGTAGAATTGTTGCCAAAGGTTCTCAACATAAAAAGGAATGCAAATCATGAAGAAGTTATAAATGCTTTAAAGAGCGTTGGTATAATTGTTGAAGAAAAACAAGATAAAAAGAAGACTGAAAAGAATTCTGAAAAAGAAAATTTAGGAGAAAAGAACCAGCAAAACAAAGAAAAAAAGAGTTCAAAGAAAAAAATAATTAAATAAATAATTTAAATAATACTATAATATTAACTTAAAATAATTTCAACAAGAATATTTTAAAAGGTACCTAAACTTAATTAATAAAAATTTGCATTATTTTTGCTGCTGTTCTGCGCTGTTCTGTTTTGTATTTTATGCTTAAATTCTTTGTTAAGAATACTGTATTTTGTTGCTAGAACTCTTAACTTGCTTTATATTAACAGCAAAATAACAGCAAAAATTTAAAGCACATTGTTCTCAATAAACCTTAAAGAATTTTCTGAACAATGAAGAAGCTATCAATGCAATTATTATGTAATACCAAATCCAAGACATTGACAATCCTAAAATCCTTATTCTCAATGGTTTGTTGCTTACAGTTATTTTCTTAAGATTTTCTTTAGGAAAATTCTCAATTGGTTTTGAATATTCTTGCTTGTTAGTGATTATTATTTCCTTGTTCTTTGTTTCATTGTCATAATGAAAACTAACCAAATAATTTCCTTGAATTCCTATTAAAGAGTAAGTTATTGCGTTTTTTGAATAATCAACTGTCTTGTTTGTTATTTTAACTCCCTCAGGCAGAACTTCTAAAGAACAATTTTCAGGAAGTTTTTCAAATGCGAATGTTATGTTAAACTCTTGATTTGGAATTAATGGCTGATAAGCATAGTTTGCATTTACCCAACTAAAGATCAATATCAATGGAATAAATGTTATTAATGTTGAGTTCATTGTGTATCTCATCTGTTTTGCTGAAAGAGCAAGAATTTTTGAATTCAGCTTCATCATCTCTTTTTGCGCTTCTGGTTCATTAGCTCTCTTTTGCAGTTCCTTAATCCTCTTTTGCAGTTTAGAAGATTCCTCTCTTAATTCTTTTAATTCTTTTTGAGGGGTTGTGTACTTATAAATGATTGTTGTTATTATTGATATCAAAACCCCAAAAATAGCAATAACAAGTGCTGAACTCAAACTTAGCAATGGAGAAAATATTGGGTTTAAAATCGTGTTTGCAGTTATCATTTTTAACCTTTTAATAAATTAATAAATTTTAACTTTGCCTTTTCTTGATTTTATTGTTTTACTCTGCAATGAACTTCCTTACTGTAGGGCTCATTTCCATCAAGTGCTCGCGAGCAATCTGCTGATAGAGCTGATAAAGAATCATTACTGAAAGCAAAATTCCTGTTCCCCTGCTCAGAGCTCCAGAGATGTCTGCTATTGCTGCTAAGAAACCAACTGCAATTCCTCCCATAACTGTCAATGGCATTATATACCTTGAAATCACTCTTTCAAGAATTCTCTCATCAGCCCTGAAACCAGGAATCTGAAGCCCTGAAGCCAAAATCTGTTTTGCTTGGCTTTTTGCATCCATACCTGAAGTGTGAACCCAAAATATTGAAAATAGAACAGCACCTCCAATCATGAAGATAACATAGATTAATGCGTGAAGAATGTCAGATGAAACTAAACTTCCTGTTATTAATTTGTTAAATATCAAAGGAGCTTTCAACCACAAAACCAATCCTGAAGAAGGAGAGTTTCCAGCAAATGTTCCTAATATTGGCCTTCCCCAATTTTGCAACAATCTTGCCCACAATTGAATGTTTGCCATAAGAGCTGCAACTAAAATTACTGGTATGTTGCTCGTATACAAGAAGTTCAAAGGCCATCTTATTCCATAGCCGCGAACCCTTCCAAATGATAACGGTATTTCAACTTTCATTGCCTGCACAAATACTGAAATTACAAAAACAAGTGTTGTCGCAATTATAGCCCAAAAAGCAAGAGCAAGAGTTTTAACATCAGAGTTTGCCAATGCATAGAAAATCTCAAATACCTTTCCAACAGGAGGCAATTGGCTGAATGGATAGCCCAATGTTCCTGCTGTTGTGAATGGACTTAACAACATAACAAAGATTGACTGCGCAACCCCTGCTACAATGAACAAGGATATTCCTGAACCAAAACCCCACTTGCTAACAACCTCATCCATCATCATAACCAAGAAACCACCAATTGCTAACTGCACCACTAATAAAACTTGCAGCAATGCATAAGATTTCAATCCAGGGGTAGGGGTTAATCCGCCCATATAAACATAAATCATTGCCTCAAAGATTATGAATAAAATTGAGAGAACCTTTTGCAATGACTGAAAATAAGCCCTTCCTTCCTTTGATGTCAAATCAATGTTTAATATTCCTGAACCTACGAGCAGTTGCAGGATGATTGAAGCAGTCACGATTGGACCAATTCCTAAAGACATTAAAGAACCAAAATTAGCTCCTAAGATTATTGACAAGCTTTCAAATGCTTGTAGGGCATTTTGACCTAAGCCAAAGAGCGGGATTGTTGACAAACCCAAATAAGAAATAAGGATTATGAGAGTCCATTTCAACCTTTCATTGAAAGCCAAGTATTTCTGCGCTGGTTTTGAAATTTCTGGAATAAGATTTGACAATTGATTAATGAATGATTGTTCTGCCATAAAACATCCCTGCTCTTATTTTGGGTTTTTATTTTGATAAAAAATTTACAGCAAATAAATCCTTGCTGTTTAACACAATATTTTAAATTATTTTTATCATTTAACAATTTGTTATTTAAAAAATTGCTTATTCTTACTTATTCTTCGCCTTCTTCAAAGTCCCCCTGTTCTTTTTTCACTAAAAATGATTTTTTTAGATTGTCAAGTTTTTTTATTTCAGCAATAACCTTTCCACCAAAAGATTCTATCTTTTTAACTGCCTTTTCTGTTGCTTCCTCGCATTGAATTAAGTACTTGAATTTTGGAATTCCTTTTGATAACAGCTTGTTATAACCAATATCTTTTAAGTTTATTTTGTAAAAATCACCTTCCTTTTTAACAATTCCCTTTTCTATGAAAGAAGGAAGCTTTTCATTAAGGAATTCAATATTTGTTGCCTTAGGTAACAAACCCTTCTTTTGTTTTATTGACTTAAAGCCGTGCTTTCCAAAATATTCTTGTTTCCAAATGCTTGGTTTTTTTTGGTCAGCCCTCTTTCCTGTTCCTGCCATTCCATAACCGCCTTTATTTCCTGAACCCCTGTGTTTTTTCTTTGAACCAAAACCATGAGTATGAGAACCCCTTAGCTTGATTACCTTCTTTCTTTTCTTTCTTGCCATTTTAAAACACCTAAATCATTCTCTTTATCAATTCATTAATCTTTTCTCCTCGATAGCCATATGCTCCTCCAAGATTAAATGGTTTTTTAATGCCCTTTCTTTCAAAACCCTTTCTCGGAGGATTTAACCTGAATATCAAAGAACTCTTTTTTGCTATCGGTTTTCTCTTTTCTTTGAGAAGTTTTATTGTTTCTTCCTTGATTTCTCCCCATGTTATGAACGGTTCAACCTTTTTTATCATTCCTAAATAAGAAGGGTTTTTTGGAACTATTGCTAAGGAATTATGCTTTAACAGATTAAGTTTTTTAAGAGTATCTCTTACAGTTATTTTGGAGTTTGCTGTTCTTCCGATTAGAATAATTCCTATCATTTCTGAATTTAATTTTGTAATGTCTTTTTCTTGGCTTTCTGATTTTTTTTCTGTCTTTTTTTCCTTTGTCTCTTTTGAAATTTCCTTTTTCATGCTTTATCACTCATTAATTTCCAATTCTTATTCCATGATTTTTGTCCCAGAGAGTTTTTTTAAAGCATCAATGCACGCTTTAATCAGGTTTATTGTTGTTCTTGTCTGCCCATCGCTCCTTGACCAAACATCACTTATTCCTGCAAGTTTTAGTATCTTTGCAGCAGGGCTTGTAACCATTAGGCCAGCACCCTTTGGTGCCGGTATCAATGTTACAACAACAGAGCCTGATTTTCCCTGAACTTTGAAAGGAATGCTGTGATTTGTTTTGCAGCCGCACTCCCATGAACCGCAACCGCGCCTTATTTTCATTATGTTTTTCTTTGCATCAATTATTGCCTTTTCTCTTGCAGGAACTGTTTCTCGTGCCTTTCCATAGCCAACTCCAACATAGCCGTCTTCATTTCCAATGACAGCATAGACAGCAAAGCTCGGTTTGTTGCCTTCGCTTGTCTTTTTTTGAACCTGTCTGAAGATTTTTCTTTTTCCACCTCCAAACTTTCCTTTTGATTGTCCTATCATAAGAAAATCAACCTTTAAGTTTGGAAGCAGCATGTCAACGATCTCTGGCTCCATTATCTTCAATCCTTGGCTCAGTATTTCATCTATGTTTTTTATCTCTTGGTTCTTTACTTTTCTCCCGAGCTCTGTTTTCGGCTTCCAAGCTGCTAAGTTCTCGCTAATAACCTTTACCTCTCCCAAAACTTCCTCTTCGCCTTCTTCCTTGATTTCTATGCTCTCCACAGGTTCCTCTTTTAAAACTTCCTTCTTTTTCATTTTGCAACCTTGTCAACATTGTTTTTAACCTTTTCAATCTGTTCTGAAACATTGATATTTAATTTTTTGTATTGCGAAAATTGAATTGTATTCTGAGATGACTTAAAATAATTTTGTATGTGTTCCCCTTTTATCATGCTTTGTTTTGGAAATATCTCTGGATTGTGCCTTATATTCATTCCAGCATCAAGCGCTCCCTTCACAGCAGCAAATATTCTGTTGCCCTTTTCCTGAAATCCTATGTCAACTATCAATTCCTCATTTGTTTTTGCTTTCTTGCCAAATAAGTACCCTGCAAGATATGCGGCAGGAATATTTTTCAAACTCAACTGCCATCCATAGTTTCTTAGTTCCCTTGATGCAACGCTCTTTATGACTCGGTCTCCTTCCTCTCCATATTTTATGAGCTGAATTATTATCTGCTTGTTGGTCTTTCTTATAACCAATCTTGGCTTTCTTGATTTCAGTAATTTTAATCTCTTGTTGTAATCTGTTTTTCCTTCCCTCTTCCTTCTGTAACTTATCCTTTTCATTTTTTATTGCTCTTTTTTATTGATTATTCTTTATTTCATTGACAACAGGTTTTGCCTCTTTTGGTTTCAAATCTTTCAAGAACAATTTATTGTCCTTTATGTACATGAGTAGGTGTGATTTTGATCTGAAAAACCCTCCCTTTACCTTTAAGTACAAATCCCTGAATGCTTTCCTTGAGATCATATTCTTTTCTTTTAATCTTTTGAGCAATGCTCTTTGCATTCTTACCTTGTTCATCCATGCTTCTTTTTTGGGCAGCCTTGCTGTTTTCTTTCCTTTTCTTGAGCCATAGCCCTTTCTTCTGCCTTTTGACTTTTGTTTTTTTGCCTTCTTTATTCTAAATCTTGAAATTGATTTTTTAGGTTTCTTGATTATTGCTCTGTCCTTTATCAACGCCCTTATATCCTCTCTTGTCAATGCCTCTTTTATTTCGTCCAATCTTTCCTGATTAAAAATTACCCTCTTGGGTGAGCATTCAAGCACTTTTGCAGCAATCCTCTTCTTCGATTTTAAATTCATTTTAACCCTTTTGGCTTCTTATTATCTTTTCAAATTCTTCTCTTTCTATTTCCTTTTGATCTTTTGATTCTTTCTTTTCTTCCACCGATTGCTTTAGTTCCTTTTTTGTTTCTCTTTGCTCTTTCTCCTCTATCGTTCCTTTTGTTTTTGCTTTTTCTTCTTCTTTCTCTTTCTTCTTTTTCTCCAATTCCTTTTTTGTTTTTGACAATTGCTTTTCAATATTAAAGTCGCATTTCAAACCCAACTTCTTTATATCCTCAAGCAGCACAATCCTCTTTTTATTTCCAATAGAGCTTGCAATTCTAACTGCGATTTTGTCATGCTTTGAAAGTTCTTTTGCTCTTTCCAAATCGTTCTTGTTTTTTATAAGTACAACTCTATAGCCCTCTATAGTTCTTCCCCTTAATATTTTTGGAGTTTTATAACCTGGTTTGACTATTATGCCGTAACCCCTTAATCTGTGCCTTAGTTTTGAGTGAATGCCTCTTGGATAGCGCCACTTCTTGCTAAGTTTCTTTTTCTTTTGGTGGTCTTGCCTTAAAAACACCTTCCTCCTTTTCTTTAAAGTATCCTTAATAATGAATTCTGAAATCTCTTTTTGTTTTTGCGAGCTCATTTAAACCCTCTTTCCTGATTTTTCTATAATAAAAATTCCGTCTTGGAATATTCTCCTGTCCTTGTTTTTTACAAATGTTAATCTTTCTATATCTGATGCAACTTGCCCTGCCTTTTCCTTGTCTCTGCTCTCTACTATGATAATGCTTCCGTCAACCTTTACATTAACTCCTTCTTTTATCTTTAATTCTCTCGGGTGGTGCTCTCCAAGAAAGTTTTCAACTCTAAATATGTCTCCTTTGACTGTTATTTTCATTGGAAAATGACTTGAACAAACCTTCAGCTTGCATACAAATGGCTCATTTATTCCGCGAAACATGTTTAAAATGTGCGCTCTTATTGTCCTTATGTTTTTGTATTCTCTCTGAGTTGCGCCTGCGCTCTTTATTCTCAACTTTGAATTTTCAATTTCAAAGTTTATGTTTTTGATGTTGAATGTTCTCTTTAATTCTGCATTTTTGTTTTTTACAGATATTGTCTTATTGTCTATGGCAACACTTATGCCTTCTGGTATTACTAGTTCTTCAACCAAACTTTGGCTTCTCTTTCCTAATTTTTCTTTTTGGTTCATTTTAGCAAGAGTTTAATAACAATAAGCAATCAATCTTCCTCCAAGCGAATTCTCCTTTGCCTTCTTATGAGTCATAAATCCCTTTGTTGTTGAAACAATTATAATTCCAAAATCCTTTGCAGGCAGGTATCTCTTCTCGTATTTTTCATACTCGTCAACCTTAACTGAAAATCTTGGTTTTATCACATTACAATTGTTTATCTTTCCAAGGAGCTTAACTTTCAAGTACTTTTTCTTGGCATGGGTTATTTCCTCAAAACCTGCAATATAGCGCTCCTCCTTCATTATCTTCAAAGTTTCCTTTATGATTTTGGAACTTAAAACAAGGCATTCCTTCTTGCTTCTCTTTTCATAATTGTTTATTTTTGAGAGCACAGTTGCTAACGTATCATTCGTCATTTTTTCACCTTTAATTGTATTTTTTAAAACCCATGCTCAATGCAATTTCCCTAAAACACTGCCTGCAGAGCCTGAGCCCATATTTCTTTATGTGCCCACCAGCTCTTCCGCAGATTTCGCACCTGTACCTGTCCATTCCGCATTTCTTTTCCTTTGGTTTGTTGTGTTTCAAAAATTTATTGTACTTTGCCCTCTTTGTTTTCAATTGCTCCAATATCTTTGAATAGTTGCTCACAGTCATTTTAATCTTCTCTTATTCTTGTTTTGAATTTTTCTTGCAAAAATTTTATTGTTTCCTCTTTTGTTATCAAGTGTTTCTTTCCTATACGCCTCTGCTTCAACCTTCTCCTCTTTATTCTAAAACCTCTTCTTTCAAGAGCCACGCTTGCTTCCAAACCCATAACCTTTATTTCAGGGTCATACTTCATACCTTCAATGTCTATGTATTCCTTTATGCCAAATGAAAATGTGCCATTTCCAATCTGCTTCTTTGAAAGGGAGTTCTCAACACCTTCAAGAAGCCTCTTAAGCAATATTTCAGCATTCTTCTTCCTTACAGTAACGACGCAGCCAACAGGTAATCCAGGCCTCAAATTCCATGAAGGAATTCTCTTGTTTGTTATTGTTTTTATCGGTTTTGCATTAGTTATTCTTTGAAGCAGCAAAATCGCCTTGTCAAGCTTCTCAGGGTTTTTTCCAGTTCCTATGTTAAGGGTTACTTTTTCAATCATTATTTCTCTCATCCTGCTATTGTTGTCTCCTTGCATTTTCAACTCTTAATATATTGTTATTTTAGGTTTTTCATTTCCAACAATGATGACATAGGATTTGAGCGTTTCAATTGTTGCGCTGTCTGATTTTATTTTTAAAACTGTTATCTTCATTTTCGGCTTTATCTCCTCAACAACGCCATTTACTCCTCTGTATTTTCCATCAACAACATAAACGAAAACTCCCTTATCAAGTTTGAAGTGTTCAACAATTCTTTGTGAAGGGATTTCAATCAACAAACTATCCCCTATGTTATAGTTTTCCTCTGCAAGTATGGTCCTACCGTCGTGAAGTCCGTATTGTTTCTTTTTGCCTCTACTAATTTTTTTGTTTATTATCCTGCATATCTTTAATCTTGATTCGCTTTCAGGTATTCTTTTCAGGCATAGTTTGCCTTTTTTGTCAATTAGTATTCTGTAATGCTCGTTAAGGGATTTTATTGAAAGCACATCCATAACTCCTATGCCCCTCTTCTTGTCCTTAACGATCTTTCCATCAATCATAATCTCTTTTTGGTTCATAACCTTTTTTGCTTGAGCTGTTATGTCTACATAGCCAAGCATATCCCTAAGCACTGTGATTATTGGCAGTGCATGAGCTTCTTTGTGAGATGATTTTGGTTTTACTGCAAATTTATTTTCTTTCCTAAGCAGCTTCCATGTTTTTGGAGCTGCTATTCTCTTTATGTGTTTTGACATGATGACACCTTATTGCTTTTGCCTGTTAATCTTTGATTCTAATTTTTCAATCCTTCTCTTGTCGTTGAGATTCAATTCTATGATTTCCAAGTTTGAAGGGTGTATTGGTTTTATTATCTTTGAGCCATCCTTTTTTGTTATTTCTACGCCTTTAACATAAACTCTGATTTTTTTATGATCAACTCTTTCAACATTTCCTGTTTGTTTTTTGAATTCTCCACTCATTACCCTTACTTTGTCCCCTTTTCTTATAGGAAAACTTCTGAACCCATATTTTTTCCTAAGTTCTTTTGAAAGGTGTGCTGACAAAAACTTTGTTTTTGCGTGAAGAGGTGCTTTGAAGTAGTATTTTCTCTTCTTTCCAGGCTTCTTGCTTTCCTTCCAAGTTGTTGAAAATGCTTTCTTAACCATTTTTCCCACTTAAAATATTAAACTATTATGCTTGCAATCTTAGCTACCAAAGGCCACCTGTCGCAAACCTCTTTTGCAATAGGCCCTTTCATCATTGTTCCCTTTGGATTTCCCTTGTCATCCTTTAACACTACTGCTGCATTGTCTTCAAACATTATTCTTTCGCCATTCAACCTTCTGTAAGGCATTCTTTGCCTGACAATGACTGCAAAAACAACCTGCTTTCTCATCTCTGGAACCCCGCTTATTACAGATGCTTGAATTAAATCTCCTATTCCTGCGCTTGCAACCCTCCTATGCACTGTTTTTATCTTTCTGATGTTTATTATTCTCAAGAGTTTTGCTCCTGAGTTGTCACATGCATTTACTACAGAGCCTATCTGCAGTCCCCTTGTAATTCTTGCTTTTACAGCTTTCATTTTTTAACTCCTAAAATTACAAAGTGTTTTGTCTTTGAAATCGGCCTTGTTTCTCCAATGATTACAGTATCTCCTTCTTCTGCTGAAATGCAGTCAGGATTGTGAGCATAAAATTTTGAGATTTTTCTCTCGCTTCTCTCATACTTTGGAATCTTTCTCTTGAATTCCATTACAACTATTGCTGTTCTTCTGGCTTTTGCGCTTTTTACCTTTCCGACAAAAACCCTTCCTCTAACGCTTATTGGTCCATGAAAAGGGCAATTCCTGTCATTGCATTCTTTTTCAGGCGCCTTTATTCCATAAATATCCTTTTTCATTTATTCACCCTATCTTCAGGTCTCTTCAGCAACTTCTTGCCATCAACCATTATCCTTTCTTTCAAAAATATTATTTTGACTTGATTTTTTATTATTCTCTTTTTTCCTTGTTTTGTTTTGATAGTGTATGTATTCTTTGTCTCATCAATTATTTTGCCTTTCAAACCGTTAATCTGCTCGTTCTTGCTTTCAACAATTATTTCTTTACCTATGTGTTCTTCATTCACTATGTTTTTCATAAACAATTCTTATTTTATGTTGATTGTTTCTGGCTTAAAACCTTCTTCAACAAGAGCTTCTCTAATCTTTGATTTATGGTCTCCTTGCAGGGCTATGATGCCCTCCTTAATTGTTCCTCCGCATGCAAATTTTGTCTTCAATTTCTTAAGGAGTTTTTCCTTGTCTATTTCCTTGTCTTCGAGACCCTCAATCATTGTGTAGCTCTTCCCAAATTTTCTCTTTTCAACATAAACATTTATTTTCTGCGTCTCCTTTGCGATTGTTCCGCAAACGCAAAGCTCTTTTGGAAGGCCGCAAACAGGGCATATGTCCATTCTTTTTTTATCCTCCTTTCTCCTTGATTATGGTTTTTATTTTTGCAATTGTTTTTTTTATTGTTTTTATCTTTCCAGAACTCTTTGATGTTGCTCTGGAAACTTGGGTTCTTTGTTTTATTAAATCCTTGTTTAATTCAGCAAGCATGTTCTTCAATTCTTCGATTCCCATTCCTCTCAATTCTTTTGTCTTCATTTTTCAGATTGCTCATTCGTTGGACTTCTTTTGCCTTGTTTCTTTTCTTGCAAGGGTTTGCCTTTTTTGGGTTTTTTCTCGCTCTTCTCAAAAATCTTTTCTCCCTTGCTTTCTGCTTTGCTCTCTGCATGCTCTGTGTGCTCTGCATTTGCAACACTTTCATTCTCCTCTAATTCTACAGTTGTTTCCTGCTTTTGAACCTTTTCTTCTCCCTGTTTCTGCCCCTCTGTTTTCTCTCTCAATTCTATCTTGTCAAGCAGACTTGGATCAGGTGGAGTTATGTTAACCTTTATTCCAATTACTCCTGTTTTTAATTCTGCCTGGGTTTTTGCCTTTCTTATCTTTGTTATTGCAATATCCCCACACTTTCTCAAGTATCCTGCTGATACGCGCCATGATTTTGCCCTATCGCTTGGAACTTTTCCTGAAACAATGATTTCAGCACCCAATGCTCCTGCATTCATTATGTCCTCGAGCGCCTTGTGTATTATCGCCTTGAACCTCTTTGAACCGTAGCGTTCAAGTGTTGTTGCTATCCTCTCAGCAACTATGTTTGGATTGAGATTTATATCTTCTACTTCTGCAATTTCTATCTGAGGGTTTTCAAGCTTGAACTTCCTCTTCAACTGTTCTGTAAGGTTCTTTATGTTCTGTCCTGCTCTTCCAACAACCAGTCCTGGTTTTGAAGTGTAGAGTATGATTTTTTCTCCAAGAGGGGTTCTCTGTATCCTCAAATGACTTAAACCAACCCTCTTGAGCGAATTAGTTATGAATTGTTCTATTTCAAATTCCTTTTTCTTTTGCGTGATAAACTGTCTTTCTATCATTTTGCTTCTTATTTATTGGATTTCTTGATTTTCTTTTCACTTACTCTTTCTCTTTTTTCTTCTTCAAAACTTTCCTTGGCAACAATCTCAACATGTGCTCTTTTCATCCTTAACCCACGCCTTCTTCCATAGTGCGGAGGTATGTGTGCCCTCTTCACTGAAATGTGAATTATCTTCAATTGAGATGTGTTGAGCCCTTTGTTTTGAGCATTTGCTTCAATCTGGTTCAGCAAATCAGTCAACCTTAAAGCTATTTTTACAGGATATCTTCCTGGCCCAACGCCTGTTTTGTGGGCTATTTCCCTGTTGTATCTCCCATAGTAAACAGGCATTCTCTTCTTAGCAACCTGCTCTAAAATTCTCTTTGCTTGCTGCAGATTCTTATTTTTTAGCAATCTGCAAACAGCAAGAGCGTTCTTATATGAAATGTCAGCAAATAAGAGGGCAGCTCTTGACATGTGCTCTTTGTCATAGTCCTTGAAAGTGTATTTATACGCCATTTTATCTCACTGACAAAGCTGCGCTTGATTTTGTTGCTCCAATTCCAGGAGCGTGGTGCATAACTCTCTTTCTTGTCATTGAAAATTCTCCTAACCTATGCCCTATCATTTCAGGGGTTATCCTTACTGCCACAAACTCCTTTCCATTGTGAACTCTTATGGTCTTATCAACCATCATTGGAAGAATAACCATCTCTCTGCAATGAGTTTTGACATCACTTGACTTTTCAAGCTTTTTTAAAAGCTTCTTTTCTTCAATCGTTAGACCTCTATTCAGTTTTCTTCTTTCTCTTGATTTTAAAAGCGATGCTAATTCCTTTATACTCATGCTCTTCAATTCTTCCAATGTTTTTCCCCTAAACAAAAATTGTTTTTTTGCCATTTTGCTATTTTTTACCTCTTAGTCCTTCCTGTTCTTCTTGGCCTTAATTTTCCTACTTTTCTTCCTGGCGGAGCATTTTTAGGAGCAATCGTAGGCCTGCCCTTGTGGGCTGAACTTGAACCTCCGAATGGGTGCTGAATAGCATTCATCGATGTTGCATGTATTCTTGGATATCTCTTGTTCCTTGCCTTCATGTAAAAGTATTTTATTCCTGCTTTTAGGAATGGTTTTTCTTTCCTTCCGAAACCTGCAACAGAGCCAATTGTTGCAAAACAATTCTCATCAAAAATTCTCTCCTTCTTTGAGGGAAGTAAAACTATAACCTTATTGTTCATCCTTCCAACAATTTTAGCAGACGTTCCTGAGGATCTAACAAGTTTTCCGCCATCTCCTGGATTTGCTTCCAAATTGCAGATTACTGTTCCCTCTGGGATCTTGGATAAAGGCAGGACATTCCCTGGCTTTATTTCATCAGAATATCCTATGCTTACAAAATCCCCTGTTTTTAATCCTTCTACTGCAATTATTGCTGCTCTAAGCTTTTGCTGCTCTGATTCCAACTCAGCAATAGGTGCTGAATACGGTTGAGCTTTTATTATGTCTTTTATTCTGAATAAAAATGATTCTCCCTTCTTAACTTGCAGGTACTTTATTTTAGGATAATATCTAAAACTCGGAGCCCTGTATGTTTGGCTCCCCTTTCCCCGTTTTTGCGAAATTAAGCTCTTTCCCATTTTTCACCTTTATGTCATTCCGAGCTGAGTTGCAATGTCAATCGCAGGCGTCTCTTTTGAAAACTTTACTTGGGCCTTTTTTATTCCTTTTATCGTTCTTATTATGTTTACCTTTTCAACCTTTGCTTTGAACAGGTTTTCAACTGCTTTTTTTATGTCCTGCTTTTTTGCATTGTTATCAACTACAAATATGAGTTCATTGTTTGATTCCATTAGCCTCAATGCCTTTTCAGTTACAATAGGATATTTTATTATTGATTCCATTTTCATCACGCAAATAATTTTTCCTTTTCCATTGATTTTATTGCATCTTCTGTAAATAAAACCAATCTTCCAGGATTTGCTCCTGGTGCTAAAACCTCAACATTCAGTTTCTTTACAGGAACAACCTCGATGCCAAGATTCTTTGCTGATTTCTTAAGTTCACATTTTTCATCGTTGACAACTATCAAAAGTCCCCTCTTTCTCTTGTATTTTCTACCCCTTGTTTTTCCTTTTCCAGCCCTTATCTTTCTATTTTTCATTTTCTCAAGTTCTTCTTTGAATCCAATCCTTTCAAGCACTCTTTTTACTTCTGATGTCTTTTTGATTTTTTCAATTTCAGATGAGACTGCAAAAGGATAATCCTCTGGAATGCTGTATTTCTTTAATACTAAATCTTTGTTCATAGATGCTGAGAGCGCGCTTCTTATTGCCTTTTTATTTTCCTTCTTGTTGAGTTTTTTTGTTAATAATTTCTCTGACTTTGGAGGATGGGCTCTTCTTCCTGAAACAGTTCCTGGAGCAAAAGCCCCAACCCAAATAAATCTTGAACCCCTCCTTGCAAGGATTTTTCTTGGAACTCTTGAAATTCCATAACCATAAGATGTTCTGAAAACCCTTCTTCTCCTCATCAGTTTTGCTGAAGGTCTTTTTCCAGCGTCTTCAAAGCTCCCGTAGGGCTGCCTCTTTGAAGCAACAATTGCCAAAAATGCCTTTTTTATCAATTCACTTCTCACTGTTTCTGAAAACTGAAATGGCAATTCAATCGCCCTTATTTCCCTGTTTTCCAAATCCTTTACTTTGATTTTCATTTTACTTTTAAATTGTTGATTACATTACTAATTTTAAGAGGTTTAGTTGTTCCATTCTTTTTTTGTTTGCTCTTGTTGCTTTGATTATTCTTATTAACCTCTTCTTTGAGCCAGGCACTGAACCTTTGACCAATAAAACCTTGCTCTTAACTTGACCATAATTTTCAAAACCGGATTCTTTTTTGAATTCATTAGCAGGACTTATTTTTACAAGCAGTTTGTTGTATTCTGTTCTCTGATGAAAACCAAGCTGTCCTGCGTGAGCAACCCTGTATTGAATGTGAACTTGAGCATTCCATGGTCCCAAGCTTCCAGGAGTTCTCTGCCCTTTCTGCGATTTGTGCTGAGTAAGGGCAATGCCAAATCTTTTCACAGCTCCTTGGAAACCCTTTCCCTTTGTTATTGCGTGAATATCAACGAGTTCTCCTTCTGAAAAAACATCCTCAATATTGATTTCCTTGTTAATTTTTTCTTTCAAATAATTGAATTTCTCTTGGTTTGAACCTGATAGTTTAATCTCAAACAGCTCAGGAGTTTTTTTCTTGAGTCCTGAAAGATGAGGCAATGTGTAAACGATAGCAGTTATATCTGCATAAGCATTTAGGTTTTTCTCAAACTCCTCCAAACTTTTCTCTTTCTTGTTCTTTGGAATTTTTCTAAAAAGATGCTTGTCCTTCCCAACAAAAACCTCGTCTGCAACAAATAAACCATTGCTTGAGTTCTTGTAAAACCTTACTGAAGCAATCTTTAACGGAGGGCATTCAATTATGGTTAAAGGAATAACCTTTTCCTCATTTTTTGTCATTGATGTTGGAGTGTTGTCCAAAACAACTCCATGAATCATTCCTACTTTATAACCTGCAAACTCAACTGGTTTTGCTTCCTTTAACCCTGAAATATTTCTATACCTTACTCTAGCATAAATTCTCTTGGCCCTTTTTCTTGGCCAATACTGCATACTTCCTTTTCTTGGAAATCTTATGTTTGCCATTTTTAAACCTAAATCTGTTCAATTAATTCTATGCTACTTGCCTGCAAAAAAACCTTTCAACGGGCGCTTCCAAGAATTATCTAACGAAAGCATTCCCTTATCAGGTTTTTATTTTGCGTTTGTTTGTCCGGAATCAAGCGATGTTACCGAACAGATTTTATGAAATTATGGGGGTTTTGAGGTATTTATAAAGCTTTCTATTTTGGGTTCTGTTGAATTATTTTGGCAAATCTGATTTAAATGCAAATTTTTTAAAATAAGAAAAATAAATCAATGGCTTATCTATTTTTTATATTAATTTTAGTAATTCTAAAATTCTGCAAATTCTAAAAATGACTTAAATGCCTTTATATGGGCTTAAATTTTTATAGAAAGCTTCTTGACAGCACATTTTGCAGAATCAAAAGAATCAAAAGATTTTAATTAGGGCAAAAAATATCTGCTGATTATGAGGGTTTTTTTAAAAACAGCTCCTGGGCTGGAAAGCATAAGTTGTTTGGAAGCCTTTGAACTCGTTGGAAAGAAATTTGAAATTAATGATGGAATCATAACTTCAGATTGCGCTTTCATGGATTTTCTGAAATTGCTTTTTTACTCAAGGAGTGCAGAAAGGGTTGGGTTAATTGTTGCAGAATTAAAAATCAATAATCTCGTAGAGGGAGAAAAGAATGAGAAGAATAGTAAAGAGGACGCTGCTTATGGTAAAATAAGAGAAGTGATTTTCTATAAAGACAAAACCATCGAAAAGATCCTTAATTTTTTAAGAAATTCAAAATCATTTTTCAAGACAGAAACGTGTGAGTGTTTTAAAAGAGAGAGCAAAAAAGAGTTCAGAGAATTGCTTAGAAAGGATGTTTCAAATCTTATGATTAACAAAGGCTTTTTGCAGAATTTAAAGAAACCTGATTTCTATTTCTTTTTATTCAAAATAAAAAATGTTGTGTTGCTTGGGATTGATTTTGGAGAAGTTCATAGGAGAAAATACTCTGTTTTCAACAATCCTCAAAGCATAAGACACAACATAATCTATTCAGCATTAAGAATTGCTGGTTTTTCAACTAATTTTAAAGGAACTATCATCGATCTTACAAGCAAAAGCGATTTTTTGATAGAAGCAATTCTTTATTATAGCAACTCTAAAAACGAGGTAAAGAACATTAACAACAGATTGATTTCTGATTTGGGCAAAGAAATTGTAGGTAAAGATTTTGAGCATTTCTGCAAAGAAGAAAAAGAGGATAAAAAAGATGAAGATAAAGAAGATAAATACAGCGCAAGCAAAAATAAAAAAACGAATTTTGTTGCATACAGCAAATACAGGCAGAATTTGAGCGTTTTAAGAAAAAATTCTTTGGTTGCAAATGTTAAAGAAATACTCTTTACAGAAGAGCATGAAAAAGTTGCTGAGTTTTTAAGCAGCAGCGAAAAAAATATAGTCATTGCTCAGGTAAAGAACTATAAAGAACTCAATGAGCTTAAGGGCTTTTTTGAATTGCTAAAAAATTCTATCTTAATTATTATATCCAACAATGAGCTTGATTTAAATATTCTTAAAACAGAAAGAACAAAGTATGAAAAACAAAAAATATTTCAAGGATTAAACTCATTGTTTTTGCATAAGATTTGTTTTGATTAAAAATTTTTGTTAAAGCAAAATGAAATTAAAATCCTTAAAATTTAAAAAGCATTACAATTTAACATTCAGATATATTCAAAATGAAATTCGCAAATTTTGGAAAGCATGGAAAAAAATTCAAAAGAAATTTAATTTCATTCCTTTTTCTAGCAGCGCTCTTTGTATGCTCTCTCTTTTTAAGGATTTATTTTGCAAGATCAATATACTTTCCTGACGATGGTTCTTATTTCCATCTCAGGCAGATAGCTTATATAAGCAAAAAGTTCTTTCCTTTTTTTTACGATGAATTAAGCTATTCAGGAAGAATGGTTGTTATTCTGCCTGTTTTTGATTACATAATGGCTATGCTAAACAAGTTTATTCCTGAAAAAATAAATTATTTTTATACAACAAAAATAATTTCATCTCTAATATGCGTAGTTGTTTTTTTAATAACCAAAAGCTTTTTTAGGAATAACTCTGCAGCGCTCTTTTCAGCTACAGGAGTTTGTTTTTTGCCTTTGCTTTTTGGAGAAACTCTGCATTCAGCAACTCCGCTCTCATTTACAATAATACTTATGCTGCTGCTTACATACTCTTTTATAAGAATTAAGAAGAGAGAGAGCCTGCTTCCCTACATAGCGTTCTTTTTAAGCGCTCTCTTTACTTCCACTCTTACTCTTGTTTTCATAGTTGGAATTTGGATATTTTTAATCTTTTCCTACACTGAAAATCTTGAAAACAAGAACAGATATTTTGAACTCGGTGTTTTCTCAACATCATTAGCAATATGGACTTATTTGATTGTATTTAAAGAGGCGTTAAGTATTAACGGTGCTGCTGTGTTCTGGCAAGGAATGCCTGAGCTGTTTGCCAGGAATGCTCTTTCAAGTTTAAACATTAGAATAATAACTTATTCAATCGGTTCTGTCTCTTTTTTAGCAGGGCTTTACATAATCACTAAATACTTATTCAAGAAGAAGAATGACTTCTTCTACATTGCATTCAGCATTGTTTTGGCAAGCATTTTGCTGATTTTTTTAAACCTAATATCTGTAAAGAACGGCCTGATAATAATAGGCATAAACATAAGCATGCTCTCAGGATTTTTTGTCCTTGAATTCCAAGAGTTTATCAAAAAGACAAATTTTGCAAAACTTAAAAATTTCATGCTTTTTTTTATTTTTGGGGTTTTGATTCTAAACAATATTTTGCTGTGCATTAGTTACTCAAATGAAAACATAAAAAACTTTCCAGGCAGAGAAGAGGTAATGGCCATGGAATACCTAAAGGAAAACAGCGAAAAGGATTCAGCAGTGCTTTCCAAGATAAAATATGGAAATTTGATAACTTATTATGCTAAAAGAAAGAATGTGATTGACAACAATTTCCTGCTTGTTAATGATGCGCAGACAAGATACTACGATGTTGAAAGGTTCTACAAAACAATCTATGCTGTTGATGCAATAAAGATAATGAACAAGTACAATGCAAAATACTTTATAGTTGACAACGAAATACCAAAATACCTGAATGATGAGGAGTGTTTCAAATTGATTTACAACAATACAATCAAGGTATACAAACTTTCTTGCACAGTTTAGGTGGTCTCATGAGCATAAAAAAGTTTTTAAAAAAACAAAGAAATTTTTTTATCATGCTGTGCACAGCAGCAGTATTCTTATTCTTTCCAGGACTAATCAGAGTGCTTTTTTATGAAAATATTTCTGGAGGAACAACAAACTATAAGGATATAATGCTTGCTTCAAGAATTTTTTCAGGAGATTTTTCAAACTATGCCATAGAAAAATCAGCATTAATAAATCCATACTATATTTTTCTGAATTTCCTTCTGAGGTTTCTAAATCCGCTCTTTTTAATGAACTTTTTATCCCCAATTTTTGGATTTCTGTTTATAATAGTTTTGCATGCTCTCCTAAAAAGAGTTGGGGTTGAGAAAGAGAGTTTGTTTGCAGCAATGCTCATGCTAATTCTTTCAGCGCCTTTCATCTACAATTTTACAATCATCAATGAAAACTCTTTTGTTCTGTTTTTTTTGGCTTTAGGAATGCTCTTGTTCCTTGCAGAAAACAAGATAAGTTCTGTGTTAGGACTCTTGATTCTTATAATAATCTCTTTTGGCAACCTAATAGCTTCAATAGTAAGCTATTCCTTGCTCATTCTTTTTTTGATACACCGCTCTTCAATTTTCGCCTACAGAACAGAAAAGAGAAAAAGAATAATCTTTACGATAAGTTCAATATTCTTAATTTTAATGCTATTAAACATTTATCTAACTAAATGGAATATTATAAATGAAAACAAGGGAATTTTAACATACTTTTCAGAGATAACAATGTCAAATGGGTTCAACACCATAATACTGATTTTGGCATTGATAGGTTTTTTAACAATAGGCAATGAGAGAAAACTGCTAAAAAATGTTTTTTGGATTGCGCTTTTGCTCTTCATTGTCTTTGGTTCAAACTTTATAGTTTATGCAAACATAGTTTTCTGCATTTCCGCAGCGTACGGGTTTGTTTGGGTTACAGAGAGAAAGTGGGAGTTAAAAAAACTGAAGTATTGGAGCATTCTTCTGATCGTATGCGGAATATTCTTTATTGCGATGAGTATCGACCTTAAAATTGCAAATCAGAGGCCTGACTCGAGCGATATTGATGCTTTAAACGCATTAAAGGAACTAAAAGAAGGATTTGTTCTTTCTCATCAGAATTATGGATTTTGGATTGAATATTTCTCCAACAAAAAATCCTTCATAAACAATTTAAATATAAATCTAATTAAGGATGAGGCATCTCTGCTCTTTTACAGTTACAACCTTTCCCTATCATACAATTTAATAAAAGAATACAATATAAGGTATGTGTTCATAACCCCTGAAATGAAAACAGGTCTGGTTTGGAATAAGGATGACGAAGGGCTCTTGTTCTTGATGAAAAACAGCAACAGATTCAAGAATTTGTATAAAAAAAACAATTACGAAATTTGGGAGGTTTTGGATGAACAGGGTTGATTTGCTTGTTTGGATTGTGTACTTTATTTCGCTCTACATTGCTGTATTTTGGCTTTTGAATGCGCTTGAAATAAAGAAATCAAAGAGAAGAATTAAAATAAGAAACTGGCCTTCTGTGTCAATAATAATCCCTGCATACAACGAGGAAAAACACATAAGCAACTGCATAAACTCTGTTCTCAATCTTGATTATGACAAGAATAAGATTAAGATCATAGTTGTCAACGATGGTTCAAAGGACAGAACAAGGGATGTAGTTGAGGAAATAATACGCAAGAAAAAGAATAGAGATATAATTCTAATAAACCAAAAAAACTCTGGAAAGGCAAAATCCTTAAACAAAGCTCTTAAAATCGTGAAAACAAAATTCTTTGCATGCTTGGATGCTGATTCTGTTGTAAGCAGAGAATCTTTAAAGAGAATAATAAAAACATTCTTTGAGCATGATGAAAATTTGGCAATAGTTACTCCTGCAATGAAGATTAGAAACCCAAAAAACATGCTGCAAAAATTGCAATATGTTGAATATAACATTTCAATGCTTCTGCACAGGTTAATGTCAAACCTGAATTCAATATATGTTGCTCCTGGACCATTCAGCTTCTATAAAACAGATGTTGTTAAAAGATTAGGAGGGTTTGACAGCACAACACTGGCAGAAGACCAAGAGATTGCATACAGAATGCAAAAGAATTTTTATGACATAAAGCAGAGCCCAAATGCCTTTGTTTATACAACACCTCCTGACAATTTTAAGGCGCTTTATAGGCAGAGGAGAAGATGGTACATTGGGGGTTTCAGCAACATAATAAAGTATAGAGAATTGTTCCTCAATCCAAAATACGGACATTTTGGAATCGTTCAAATGCCTTTCAACCTTTTAAACTTTATAATGGCATTTATAGGGGTTTTTTTAATATTTTACTACATATTCCTCCCTGTTTTAAGATTTCTAAGAAACATTTTTATAATAAGGTTTGATGTTTATCCATACTTAAAAACATTTTTCAGCCAAAAACTTAAACTCTCATTGACCCTTATAGATCTCAATGCTTTTAGAACAATGATTATTATAGTCCTGCTTGCAATAAGTTTGGCAATGCTCTTCTTTGCTTTCAAAAATGCCAATGAAAAAATAAAGAGCAAAAGCATGGTGTTGCTGCTTGTGCTGTACTTCTTTGTTTATTATGCTGTTTTAAGCTTTGTATGCGTTATCTCAATTTTAGAATTACTTATTCTTAGAAAGAGCAGATGGTGATAACAGATAGTGATAAAGGTAATTTAGAACAGTTATGAAAAATACAAAAAATTTAAAAGCGGTTAAATCAGCACTCCCTAAATGGGCTTTAAAATGGGAGAAAGAAAGTTAAGAAGGAGAGAAGTTTACAAAAAGAAGTACTTGATGACAGGAATATTTACGACTCTCATATTCCTCGTTGGATTTTTCTTAGGAGTTATTGTTGACAATAAAAGGATTGAAAGCATAAGAACAAAAACAGAAGTTCAGGAAATAGACTTTGTTGATTTGCAACTCCAGTATGATTACCTAAACAAGATTTTAGAACAAGAGGATAATTGTAAAGTTATGAAGGTAGCGCTCGAGAGTGCTGTCAAAAGGCTTGGCGAATCATTGTCAAAGATTGAAAAATATGAGCAGGAAACAGCAACCAAAAACGAGGACTATGTGAGAATAAAAAAGAAGTATCTGCTTGACAACATAAGATATTGGAATATTGCAGAGAAAGCAAAGAAATACTGTAACTTGAGCATCTTGAGCATACTCTACTTTTACTCTGATCCATGCACTTCCTGCCCGAACCAAGGAGTTATACTAAGTTACTACAAAAACATTTATGGAGATTCTCTTCTTATCTTTCCATTGGATACATCAATTCAGGACATAGGAATACTTAGAATGATTATATTAAAATACAACATAACAGAATTCCCTTCCCTTGTAATAAACAATAAAGTTTATTCAGGAGTTGTCAATAAAGAAGAACTCAAAGAAATAATCTGCAATGAAACAGGATGGGATGGTTGCTGAAAAACTTTTTTAAAACAAAAAACCAATAAAAATGCTTAGAAGAATGATTAAAAAGGCATTAAAAAATTATTGCAGAACATGGTTCAATAATCGCTTCAACAATTTGTTCTTGATTTCTATTTTTTATTTTGCAATATTGATCCTGCTAATACTCTTGGGAAAGAGGGTTTTCTGGCCTGACGAAGGAATTTACATTGCTCTTGGAAAGTACATCTTCTCAAAAGGCAATTCTGGTTTGTTTGAACCATTTAGGCCGTTTTTATTGCCATTGCTCTTAGGCCTTTTTTGGAGAGTCGGGATAAACCCTTTAATTTTTGGTTATGTTTTTGAATTTGTAAGTGGTCTGGCATGCGTAATCTTAACTTGGGAGATATCAGAAAAACTCTTTGGAAAAAAATATGCACTAATCGCTTCGCTCTTCATAATAACAAACCTTCAATTCATAATAAATAGCACAAGAATAATTGCAGATGTTCCTGCTCTTGCATTTGCCATAACAAGCATTTACTTCTTTTTAAACAGAAAATACTTTCTTTCAGGCTTATTTTCAGGAATGAGTTTCATGACAAGATTTACATATGGAATTCTGCCTGTAATGATGCTTGCTGTTTATTTTATAGAAAAAATGTATTGGAGTAAACTGAAAAACGAAAAAAGGAACAAAATTTATGTTAAGAAACTCTTTTTTGAAATAATAAGTTTCATAACAGGATTAATAATAACAACTGCGCCATACTTCATATACAGCAAGATTTCATATGGAAGTTTAACTTGGACTTTGAGGAGCGCGAATTGCATAGTAAAGAGTTATGCGTGGTTTGTTGAATACTCAGGATTTTTTACTTATCTAAAAAAACTCTTTATCAGCATGCCGTTAATAGTTCTATCCGTTTTAGGAATGTTGTGTTTTTTAATGGCTTTGCTCTCAAAGAAGGGCGTGCTTAAAAATTTTAAGGGCTCAGAGTTTACAGCATTTTCTTTGAGCGCACTCTGCTCGCTCTGCTTTTTGTTTTACATAATCTATTTTGGAATTTTTGTCAGGCAGGAAGCAAGATATGTTTTGCACACAATATTTTTCGCAGCCATGCTAATTGCTTTTGGAATGCGCTGTCTTGAGAAAAGATTAAATATATTGAATAAAAGTTTGTCAAAGATTTTCAACGCTGCTGTTGCAATTCTGATTTTGATTTCAGTTGCGTGGCAGTTAAATTACATAACAGACATTTACAAAGGAGAGTACTACTCAAAATCAGAAGGAGAACTTATAGAATTTCTTAGAAATAACATAAGAAATGATGATTTTTTATTAACAACAACATTTGTTCCTGCAATCTATTTTGACAACAAGATGCTTGGATTTGCTTCTTACGACTATGCACTCGGAGTTCTTGAACAGAACAAGTTTAGGAAGGGATTGATAATTGTAAACACATGCGCTTATGGCTGTGGTATAAATGATTATGAGTGCCAACTTAAAAGAGCAGAATTTTTAAGAGTGTTGGAAAAAGAAAAACTGATTTTTGAAACTAAAATAAACAGCGAATGCAGTTACAGGGTCTATGACAACAGATGAGATAAACAAAAAAAGAAACAAATAAAGAACTTCATTTAATCCTTTTTATCAGTGTTTTTTCTGCTCTTTTCTTTTACCTTTACCAAATCCCCAAAAGTCAATTCTTCTCTTGGTTCTTCTTTTTTGCCTATAGGAACTTCTTGAACTTCCTCTATCAACTTTACATGCAATAACCTTTCCAACCTCTTTGCTGTTTCCAAATCCGGCTCTGCCTGAAATGTTTCAAGCTTGTGAACAAATGATTCTTTCAGAGAGAGTTTTTTAGCAAATTCCTCAATCTTCATGTTAGAATTTTCTCTTGCTTTTCTTATAATGTTTCCATAATCGCTCCTTATAAAAAATTCCTTTTCAGCAGCAGGTTCCTTTGGTTTCTTTACAACCACAAAATCCTTGTTCTTTGGATCTTCATTAACAACAGAAATTACATTTCCAAGAGAAGAGCACTCCTTGCAAACCTTTAGTTTTGAACCTTCAATCATTGTTAAATATATCTTTTCTGTTTCTTTGCCGCAGATTTCGCATTGCATTTAAACCACCCAAACTTATAAGAGTTCAAAAAACACCCTTCTTGTTCTTGGGCCATCAAATTCCATTAAAAAGACTCTTTGGTATTCTCCTAAAAACAATCTTGAATCCTTCACAGGAATCAAAAGATGAGTGTTGAAAAAACACGACTTTATGTGGGCTGAAGCATTGTTGTCAATTGCATTGTGCAAATAATTGCGTTCAGGAACAACTGACTTCAGGTTGTTCAAGATATCTTTGACAAGGTTTCTGTCTAAACCCTCATTTATCAGCAAAGAAGCTGTTGTGTGCAAAACGAACAGCAAGCAAACTTTTGAATCTTTATTGCATTTCTTAATGTTGGAGTTAATGATATTTGTTATGTCTATGGCTTCTTCCTTGGATTTTGTTTTTATTTCTATTATCATAAAATTTATTATCATAAAAATTATTTCATGCGTGTTTTTGCAGTGTTTTATGCATTTTTGTTATTGTATTGTTTTTTGTTCTTAAATATTTTTTCTAAGATTTATTCTTCCTGAAAAAAACGATATCAAAAGGTAAAATGCTATCAAAAGCCCTGCAAAAATCAAGAGTTCTTTGCTGATTTTAAAAAAGCGCGTTGCTAGCGTTGCTCCTCTGCTAAAGCTGCTCAATACTTCTGCTTGCTCAGAACCTGACTTAAGGGCTTGAACTGGTGCTTGGACAGTACTAACGCTGCTTACAAATTCCTGCTTTAAGTTTTGGGCGGTTTTGCTGAAAAAATTTAAGTTCAAATATTCTATGAATTCAAGAGAGATAAAGGAGAGCAGCGCTGCTGTCAAAATTTTTGAAAACTCCTTAACCAAAGAGCGCTCTTCTATTCTGTGCGCAAATATCACATACTGCTTTGAAACAGAATAATGATTTATCTCCTTTCCTTTCTTGCTGTAATGGTATTCCTGCACTTCTATTAAACCTGAATTCAGCAATTTTTTCACATTGTAATGGACTGTTGACAATGGAAGTTTGAGTTCTTCAGCAATTCCTGATTCTGTCAATGTTTTGCTCGAAAGCAGTTTAAGTATGCTCCTCGATGTTTTGTTGCTTATAACCTCTGCAACTTTTGAAATCCTTTCATCATCAAGCGAAAGCAGCAAAAATTGTTTGTCCTGAATTTTGTTCATAGTTTTGCGTAATGCTTCATTATTTAAAAAATATTTGTTTTGTTTTAAAAAGAATTCAAAAAACAAAGGAGAAAGGGAAAATTTAAAAACAGGCAAACAACAAATTTTATCTGATGGAAAAAAAGAGGGACTTGATAAGAATCAGAGAAATTAGTTTTAGATATGAGAAGTTATCTGTTCTGAAAGATTTAAACATAACAATCCAAGAGCAAGAAATCTTTGGAATAGTAGGAATGAGCGGAGTTGGCAAAACAACCCTGCTCAACATCATAATAGGGTTTTTAAAACCAGAGAGCGGAGAGATTGATTACAGAATAAACAGCAGGTTCATAAACATACATGAAAACATAAAATTGATAAGGGACTGTTTTGGATTTTCTTCTCAAAAACCATCTTTCTACAACGAACTCACTGTAAAACAAAATCTTGAATACTTTGCTTCTTTGTACAACCTTAACAAAGAAACAAAAAAAGAAAACATTGAAAGGGCTCTTGAGCTCGTTGATTTAAAAGATTCCAAGAACAAGCTTGCAGGAGAACTCTCAGGAGGAATGCAGAAGAGGCTTGACATTGCCTGTTCAATAATTCATAAACCAAGAGTTCTTATAATGGACGAGCCAACAGCAGATTTAGATGTTTTTAACAGAGAAAAGATTTGGAATCTGATAAGGAGAATAAACGAGGTTGGAACAACAATAATAATTGCATCCCATTTTTTGGAAGAACTTGAAATTATCTGTTCACGAATTGGAATACTGCATGAAAAGAGAATGCTCGCAGTTGGAAGCATAGAAGAACTAAAGAAGGTGTATTCAAGCGCAAAAACCATACACCTGAAAACAAAAAACATGAGATACGATTTAATTCTTGAGAAACTTAGAAAGTTTTCCTTGTTTGAAATCAGGAGGATAGAATCTGAACCTGAAAAACTTGTAATCTCAACTGAAAATGTTGAAGAAACAATGAGGAACTTGATGACTGCAATAAGGGAGCTTGATGACAGGATTGTACATGTCAGCGTGCTTGAACCTCGTCTAGGGGACATCTTTGAGAGAATAATAACAAAAAATAAAACATAAGAATAAAAATGAAACTATTCCAAATAATAAAAAAGAACATAAGGATACTTGTAAAATCAAAATCAACTTTGCTCACAATGATTTTAGGCCCTCTATTGGTAATGTTTCTCCTTGGGCTTGCTTTTGACAATGCAAACATATACAGAATAAACATTGGAGTTTACTTCAATGAAAAGAATAACCTGACCGAATCCTTTGTGGACAAACTTGAAACAAAGTTCAGGGTTGTGGAATATGAAAACCCTGAAAAGTGCATTGAAAGCATAAAACTTGAGACAATAAACACATGCATTATTTTTCCTGAAAACATGAGCATAGAAGAAAACAAAACAAACGAAGTTCAGTTCTATGTTGATTACTCTAAAATAAACCTTGTTTGGATGATTAGGGATGTAATAATGAGCAGTTTAGAGGAGAGAAGCGAGGAGATAACCCAAGATTTAACAAACCAACTGCTTGAAAAGATTGAAAGAATTGAAAAAGAGGTCAAGGAAAAGCAGCCAATTCTTATAGAAATGACAACCATAAACAACCTGCTGAGCGAGAATGCAAAGAGCGTGCAGGCAAAATTGAATGAATTGGATGTAAGTTTCAATCCAAGTTCTTTCAAAGCCAGCGAAATAAAAGAACAGATTGCAAAGTTAAAGACATTGAGTTCTGATTCAATAGGCAGCTCCAACGACACCTTAAACTACATAAAATCCGTTGTTTCCTCTTCCAATCTTTCCTCATCTGAGAAGAATTCAATCAACAACAAAATTTTGGAAGCACAAGATGAGTTGAGCAATATAAAGTCAGCGGTAAATAACATTTACAATAATGAAAATTCTGGAGAGCTTAACATCTTGATGAGCAACCTTGCTTCAAGGATCTCTGAAGTTGAGAAAAAGTTTGAAGCAATCAACAAAACCCTGCAGAATGCAAGCAAGAGCTTGGATTACTCAAAAACCAAACTTTCAGAGGGGCTTTTAGGAATAATAAAATTGCAAGAAGGTTTCAACAACATAAACAAGGAAATAAGAAGCATAGAAATAAGAAGTGCTGAAAAGATAGTCAAACCAATAACAATAACAATAAAACCGCTGAGTTATAAAAAGACCCATTTAAATTTTCTGTTCCCAACATTGGTAACAATAGTTTTAATGTTTGTAAGCATAATGCTGAGCTCTCTGATGGTTGTCATTGAAAAGAACTCTCCTGCATACTTTAGAAATTGCATAAGTCCTACGCACCAAAGCCTGTTCTCAATAGCAACTATAATAACAACTATTTTGGTTGTGATGCCACAATTCCTTATTCTGTTCTGCATAGCAATGATTTATGTAAAAACAGAGTTGATAGCAAGTTTTTGGAGTTCATTTGCAATAGCTCTTCTAAGCATAATTGTTTTCACATTAATAGGAATGCTTATTGCCCAATTCTTTAAAAGAGAAGAAACTGCAATGGTTGCTGCGCTCATAATTAGCACTCTATTCTTGTTTTTATCTAACACCATAATTCCAATTGAAAGCATGAACATAGTTCTTGCGAAGATAGCAAACTACAGCCCCTTTGTCATTTCAGAATTTCTCTTCAGGCACAGCTTGATATTCCAAACAAAACTCATTAATGTTTTATTTCAGTTAGAAATTCTCTGTTTATACATACTTATTCTGTTTGCAGTTGTGCTGGCAAAGGACTTTGCTTTTAATAGAAACCATAAGAAGATAAAAACATAAAACATAATTAAAACAAAAAAAATTTTGGGTTAATTTTCTTAGTGGTTATAAAGCAAAAGTGTTAAGAAGCGTACATGTTAAGAACAGTTCTGCTAAAAATAAGAAACTCCAACAACAGTGATTTTACAACAAAATGAAAAAATAAAAAACAACAAAGAAAACAACAAAGAGAAAAGATAATAATTATGATGTCAAAACAAGATGCTTGGATAGGCATAAGATTTAACGAAAATATTCAACAGAAACAGCAAAAGCAGTTCTTAAAGACCATATAATATAGAATAAGGATGAACGAGGATGAACGCACTTAAGAAAAATTCATTTATAAATTAAAATTTAGATTTATCAGCAAATGATTATAGAATTATGGGCACCATAATCTTTGGCGTTTTAAAAGTTTTTGGTTTATTTTTGCATAAAAATTCACTTTTTGAATATAAAAACATATAAAAACTATTTTTATTAACTTTTTATTAAATATTTAAACAGCAAAATCAATAAAAATGTAATTTTTTGTTGATTTTTTGCGATTTTTGTTGCAATTTTCGTGTTTTAAAGTAAACAAAGCAAATCTTATAGAAAACTCTCACTTTTTATGAATAAAAATCTTATTATTGTTGGCTAAACTTTATTAAAAATACGTATTTTAAAAATTATCAAAAATATCATTAAAAATCTCTAAATCCCTGGTTTAAAACTCATAAAACAATAACAAAAAGTGAGAAAACTAAGATTATTGCATTCTGTTGAGATTCTTGTACTTAACAGGGACTTAACAAGGCTTAACAGAGTTTTAGAACAAAATTCTGTATAAAAAATCCAAAATGCAATTTTTAACATAAAATTGTTTTGTGATATGTATTTTATTTAACAACAATTGTATTTATTATTTATTAATATATCTTTTAAAATTATTATTATAAAATATAATAGTTGCATTTGGTTGCTCTGATTTTAAGTAATTATTAAAAAGTAAATAAAATAAAATTGTTTGTTCAGTTTGTTTAATCAAGTTGCGCAAAGGTGTTTTTTTCAACAAATCTTTTTTAAAATTCTTTTTATATTTTGTTTTTTTCGCGCTTAAAATCATGTCCTGATGTGTCCTTGTCATGTCCCGATCATGTCCCGATCATGTCCTTTTTTCAGGACATGTCCTTAAAAAACAAAGGACAAAAACAGCAAAAGAAGAAATTTCTTTTTTTATCTTCCTGAAATCTTTAATTTCATTTCTTCTGTAAGATAAAATGCCTTTTCTTTTGAAGAAACAAGTTTGTCATTTATACCAAAACCCTTCTTCCTAAGTTCGTAAATTGAATTCCTTATTGTTTTTTCTTCTCTGCCCAACATCCTCGACAAATCCGCATATGTCAATGGAGAATCTGATTCATATAAAATTTTTAGCAAGCTCTTTTCTGTTACTGAAAGTTCATTTTCATCGCGAAATTCTGCAATTCTTTTTTTAACAACAAAATTCTTTGATTTTTTGAGTTCCCTATCAAAAAATTCTTTTTCAAACAAGAAAACCCTGTCTTTTCTCACGTCCTGATATGTCCCAATCATGTCCCGATCATGTCCCGACATGTCCTTATCATGTCCTGACGCGTCCTTTTTTTTGGAAAGCTCTGATTTTATTGCTTCAAACAACTCTCTTATGTCATTGTGAACTTTTTTGATTTCAGCTATTTCATATTCCAAGCCCCTTTTCTCTTCAGATATTTTTAATGATGAAACATTGCTTTCAAGAAGAGCTGTCTTTTTCTCAATTTCATTCAACCTTGAAACAAGAGAATCTAGTCTTTTGTTCTGCTCATCAACCAAAACCCTTATTTCGGCATGTTCTGATTCGTTCTTTAGAATCTTTGCATTAAAGAAATCTATCCAAAGTTTTACATTAAAAAACTCTGCCTTTATTTTTAAAAATGCTGCTTTTAGGGCTTGATTTATGTTTTCTAAGCTTGGCATAATCAAAAAATAAACGCTTAGATTTAAAATCTTTTTGTTTTTTAAAATCATTTTTGGGCACCATAAATTTATTGATTTTGCAGTTTGTTTATGAAAAGTGAGAGTTGGCTATTATGTTTTTTGGATTTATAATAAAAGTTTACTGAATATACTGCTGAATATACTAATAAACAATAAAAATAATAATGCAAAATACATTTTTGAAAACATATCTTATTTTACATTTTTGGTTTATTTTTTATTTTTGTCAAAAAACCGTTTAAATATGGTTTAAATATGGTTTTAATAAGCTTTATAAATAAAGAAATAATAGATTTTTTTATGAAACATATCAGCAGTTATGAACTGATGAGACTTATTGAAGAAATGGAATTTTTAATAGGTAAAAGGCTTGAAAAGGCGTTTCAGGAGAACAGCGAACTCTTTTTGAGATTTGACACAAAACCAAAAACAACCGTTAGAATAAGCATTCCAAATTTCATATACATTACAAAAAATTCTCCAAAGTCCTTTATTGGAATCTCAAAGATGATAAGGAGCTTATTCTCCAATCATAAACTTGCATCCATGAGACAGCACAATTTTGACAGATTGGTAGAGTTTGATTTCAGCAGCAGAAAGATTTTCATAGAATTGTTTGATAAAGGAAACATAGTCCTGTGCGATGAAAATAATAAGATAATTGGATTTCTGAGAAGCGAAAACATGAATAGAAGTATAAAGAACGGGCAGAAGTATTCTGCTCCTGAAAAAATAGATCCCTTCTCTATAAGCAAAAAAGAATTTGCAGAATTGTTTAACAATAAAAATAAGGAGCTTGTAAAGTTCATTGCATCTGAACTCGGATTTGGGGGGGTTTATGCTGAGGAAATATGCCTTAACTCAGGAATAAACAAAAACAAGAAATTCTTAAGCGAAGAGGAATGCGAACTCATTTTAAAAATAATTCATGAAATAAAAAATAAAGAAAAAAAGCCTTCAATTGTATATGAGAACAATCATCCTATAGATGTTGTCCCAATTGAATTAAAGTTCTATTCTGGTAAAGAACACATTCTGTTTGAAAATTACTCTTCTGCATTGGAAGAATTCTGCAAAATCACGCAAAAGCGGGTTGTTGATAAGGAAGAAGAAAAAATTTTAAAAGCATTGGAAATGCAGAAGCGTGGAATTGAAAACATAATTAAAGAACAAAGAGAGATTGAATTGATAGTCAGTTTGATTTATCAAAACTTTCAAAATATAAATAATTTCTTTGAAAAGATTAGAAAAATAATTAAAGAACCAACAAATAATAATGAAAAGGAAGAAAAAATCAAATCCCTGAAGAAATTTAAGGTTCATGAAATAAATTTCAAGGAAAAATTCGTTGTTTTGGAGTTATAAGCATGCAAAAAACCGATAATAAAAATGATTCAAATAATTCAGAGAAAGCAGAAAAAGGTTTAGGTAGTTTAGTAATAAAGCCAAACATAAATGCTGTGTTCTTTTTCAGTGTTCTCAATATAATATTTGTCCTGATTTTAATCTTCGGAATTTCAAAGCTGATAGTATATTTTGTTGGAGAAAATCCGTTAAACTCACTGATAGAAATCTTGAGCATTTCAGGGATAGTAAAGGGCGGAGAAGGTTTAATATCATTAATAAATAATGTTTTAATTTTTATAATAATTATTTCCTGTTCAACCTATCTGTTGCTAAGTATTATAAGGGTAAATAACCTCTGCTTGGAATTAGAAGAGTTCTCTTTGAATTACACTTTTGGAATACTTGTAAAAAAGAACGAGAGAATAAGCTATGATAATATCATTAAAGTAAAATACAAAGAGTTCGTATTTGGGCTTGGAAAGATTATCATTGAAAGATACAATGTTGACAAAACAATAGAAATGCCGTTTGTAAGCAGCGTAAGAGAGAATTTTGAAATTCTTAGGCAGAGCATAAAGGAAGGGTTGAAGAGAGAACTAAAAGAAGAAATTAAAAAAACCAGTGAAGGAAAACTTCCAGAGTATAATGTCAATGAAATTATTGAGATGCTGACAAAGGAAAATACTGATGCAAACGAAGTGCTAAACACTTTTAAAAACATCTCAAAAACTCAACCAATTACTAAAGAAACAAAGAATGTTTTCAAGCTTGTGCTCTTGGAACTTATAAAGAGAAGGATTATTAGCAGAGAAATCATGAGGGAAGTTCTCAGGGCTTTGAGAGAACAAAACTTTATATCAAAGGAAGATATTGTTGACATAGTTGAGCTCAGATTTGCTATTGAAGAATCAATATATTAATGAAAAATTAAATAACAATCTAAAAATTAACATAAAACACAAAAATCTGGTGAGTTCTGTGTTTGTAAGGATTAAAAAACACAAAGACAAGGAATATGCTTATCTTGTTGAGAACATTTGGACTAAAAAGGGAACAAGGCAAAAATCAAGAAAATATCTTGGAAGGATTGTGGATTTTTCAAAAAGCACTGTTCCTATGAAAGACTATCTTAAAACTGCAAAAACTGCAGAAGAATTTGAGATAGAAGAATTCAAAAAGCGAGATTTTGATTCTGCAATAAAAAAACTTTTGGAAATTGAACTGCTTAAACTTGGCTTTAAAAAAAAGGCAGAATTTGCTTTTGAAAAAGAGTTCAATGGCAAAACATTTAATGTTGATCTAAAAGAATTGAATTTTGTTTCAGGCAAAAAGAATTTTGTAATAAAAAACAACGAAGGATTTATATGCAGGGAAACAATAGAAAACCTGCTCGGAACAAGAATTGAAAAAAAGGAAAGCGAAACAGAGCAAAGGAATGCGTTAATAAAAGAACTTTTAAAAAATCTTTTAGAAGCCGGTTTAAAGCCTGAAAAGGATTTTTTGCTTTTGCTGCATGACAAGTGCTTGGAGAAAATAAGCAACACAGATAAAAAAAAGTAGAGCAAGCATAAGCGCTGCTGAACTAGAAAATGAAAATAATAAAGATGCCCAAAAAATGGAAGAAGAAAATTAAAAATTTAATCATGAAATTGTTTGTTCTTATTTTGTTAGCAATAGCAACGATTAATTGGTATTTCAGAGAACTTCCGCAGCCAGCAATAGTTTTCCTATCTGATGTTAATGTCCCTAAAAAAGAAGACAGAGTGCTGATATTTGCTCCTCATCCAGATGACGAGACAATAGCAACAGGAGGTTTCATCATCAAGAGTTTGGAAAGGAATGCAAGCGTAAATATAGTAATAATTATGAATGGCAATTGGAAAGGAGAAGAAAAGAAAAGATACGACGAGCTGAAGGATGCTGCAAGAAGATTAGGAATCGATGAGGAAAACATCTACTTTTTGAACTATCCTGACAATACATTAAAAAAACAGGCTCCTGAAAAGGTTAAGAAGGAGTTTAGAAGAATTATCAAGGAAACAAATCCTACTTTCATTGTTTTTCCAATCCCAAAAGATTTTCACACTGACCATAAAACAGCAGGAAAATTGCTAAAGGAAATCATAGTTGAAGACAAACTTTACCAAAAAAACATAACCTTTTATGAATACCTTGTTCATTTCCCAAACTATCCTGAACCGATATTTGGTTTGAGGAAAACGCTTTCCTTGAGAAAATACTTATTGCCTCCTTCAAGGCTGCTGAGCTTTGATTATTCCTGGCAAAAATTGATTTTGGGTGATGATGAAGAATCAAAAAAGTTAGAGGCTGTTCTTTCCTACAAATCGCAACTATCAATAATAAAGGAACCGTTTTTGAGAATGCTTCTCTTTGGCATGGTAAGAAGGAACGAACTCTTCATAGTTGATCATGAAATAGAAAATAAAGGCTAGTTTTTTCTAATTTGATTGTTCTTGATTAATTTCTCTTTTTTAAACTTTGTATTTTATTATGTTTTATATTATCTTACGCTGCGCTAAAAAAACAAAAAAATAAAACAAGCATAAGGAAAACAGATAAATAAAATTAATTGTCTCTTTAATTCTCTCATTAATTCCTTAATTTACAAATCTTTGATTTTGTCAAGATCAAAGTAGGTATAAAATAAGAAAACGCGCTCAAATGTCAGCACTGCTGACTCTGCTAAAAATAAAAATAATAATAATCCAACACTAAGTATTTGAATGGCTAAATTGTTTGTAATGTATAAGTTTAAATAAACTTGTAAAGAAGGGGATGATAAGTAATTCCTTAATATTGAAAATATAATCAAAATTATAAAAATAACAAAAACCTGTCCTAAGTGGTGCCTTGTTAATTTAAAACTGTGCTCTATCGACTTCAAAGGTCCTTCTTTTTCAAGAAACATGATTGGAATAACATAAAGAACCCTTAAAATTATAATAAAAATGAATATTAGAAATACAACATATATTAAAGGAACCAGCAAAAATCCTAGAACAGAAGAAAAGGTTAAGAAAAAGACACTAATACCTACGCCAACAGATATTATAGTTGTTATTATTAAAAAAACTAATAATTCAACACCTGCTAACTTTAATAAAAACTTATTTGTAAAATTCAAAACATTATTTAAAGAAAATTTCTCATTTTTGATTGCCAAAGCAATCATTGCATAAGACATGCATGAAAAATAGAAAGAAAAGAGAGAAATTGCTAATGCAAAAATTACTATCATAATTAAATTTTTAGTGCTAAAAAAGTTTTTATAAGATAGTTTTTAAGTTATTTACCTTATCATTTATTTTTTGATCTGCTAGCAATTCCTTCTTTACTTGTTCATCAAGTTCAACACTATATTGCATAAGCGTAAATGTACTATTGTAATATTCTTCTTCTAGTTTAAGTAATTCTTGAAATTCATCAAATGTCTTTTCCTTTTTTTTCTCTTAATTGGTTTATTTTATCTTCCAACTCGCCCATTCTTTGTATTTCTCTCATTAATTCTTCTGACTGTTCAGAATAAATTTTATCCTTTCTAATCTGCATTTCACTGCTTACATTAATTGTATCTTTAATCACTCCTCCTAAACCAGATACTCTCAAAAACAAAAAACCTGCTAACAAAATAACAACAAGCGAAAGAAAGGAAGGAATATTATTATCTTGTTATGTTTTAATAAATCAAAATCTCCTTAAAGTCATTTTCTACTTTCATTTAGTTTTTTATTTAAAAGAACTTATATATAAATTTTTGCAAAAAAAAACAAAAAAATTTAAATAAGCAAAAAATAAAATGCGTTAAGGTGTGATAAAGTAATACAAAATAAGATAACAAGAAAAATAAGATAGCAAGATTGATTATAAAGATCGATTGTATTAAGATTACTAATTAAAAACAAAACAGATGCTAAAAAATTCAAGGTGACAAAATGGAAATAACAAAGGCAGTAATTCCTGCTGCTGGTCTTGGCACCAGATTCTTGCCTGCTACAAAAGCCCTACCGAAAGAAATGCTTCCAATAATAGACACGCCTGCAATCCAATACATAATAGAGGAAGCTGTTTCTGCAGGATTGACTGATATTTTAATAATAACTGGTCGCGGAAAGAGAGCAATAGAGGACCATTTTGACAAGTGCTTTGAACTTAATCAACTTCTCAAGGACAAGGGAAAGATAAACATTTTAAAACAGCTTGAAATGATAGAAAATTTGGCAGACATACACTACATAAGGCAAAAGGAAACTTTGGGTTTGGGGCATGCTGTTTCAATCGCAGAAAGGCACATAAATGGAGAACCGTTTGCTGTTCTTTTAGGAGACGATATTGTAAAATCAAAAATCCCTTGCATAAAATCTTTGGTTGACGAATCAAAGAAGTTGAAGAGCTCAATCATCGGGGTTGAGCAAATACCAATTGAAAAGATAAGCAGCTATGGAGTTGTAAAGCCGAGCAAGTTTGTTTCTGAAAGAACGCTTCTTATTGAGGATTTGGTTGAAAAACCAAAAGTAGAGGAAGCTCCATCAAACTATGCTATCTTAGGCAGGTTTTTGTTGTATCCTGAAATATTTGACTACATAAAGAAAACTCCTCCTGGAAAGAACAATGAAATTCAACTCACAGATGCTATAAGATTGATGAAAAAAGATAAAGAAGTGTATGCTCATAAGATAGAAGGAAAGTGGCTAACTGTTGGAACTCCTATTGAATATTTAAAAACAACCCTTGAGTTCGCATTTGAAAATCCTGAGATAAAAAAAGAATTGCTTGAATTTCTTAAGGAAAAACTTTCTTGAGTTTTCAAAAAACTTTATAAACACAAATAAAATCCTGATGTTTGGGGTTTCAGATGAAGGTTTTAGTTACTGGAGGAGCTGGTTTTATTGGGAGTCATGTTGTTGATCGGCTTGTTGAAAAAGAACATGAAGTAGTAGTTGTTGACAACTTATCTTCTGGCAAAAAGAATTTCTTAAATAAAAAAGCAAAATTCTACAGAATGGACATCAATTCAAAAGAATTAAAGCAGGTTTTTTCAATTGAAAAACCCGAATTTGTAATTCACTGCGCTGCTCAGATAAGCGTTTTAAAATCTTTTGAGAACCCTATTGAGGATGCAAAGATAAATATTCTTGGAACTCTGAACTTGCTTGAGAACAGCACCAAGTTTAAAATCAAAAAGTTCATTTTCTTGAGCAGCTGCGCTGTTTACGGCAATCCAAAATATCTGCCAATCGATGAAAATCATCCTGCAAATGCATCATCTCATTATGGAATTTCAAAATTGTGCGCTGAAAAGTATTTGCATGCTTACAGCAAAAACTATGGATTAAACTACTTGATTTTAAGATTGGGCAATGTATATGGGCCAAGGCAATCAAACGCGTATGCAGGGGTAATTTCTATTTTTATAAAGAGAACGCTTGAAAACAAACCAATATTCATCAATGGAGATGGAAATCAGACAAGAGATTTTGTTTATGTTGGGGATTGCGTTGATGCAATTTGCAAATCATTAAGAAAGAACACGAAGAGCAAAATAATAAACATCGGTTCTGGATTTGAGATAAGCGTTAATGAAATACACAACAAACTACAAGAAGTTTTAAATAAAGAAATTAAAGCAAAACATAGAGAAAAAATACAAGGAGAAATAAGGAGAATTCGCCTTTCAACAAGCAGGGCTGAAAAAGAACTTGGATTTAAGGTTAAAACAAAACTTAAAGAAGGGCTTTTGAAAACAACCGAGTGGTTCAAGAATGAAAGAAAAAATCATTGAAGGGGTTAAAATCAAAGAATTAAAGTTTATTCCTGACGAAAGGGGCAGGCTGATTGAAATCCTAAGAAAAGATGACCTAATTTTTGAAAGTTTTGGACAAGTTTATGTAACAACTGCTTACCCAAATGTTGTTAAGGCGTGGCATCTGCACAAGAAACAGGACGATTTCATAAGCTGCATAAAAGGCATGATAAAGCTTGTTTTGTTTGACCAAAGAAAAAAATCAAAAACAAATGGAATTATCAATGAGTTCTTCATTGGAGAATACAATCCTATGCTGATAAAAATACCTGCAAATGTTTGGCATGGTTTCAAATGCATAAGCAATGAAGAAGCAATCGTGATAAACATTCCTACTCGGGCATATAACAAAAACAATCCTGACGAGTTTAGAATGCCTTACAATTCAAAGAAGATAGGTTATGATTGGGAATTAAAATTCAAGTGATAGAGAAGTTCTAAAAGAGTTGCATTGCTCCACGCTTGTACAAAGCAACCAAAATTTTCCTGCTGTTTTGAACTCGAGATTTCTGAAGAACTCCCAATAACTCCTAATGAAAGGTTGTCTTTCACACTTGCCTCAAGTATTTTTTTTATATAATTACTAAATTTTTCAGGGTTTGTTTCAAAAAGAGCAAGCGCTGCAATGTTGTTTATAAAATACCAAGAATCACCGTTGTGATAACTCAGCGGTTTCTCTCCTGTGCTTTCTCCTATATAAAACTTGCTCTTTTTGTCTATGCTTGAAATTCCACCCCAAGGATTGAAGAGTTTCTTCAACGCCTTTTCAAAGCATTCCTGCCATTCTGTTCTGCTCAGAATTTTTGGATAATAGTAGTAAACAAGGAAAATGTTGTTCCTAAATGTTCTGTCAACGCATAGTTTGTTGTTTTTAAGGATTAAACCGTCGAGAAGCGTGTTGTCTTTAAGAAAGTTTGTTCTTACTGACTTCAGCATCTTTTTCCTAACCTTATCATACCTTTCCTCCTTGCTGATTTCAAATGCTGTTTCCAAAACCTGTAATGCCAGCGCCTGAATCTCAATCCTAAATCCTTCCCTGCCTATTGAATCCATCCAAGTTTCAAAAGCGTTGTTGGCAATTAAAAAAAACCTTTTATCAATGTTTTCAATCAAATCGTCTGCAACGATTTTTACCTTTTCCTTAAGAATTGAGAATTTATTCGAATCAAAAAATCCATTTTTGTTCTTTGTTTGTTTTAGAAATTCCTTTAATCTCAAGAATAAAATCCCTACCGGCTCAAAAATCTCTCTTTGGTTTTCATTGCTTATCCTGATTTTAGAGCCCTTGCAAAGCGCCAAATTTTTTATTAATATCTTTTTCTCAAGTTCATAATTTTTTAGAATTTCATATGTCTTTAAGCTAATAAGTTCATCTCTAGTCCAATTTTGAAAGAACCAAGGGAAGCCTGCAAGGATTGAGTTTTGAAGCGTAAGAGCAAAAACAGAATTTGCGCAGTTTATGAAAACTATTTTTTGGGCATCCTCTTTTATGAAACTAAAATCCAAAGATTCCAAGAATTTTGCAAATCTCTTTCTTTCAACTTCTTCAATATCGTTAAAGCTGCTGAACAAAAAATTCGCTTCTCTTATTGCCTTTTCCTTTATAGTTGAGCAGCTAATCACAACTTTGGTGCCAAAGAGTTTTAATGCCCTGAACACATACCTTATAAAATCAGAGTTTCTCAGCTTGTCAAACTCGTATTTCTTCTCAACCCACTGGTTTAGGAATTCATAGTTAAATTCCCCAATGATCGCAATAAAAAATTCATACTCTTTAAGTTCGTGCGATGGATCCTCAATGCTGTTCGTTCTCTTTTCAAATTTCAGAACAAGCACTTTCCTGTCGTTGTAGTTTTCCTCGCTGAAAAAATAATACCTGCCAAAGCTCCTGAAATCAAAGCACTTTCTCACATCAAAATCCAATAACAATTCTGTTGGCTTTTCAGTATAGTAAACAAGAGAATTAAAGTTTTTTGGCATTAGAAAATTTTCTTTGAAATCGCCCTCAACCACAATTTTATAACCAAAGTTCATTATTCTACTTGGATTGTTGTTTGAGTTAATGCTGTCAAGGATTTTATAAAAATTATTTTCATTTACAAAGAGCCCATCGTATTTGCTTTGATTAAAAAAAGACTTTATAAAGAAACCTGCCTTGTTGTTAAAGAGTGCTGCTCTTAAGTTCTTATCGTTGCTCTCTATGCTGTAGGACAATCCATTATAATCATAATCAATTTTCATTTTGTTCATAAAGCACTTTTACTTGTTTTCTTCCCTGTAAAATAGAGCAGAGTCCTCGGGGCTTATTGTAATGATGTATATTCCTGAGAATTCCATGCCTGCCCAAGTAGAAGTTCTTGGCAGAATCTCTATGTGAAAGTGGAGGTCTGAGTTTTTAGGAGCATGATAAAACATCATGTTGTAGCCAACATTAAGTTCTGAAACCCTTTTAAGGATTTTTTTCAGCATTGAGGCAAGCTCTAAAAATTTCTCTGCGCTTAATTCTGACATTCTCCTAATGTGCTCCTTTGGAAAGAGCCAAATCTCAAATGGAAATCTTGAAGCATAAGGGGTAAAACTTACAAAGTTCCCGCTTTCAAAACATCTTCTGTAACTTCTTTTTTCTATATTCAATATTTGGCAATAAGGGCAAAAACCAAAACTCTTTGCAGCATTTACCATCTCATCAACAACTGTTGGCACTTTGTTTGTTGCCAAAATTTGCGTGTGCTCGTGCTGAAGAGAAGCCCCTGCCTCGCTTCCAGAGTTCTTGAAAACCTGAACATATGCTATGCCATTAATCTTTGAGAGTTCCTCAACCCTTTCAGAATAAATCTTCAAAAGCTTTGCAATCGTATTCTCGTCTAACTCATAAAATTTTTTGTTGTGCTCAGGAGTATCAACAACAACCTCGTGTTTTCCAAAAGCATCAGAGAATGTAAAGTATGTGTTGTCTGTTCTTATAACATAGTTCCCGTTTAATTCCGCTGCTGAAAATTTGTTATCAAACCATCTTATCTTCCATGAATTGCTGTTAGGAATTCTTCCTATTTCAGGAGGAGTTTGCTCTTCATTTCCAGGACAAAAAGGGCATTTAATATTTTCCCTTTCAGCAGCGTGTTGTTTGGCAAAATCGCTCGGCCTTTTACTCCTATTGTTCGCAACTATTACCCACCTGTTAAGAACATAGTCCTTTCTTAATTCCATCAAACACCCCTTTTTGATTTGCGTTTTAATTTTAGGAATTCATTATTTACTATTTTTACGCATGTTTAGAGCAGAATTATGAGCTTCAAAGTAATTCTTAACAAGAACGCTCCAATCAGCCAATTTTGAAAGCTTGTTGGCTTCAATCTTGTTCTTTATTCTTTCTTCTTTTGTCAGTTTTGAATACTGGTAAAGAATTTTTGCAAGTTCTTCTACGCATTTGTCATCATCAACTTCAAATCTCTTAAGAACATATATTCCTTGGGTTTTTGAATCATAGGAACTTCTGTTTGCTAAAATGTATCTTCCAAAACCAGCAAGGTCTGTTGTTACTGAAGATATTCCAAGAGCAGCTGCTTCCAACGGAGTATAACCCCATGGCTCATAAGCAGAAGCAAATATTCCTAAGTGAGATGCTATCATTGATTCATAATAGTTCAAATCCAACAACCCGTCTGCTCCTGTCAAATAAATTGGATAGTAAATCACCTTTACCTTGTCGCTCTCTTCGTTTTTCAAACCATACTGATTAAAGTAGGAAATTATTGAGTCTTGCTCCTCGTTGTAGAGCTCGTGCGTGCTTAACGGCGGTTTGCCTTTCTTTCTGAACTTTAAAATCTTGTTTTTTATTTCAAGCATGAAAGATTCCTTGAAAAGAGATTTTTCAGAAATTCTCTTTGAGGAAATTAGTAGGTAAATTATCTTCTGCTTTATCTCAGGAAATTCCTCCTCTACAAATTCCTTTAAGTCCTGATACAATTTCCTTGATTCAAGAACATCGTGCCTTATTGCCTTGACATTTCCAGGTATCCAAAAGAATGCGATTATGCGAGTTTTTGAGTTTTCTTTTTTAAGTATTTCGTTGAGTTTTGCCAACGCCCTTATGAATATATCAATGCCCTTTGCATGAAATTCGTATCTTCCTGCAATGAAATAGAACAGGGTGTCGCTGATGTCAAAGTTGTAGTACGGAAGAAAATAGTAAGTCAAGAATTCCCTGACCTTGTTTTTAAGGTAGTTATGCTTTATAGTAAGCTCGTCAAATTCAGGAAATTTTTTTATGTTCAAGCCATTTGGCAGTATGAAGTCTGCTTTTCTTCCAAGAATAAATTCTGTTTCTATGGATGTTATTTCACTTACTGTTGTAAAAACATCTGCATTCAACGCTGTTTGTTTTTCAAGCTGGTGTTTTGCCTGAACATGATAGTTATAAGCTTCCTTATCAAAATCCCATTCTTTTAATTTTGAATAGAAGTTTATTCCTGAGTTTGAAAGAACCCTGCCAACAATTGTGGCGTGAGTTGTAAATACTGTTGCAACATTAGCATTCTTTGATTTTAAATACAACAAAGCAGCACCTGAAAGCCATTCGTGGGCGTGAACCAAAATTTCTGAATTAACTGTCTTTTTGATTGTTTCAACAAGCAATCCCACGCTGTGAGCCCAAATTACAGGTTCATCAAAATCATGGTACTCTGTGTAGAGAGAATCAATCTTATAGTTGTTCCAAAGTTCTGTCTTTATTTCATTCTTGTTTTTTGAAAATATTGTAAAATCAACAAGTATCACATTAGGGGTTCCGTCAATAACCCATGTTCCGTAATGGCATACTATTCCAATATTTTTAAGTTCGTTGAATGCCTTTTTTAAGAACTCTGGAGGAAGCTTTTCCTGAAATTCCTTGTTTGATTTGTCAGCAAAGTAAGGCCCGACCAAAAAATAGTTTTCTTTGTACCTGTCAATCATGTAATTAACTTTTGAGGTTATGACTGTGTGTATTCCACCTACTTTGTTGCAGACCTCCCAAGACAATTCAAAAACAATTATTTTCTGATGGTTGTTTTTCTCTTCTTGGTTTTCTTTCATCTTAAACCTTTTTACTCAATAAATAACATGTTTGAAGGCCAGTTTTCATCAATCCTTCCGTTTTTGACATTCTTGTGCAGCAAATAGTTATGGTGCATGAGTATTGTTCTATTGAGTTTTACTACATTGATTTCTTTTATGCACTCTCCAAATTCCTTTTTCAATTTTGAATAAATATCAACATTGAATATTTCAGAGATGTCCTCATCCTTCTTGCTTTCAATTATAAAAACCAAAACAACACTTCCAGAACTTTCTCCTAAATAACAGAAGTTTATGTGCTTAAAATCATGAAGATTGAATTCCTGCTTTTCAAAGAACTCATTAACTGCCTTTTTCGTGATTCCATTCTTAAGAATTACAATGTAAAGATGAGAAGCTTCAAATGCTCCTGTGCCTGACTCAAGATTGTTTACACTTGCAAAATAATACAATATGCCTTCCTGTTCAAGAATTTTCCTTTTTCTGTTCACTGTTTTTATTGGAATGCTTGTTATAATGCTTATCTTGTTGTCAGATATTCTTGGATTTCTTATTATCTCTTTGAGTATCCTCTGCTCTGCATCATCAAGTTCTCGCAAACTACCACCCTTTTTTTGAAAATCGTTCAAGTTTTATGTCACAATAGAAGCAATACATATATAAATATATTTCGTTTTTTGCCTTTTTGATAAGGAAAACTCTTTTTCTCTTCAAAAAAAGCATTTTATTTTATTTTTTTTACTAATTAATGATTAATAACTTTTTTATATAGTTAAAAATCTTTAAATTCAGTATATAAAAGAAAAATTTTTGCTAAATTTTAATCAGAAAGAGGAACTTTAATGAAGGTCTTAATGCTGGGGTGGGAGTTTCCGCCATTCAATACAGGTGGGCTTGGAACAGCATGCTATGGGTTAACAAAGGCATTGATAAATGAAGGCATTGAAATCACATTTGTAATACCAAAAGTCCCTCAGCAGTTAAAGACGCATGTGAGATTAATAGGTGCTGAGGACCTTGCAAAGGTTGTTTTCGTAAAACTACCATTGTTGCTAATTCCTTATTCTACTGAATCAAATTATGAAATGATTTTATCAAAAACCAATGCAGATAAGCAAATTTATGGAAGAAATCTTTTTGAGGAAGTTTTTAGGTATAAAGCACTAGTTAAGAAATTGTTATTGCAAGGAAGTTTGGGAGATTTTGACATAATACATGCGCATGATTGGATGACATTTCCAGCAGCAGTTGAACTCAAAAAGCTGTCAAAAAAACCTTTGGTTGTTCATGTTCATGCAACAGAATTTGATAGAAATGGAGGAAATTTTGGAAATCCAATTGTTCATGAGATAGAAAATTTTGGAGTTGAAAACGCTGACATAGTAATTGCTGTTAGCAACTTTACAAAGAACATAATATTAAAGAATTACAATGCAAATCCTGAAAATGTTTTTGTTGTTCACAATGCTGTTGATTTTACTGATTATGATGTGCAGGAAGATTTTTACATAAAGAAAGAGGACAGAATTGTGCTTTTCTTGGGAAGGATTACATTGCAAAAGGGTCCTGATTATTTTGTAGAGGCTGCAAAGCTTGTGAGCGAGAGAATTCCTAATGTAAAATTTGTTGTTGTAGGCAGTGGAGACATGCAGGGTCAGATGATAAAAAGGGTTATTGAGCTTGGGCTTATTAACAAGTTTTTGTTTTCTGGATTTTTAAGGGGCAAGGATGTTGATAGAGCCTACAAAATGGCTGATGTTTATGTAATGCCTTCTGTTTCAGAACCATTTGGAATAACTCCTCTTGAAGCAATGAGGAACAGCACTCCTGTTATAATATCAAAGCAGAGCGGGGTTTCAGAGGTTGTGAAGCATTGTCTGAAAGTGGATTTTTGGGATGTTAATGAACTTGCAAATAAGATAATTGCTGTATTAAAATACAGGGCTCTACACAATGAACTCAAAACTCACGGGGCTCTTGAAGTCAAAAAATTCAGTTGGAATGAACCTGCAAGCAAGTGCATTAAAATTTACAAATCTTTGTTGGGTGAGCGCAATGGTTGATGCATGCTTCTATTTTCAAGTTCATCAACCATATAGGTTAAGACACTATCAAATATTTGATATTGGAAAAAACCATGAGTATTATGATGAAAAAAAGAACAAGGAAATACTAAATAGAGTTGTAAATAAGTGCTACCTTCCAACAAATAGACTTCTCTTGGAACTAATAAAAAAGTATCCTGAATTCAAAGTAAGTTTTAGTTTTTCAGGAACTGTTCTTGAACAGCTTGAACAATACGAGCCAGAAGCGCTTGAATCATTCAAAGAACTTGTAAAAACAAAGAATGTTGAAATATTGGACGAAACATACCATCATTCTCTTGCTTTCATCTACTCAAAAAACGAGTTCAAAAGGCAGGTTGTTCTGCACAACAAGAAGATAAAATCTGTTTTTAAGTTCGCACCAAAGGTTTTCAGGAATACAGAACTCATCTACAACAATGACTTGGCTTACATGATTGAGAAAATGGGCTACAAAGCAATTTTAAGCGAGGGCGCTGACAAAATTCTTGGATGGAGGAGCCCAAATTTTGTCTACAAAGCACATGGAACTGAAAACTTGAAAGTTCTCCTAAAAAATTACAGGCTTTCTGATGACATAGCATTCAGGTTTTCAAATCCTAATTGGCCTGGATTTCCTTTGACAGCTGAAAAATACGCTTCATGGATTTCAGAGATAAAAGAGGATGTGGTAAATCTCTTTTTAGATTATGAAACATTCGGAGAACACCAGTGGCCTGAAACAGGAATTTTTGAGTTCCTAAAAAAACTTCCTGAAGAATTCATAAAGAGAAAAATAGGTTTTAAAACTCCAAGTGAAATAATAAAAAACTGTAAGAGCGCTGGAGAATTTAATTCTTATGGCTTTATATCTTGGGCTGATATTGAGCGCGATTTGAGCGCATGGCTTGGAAACGAGCTTCAGCAAGCTGCAATAAAAGAACTCTATAACATGGAAGACGAGATATTAAAAACAAGAGATGAAAGGCTGATAGAGGACTGGCGCAGATTGCAAACTTCAGATCATTTTTACTACATGTGCATAAAATGGTTTTCTGATGGCGATGTTCATAAATACTTCAACCCATATGACAATCCTTACGATGCTTTCATAACATTCGTAAACATTTTGAATGATCTAAGGGAAAGAACTCAAAAGATAAACTCCCAAAAATCAGATAAAAATTAAACAAAAATAAATAAATTCAAATATGCAAAAAAGGGGTGGTTTTTATGAAAAATCTTCTCGCAGTTGTTGAGGATGAAAGGGCTTTCTTCGTTGACAACAAGAGAATAAAGAGCTTAAAAGAACTAGTTGAGGAGTTAAAAACTATGAACGAAGAACTCTTCAGAAAGCACGTCAATGAAGAAAAGAACGACTTTGCCAATTGGATAAAGGATGTTTTTGGAGAGGAAGAAATAGCAAGAAAAATTTATGCTATAAATGACAGGCAGGAAATAATAAACATCTTGAATGCTGAAATTGAAAAGGCAGAGAAAAGAGAGAACGGAGAGAGCGCAAATGTTGATTTTGAATTCAGCAAGGCAGAGAAAACAAATGAAACCAGCAAAGATGTTGAAGAAAGAGAGAAAAAACCTGAAGAGTTATCAATGAAAGGTCCTGCAGAAAACACTCCAGAAAAAATCGGGCAAACCCAAGAGGAAGGCAAAGAAACAAGCGAAGCATCTGTGAGGGCTATTACAACTGAAAACCTTCCAAAAACAAAGAAGCCAATAATCTATTTTATAATTGGTTTTGCTCTTGGATTGGTGCTTGGAATTGGTGGACTTATATTTTATCTATACAAATTCAGAGGATTAAAAATATTTTAAAAAGCAGAATTTAAACCATGAATTTAAATTAGGAAAAAATCAAAGAGAAAAAAAGATATAAAGAATTTTAAAAATGTTGTGTTAAAAATATTAAAGAGTCCAGACAAGCAGGTGAATTTGAAAACAAAATGAGCTTCCATGTTTTGCATCTAAGCCATACAACAAAATTAAAAAAAATTCTTTGACTGATTTATCCAATTTAAAAAAAAGCAAAAAAATAAAAAATAAAAATAATTAAAAAATATTATTTTTCCTTTGTTATTGCATATATTTCTTTCAGAGCAACAATCGCTGCTCCGCATGCTATGAACACTACAAGCAAGTTAAAGAACACTGTTGCTCTTGTCCAAAAAACCCTTACAATTTCTTCCAATGCTGTAAAGCTTAGAACGAATGATATTGCTGCTATTAAATAGCTCTGAACCTCTTTTGCTGTAACATTCAATAAACCAACAATAATGCCTAAAAGCCCCACTATAAAAATCGCTGTTGGGTTCGCTGCATTCTGAAACAAAGCCACTAAAATCGTTATTACCAAACCAATGTAGAAAGCCCATACCCCTATATTCTCCAAATTTTTCTTTTTCATCCTATCACCCCAATATGCTTAAAATTCTTCATTTTAAAAAATTTTTGTTTTCCTTTAGTTTTTTTTATTGGTTTTATGCAAAAAGAAAAAGTATTTAATCAAAGAAAACATTTCGTTCTAAAATGCTGTTCGCTGACTTGCACATTCATAGCAGGTATTCAAGGGCAACATCAAAAGACCTGAACATTGAAAATCTTGAAAGGTTTGCAAGAATAAAAGGGTTAAACCTCTTGGGAACAGGAGATTTTACCCATCCAAAATGGTTTTCTGAATTAAAGGAAAAACTTTCTGATGATGGAACAGGAATACTAAAAACAAAAAACAACTTTAAGTTTGTCCTGCAAACAGAAATCTCTCTGGTTTACAGCCAGGACAAAAAAATAAGAAAGGTTCATCTCATACTGCTTGCAAAGAATTTTGAAATAGTAAACCAAATAAATTCAATGCTTTTAAGGTTTGGGCGGCTTGACTATGACGGAAGGCCAACATTTGGAGCTAAAGCTTATGAAATTGTTGAATTGCTTAAAGAGATTGACAAAAACATAGAAATAATTCCAGCGCACATTTGGACTCCTTGGTTTTCTGTTTTCGGCTCAAATTCTGGTTTCAACAGTTTAGAAGAGTGCTTTAAAGATCAAACAAAAAACATTTTTGCTTTGGAAACAGGACTTAGCAGCGACCCTGAGATGAATTGGAAGCTATCAAAACTTGATTCTTACACTCTTGTTTCAAATTCTGATTCTCATAGTTACTGGCCTTACAGAATTGGCAGAGAGTGCAATGTATTTGATTTAAATGAAGAAGAGTTGAGTTATGAAAAACTCATCAATTCGATAAGAACAAGAAAAAATTTTTTAATGACAATAGAAGTTGACCCTGCATATGGAAAATACCATTTTGACGGGCACAGAAACTGCAATGTGATATTAAACCCTGAGGAATCAATAAAATTTAACAACATTTGTCCTATCTGCCATAAAAAACTAACCGTAGGAGTGCTTCATAGGGTTTTTGAACTTTCTGACAGAAAAGAATTCATAAAACCAGAAAACGCTATTGGTTTCAAGAGAATACTGCCATTGCAGGAGCTCATCTCTCTGAAAACAGAAAAAGGTGTTCTGACAAAGGAAAATTGGGAAATTTACAACAAACTGATAAGTGCTTTTGGAAACGAATTCAATGTTTTGCTGAATGTTGAAATGAAAGAACTAATGAATGTTGTTGGCAAGGATCTTGCTGAGCTGATAATGAGTAACAGAAGCAACAAGATTGCTGTCAAACCAGGTTACGATGGGGTTTATGGAGTTCCTATTATAAATAACGCAGAACTAAAAATTTTGGAAGATAATGATAAAGAAGCTGATAAAGAAGCCAAAAAAACCAAAGAAAATGAAGAATATGAAGAAGTTGAGGATAACAAATCAGAGAAAGTTAATAAAGAAAAAAATAACAAAAAACAAAAAAAACTCTTTGATTTTAAGTAAAAAAATCAAGGATAAAATCTCTTTATTGTTCTTGGAAAAGGGGTTGCTTCTTTAATGTTTTCAAGCTTGCAAATCCAAGAAATAAGTCTCTCAACTCCTAATCCAAAACCGCTATGAGGAACATTGCCATATTTTCTTGAATCCAAATACCAAGAGTACTTTTTTATGTCTTCTCCATCTCGCTTCAACTTTCTCTTTATTTCTTCAATATCTGTACTTCTTTGGCTTCCTCCAATAATCTCTCCATAGCCCTCTGGAGCAAGCATGTCATAACATAAGACAGTACCTGGTTTTTCAGGGTCATCAGGCATGTAAAATGCTTTGACTTCACTCGGATAATTAGTTACAATTACTGGTTTGTCAAAGTGCTTAACCAAAGCATCTTCTTCTACAGTTCTCAAATCCTTGCCCCAAGGAATTTTTATTCCATCTTTATCTAAAATCTTTAAAGCATCATCGTAGGTTATTCTTGGAAATGGTGGCTTTATATTCTTCAAAACATTAACATCCCTATTTAAAAGCTTAAGTTCTTCCTCATTCTTCTCCAAAACTCTCTTTACTATGTAGCTCACAAGTTCCTCTCCATAATTTATGATATCATTCAAATCAGCCCATGCAACCTCCATCTCAGCCATATAGAATTCTGACAAGTGCCTTGAGGTTTTTGAGCGTTCTGCCCTAAAGCAAGGACTGTTGCAATAAATCTTTTCCAATGAAGAAATCAAAACCTCTGCATACAATTGCCAGGACTGAGTTAAGTACATCTTTTTGTTATAGTAATTAACCTCAAACAATGTTGAGCCACCCTCACAGGCAACAGGGGTTAGTATCGGAGGGGTAATCTCAAAAAAGCCCTTTTCCCTGAAAAAAGAATCAATTGCTTCAAAAACAGAACTCCTGATTTTCATTATTGAAGTTAATCTTCTGCTTCTCAACCACAAATGCCTCATATTGTATAGAAACTCTTCACTCTTGTCCTTTGTTATTGGAAAAGGCTCTGCTAGTCCAACAATTTTCAAATCAGAAACCTCAATTTCAAAACCAGTTGGGGCTCTTTCGTCTTTCTTCACTCTGCCCTTTAATTCGCATGAGGACTCAACTGTTATCTTTTGAGCATTCTCCCACACATCATTGGTTACAGAATTCTTTTCAACCAAACATTGTATTAAGTTCGTTGAATCTCTCAAGATTATGAAAACCCGTTCATTGCTACCCCTTACTCTATAAACCCATCCCCTTGTCATAACCTCTTGCCCTGATTTTTCCATTGCTTCATTTATGCTTAAAAAGCGCATTTTATTCACCTAAATCATATCATTAATTACTTTTTGGTTATCTTTTTGATCATCTTATTTTATCTTATTTCCATGCGGTTTAATCAATAATTTCTCAATGAATTCCACATCTAATTTTTTGAAATTAATTAAGGCAAAAACCTGTCGGGAGTTCTCGGGAACAAAACTGTCTTTCTGATGTTATCAATTTTCAAAAGAGCTTGAGTCAATCTTTCAATGCCTAATGCAAAACCTCCGTGAGGAGGAACTCCCCACTTAAAGAATTTTGTGAACCACTCAACACTCTCAGGTCTTAAACCCTTTTCCTTTACCTGCAAAACAATCTTCTCATACCTGTGCTCCCTTTGCCCTCCTGAACTTAGTTCCAAACCCCTAAAATTCAAATCAACGCTCCTTGCAAATTCAGGAGCGTCATCATATCTCATTACATAAAAAGGTTTAAGCACAAAAGGAAACTTGTTGATGAAATAGAATTCCCTATGCAGTTTTTCATTGACATATTTCCAAAGCAGGGAATCTGCTTCTGCATCAAGATCATCTCCAAAACTAATCTTTTTTCCCATCTCATTAAGTATATCGTATACCTTTGGAAACTCTAACACAGGAAATGGTTTCTCAGGAATTTTGAAATCTGCATTTAAAAATCTAAGTTCTTCTTTGCAATCTCTTTTAACTCTCTTGAGCGCTGAGATTACCAAATCCTCTTCAACGCTCATAGTATCGTATTCGCTTTCAATGTATGCAATTTCTACAGCGCAGGCATGATGCTCGCAAAGGTGTTTTGTAGTATAAGAAGCCTCTGCTCTCCAGTTTGTTCCCAAGTCATAAATCTTTTCAAAACCAGATGCTATTGTAAGCTGCCTGTGAAGTTGAGGATCCTGTCTTAAAAAAGCTTTTTTGTCATAGTACTTTACTTCAAACACTTGGCTTCCTGATTCAGAAGGAGCGCCCATCAACGCTGGAGTAAAAACATGGAGAAAACCTTTGTTGTCAAGGTATTCCTGCAATCCCCTTAAAATGCTTGCCTGAACCTTAAATATTGCCTGATTTTCTGGTTTTCTCAAATCAATTGTCCTGTAATCCAATCTAGTTGGAAGCTCAATGTTAACTCCTTTTTCAGTCACTGTTATAGGCAGTTTCTCTGCTAAAGAAAGCACTCTTATTTTTTCAGCAACAACCTCTATCCCTGATTTTGAAATGCTGCTCTTGACAAGTTTGCCTTCAACTTCTACAACGCTCTCAAGAGTTATCTTTGGAAAATCATTAAACAATGGTTTTTCTTTTGGTATTACAACCTGAGCTATTCCTGAGAAATCCCTTAGAAGAATAAACTTTATTGTTTTCAATTCCCTTATTTCATGAACAAAACCCTTTAATAAAACATCTTTATTCACAAGTTTTTCATTCAGCTCCTTAACCAAAAACCTCTTCAACATATTTGAGTGTAACAAAAAGAAATTTATAAATGTTTTTAAAAAATCTTTTTTGAATCTGCTTGCAGTTTTATCGGCTTTTTTTGCTGTCATAAAAAAAGAAAAGATTTAAAACAAGAAGCATTAAACCATTTATCTTAAACAAGGGGCTGTGGGGTAGTTTGGCTTTATCCTTTCCGCTTTGGGAGCGGACGACCCCGGTTCAAATCCGGGCAGCCCCATAAAAATTTTTATTAAGTTATCATGAATTTCAAGATAAAGAAAGAGTTTGGGAACGCAAGAATTTCTGAATTGAGAACAAGGCACTCAAGAGTTGAACTTCCAAACTTCATGCCTGTTGCAACAAAAGCAGCTGCAAAGTACTTAAGCTATTATCATCTTAAAGAGCTTGGAGTCCAAGCAATAATCTGCAACTCATTCCTGCTCTACCTAAAACCAGGACTTAACACAATCAAAGAATTCGGTGGAATTCACAAGTTCATGAATTTTGATAAAACAATATTCACTGACTGCGGGGGTTTTCAGAAATTAAGGCCGATGTTTTTAGAAAGTAACAATTTAGGCATAACATTTAAATCTCCTTTTACCGGAGAAAAACATTTCATAAATCCTAAAAAAATAATTGATGTGCAATACGAGCTTGGAAGCGATGTTCTTGTAAGCTTGGATGACTGCCCTCATTACAAAAGTTCTCTGCAAGAAACAAAAGCTTCAATGAAGAAAACACATTCTTGGGCTGTTGAAAGTTTAGCAGAATTTAAGAAAATAAACAAAGATAGGAGGTTGCTCTTTGGCATATGCCAAGGAGGTTTTTTCAGAAAACTAAGAATTGAGAGCGCTTCTTTCATAAATTCCTTGGACTTTGACGGGGTTGCAATCGGCGGGTTGAGAATAGGAGAGCCGTTTGAGAAAACATTTGAGATGCTTGAGTGCTCATTGAAAGAAATCAGCTCTGAAAAACCGAGATACTTGATGGGGGTAGGTAATCCTGCTGACATTGTAAGAGCTGTAAGATTTGGAATAGATTTGTTTGACAGCACATACCCTGTTGAGAATGCAAGGCATGGAAACATTTTTACAAACGATGGAAAGATTGACATTGAGAAAGCAAAGTTCTCAAACAGCAAAGAACCTTTGGATAAAAATTGTGATTGCAGTGTTTGCAAGAAATACTCAAAGGCCTACATCCATCACCTGTTCAAAACAGATGAGGAGCTCGGAAAATTCTTGGCAGTTTATCACAACCAACATTTCATGCAAGAATTGATGAGAAAAATAAGAAAATCCGTAAGGGATGGTAACATTAGAGAACTTGAAATTGAGATGATAAAAAAATTCAAAACAAAATAAAAACAAAACTAAAAATAAAACACAAAGAACAACAAAGTAAAAATAATCAGAATGCAAAAAACTTAATCTGAACTGAAATCTGAGGCCTTATCAATCTTGTATTCAATGTTCTTATTTGATTCAATGTTTTTCAATTTATCAATGCACTCCTCAAGATTGCCTGCAAAGCATTCAAAATCTGATTCTTCCAAAGAAACATAAAAGGAGTTTATTGATTCAAAACTTCCAATTATGTATTCCTTGTTTTTTGATTTTAGGCAAATCTCAAGCTTCTTGTAAATTCTCCTGAATTCTTCTCTGCAATTATTTCTACAATAATCATTTTTTTCTTCTCCAAAATAAATGCTTATAATATAATTTCTCCTGTTTTTTCCTTGTTCAGGTTCTTCTTTCATAGCCATTATAAAAATCTCCAAAAAAATTTTTTATCTCAAAAGCAAGCCTTTCTTGGATAATTTTGTTAATCATTAAATCCAATCTTAAAAGCCCAGCCCCAAAAACACTCTCATAATCATAATCTGTGTTATTATAAAGCTTTTCTGCAGAATTTTTCATCACTGACTCTGCTTCATACAATTTGTTGAACTGCCTTATTTTTGAGAGTGCAATTGCTATTCCTGCACTTGCATGAGGGCATGCCATCGATGTTCCATCCAAAACAGCATATTGGTTTTTTGGGAATGTTGATAATATGTTTGTTCCAGGAGCAGAGATGTCATTCTTGTCAGAAATGTTACTGAAGTAAGCGTGCCTTTTCTCTTGGTCTATTGCTGCCACAGAGATTACGCAGTCAAAAGCAGCAGGATAGTTATAACCAAAATAATTGTTACCTGCTGCTGCAACAAGATAAACCCCTGAATTGTATGCATAATTGCATAGTTCCTCAAAAGCAGATGAAGCATTTTCAGAGCCCAAGCTCATGTTCAAAACATCAAGCTTCTGCTTCAAGCCCCATTCTATTGCCCTCATTACATTGACTTCGCTTCCAGCACCGTTTTCATCCAAAACTCTTAAAGAATAAATCTTTGCAATGCGCGCAATTCCGCAGTTCTTTGAGCATATTATCCCTGCAACATGGGTTCCGTGCCCGTTCTTATCTAATGGAGAATAGTGTTCCTCAACAAAATCATAACCCTTTAACTCAAGAAAATTTTCAGAGAGTTCATTATGAAAATAATCAACTCCTGTGTCAATTATTCCTATTCTTGCATCACAGCTCAAATCCATTGCATTGTAGAAACCTATCGCTTCAAGGTTCCATAAAACCTTCATTCTTGAATTTGCCATTTTTGGAGCTTTTGGCTTTGGAATTGAAACCTTGCTTGATGGCTCAATGCTTTCAATATAAATAAGTTCGTCTTCCAAACTTTCAAATGCGCTGTTCCTTATATTCTTGTACACGAAATTTGTCATCTTGTAGGCAAATTCTGTTTTTATTTCCAATGAAAAATATGGCAGGAACTCTGATTCATATTTTATCCTGCTGAACTTCTTAAACTTTTCAACAATCCTTTTTTTGTGCGGAAAAGATGCTCTTATTATCAGTTCAATGCTCTCGTTGCTCTTGTGCTTCTCTTCGATGCTCTGATAGAGTTTTCTCAATCTCTCAAAATCCATAATCAAAAACTTAGAGAATAGTATTAATAACTACTTCTTGTCTTTTTCCGAAAACTTTTCGCTGAATTCCTTTTTGAAATTTGAAAGAACCCTACTTTCAAAAACTTTCTTTGTCTCCTCAGAATCCCTTTCTTCAGACAATATCCTCATCAGCTTTTTTATAACTTCTTTTGGAGAATCCTCAAAACCCTCAATTCCCTGATTTGAGTTTTCTTCGATAATTTTTTCTTCTATTTCCTCTGGCTGAAGTGCATTTACCCTTGTTTCTTCAAAATCCTTTGAAAAGAATTGCGATGTGTTCTTCATTACAAAAAAAGCCCCTTTTTCGTAGAGCGTGCTTATTATTTCTTTGAAGTCAACATCTGATGTTTTTCCAGAGCCAAGCTTGCCAAAAATTCTTATCAAAACTATGGTGTCAAAGAACTCCATGTCTGCAATCTTTCCCTTTATCTCTGCCTCTACCTTTGATGGAGTTTTTGAATCAGCATTGATCTTTATTGAATAAACATTCCTGACCACTATTGACTCAAATTCAATGTTCAATATCTTTTTTTCATCTGCTTCAACTATGTAAAAACCTCCAAAATTAAATTTTTCCATCTCTAAAAAATTGTTTGGAAAGAGTGCTCCTGGATATGCAATAAAGCTGTAATCCTTTTCATTGAACAGTCCTTTTGTATGAATATGTCCGGCAGCATAGTAATTAAAGTTTTTTGGAAGCAAAGAAATTGGAATAGCATCAGCATAAATATCCTCCTGCTTAAATTCCAAAACAGCTGAGTGAAAAACAAAAATCTTGAAACCCGGAGCATTTTCCAAGAATTCCCTGTCAAGCTGTTCATAGTAATTCTTTTCAAGCGCACCTCTCCTTCCTGGAAGCCCTGCTAACTTAACTCCTGTTCTCTCATCAACTGTAAATTCTAATCTCAATCTGTTTTCAACAACATTTGCAATTGCTATGTTTTTCAAAAGCCCTGCTGACTCCAATATTGAGATGAAGGTCTTTCCAGAAGGAGAAAAATCATGGCTTCCAGGAACAATGTAAACATTTATGTTTTTGTCCTTCAATTCCCTTAGTTTCATTGTAACTTCGTTCATGCACTCAATTGTTGGAAGTGATGTGTCGAACAAATCTCCTGCAATAATTACAAAATCAACATTCTTCTTTATGCATATGTCAATCGCTCTCTTGAATGCTTCAATTCCAGCGTCTCTTAATCTTTGATCTCTCCAACCGCCTACATGAGAGTCCGCAATGTGAGCAAACTTGAACATACAAATCAGAATTGGCTGGTTGTTTTTAAAATTATCTGTAAAATTGGCTTATGCCTGCTGATTGTTTTTAATCTCTTTTTAATCTTATAATCTCAATTGCGCATTGTCAATTGCATGCTCATCTTATTGTCAAACCAGCAAAACCTGTTTTAACATTTTTTTTCTTCTGCTCATTAATACTTTCATCTACAACAAAATCAAACAAAGGTATTTTAACAGGTATTGGAAATTTTATAAAACTGCTGCTTACAATAGCTTCTCCAATATCCAACGATGCTATGCTCTTGTAGACATCTGACAAGTCCTGTGAGGACGATTCTATTATTGCCTTTCTTTCGGGCTGCATTTCAAGGGCTAAAATAATTTTAGTGTTCATGTTTGCAAGTATCTCTCTTGGAATCAAAGAAGGTAGTTGTGTTATTGCTATTATTCCAATATTAAACTTCCTCCCTTCCATTGCTATTGTTAAAAATATGTTGTTTGACTGAAGGGCTTCGTTGTTAAGAACCCTTGGGGCTTCTTCAAGTAGTATCGAAATCAATGGCTTTGAATCAAGCATAGAGTTTAATTTATAGTACTTGTATCTTGAAAGAATTTCATTGCTTATCATTGAGCTTACCAAGAGTTCAACATCGTTGTCAAGAGTTGATGTATCAACAATAACAACCCTTGATTTTTCTAGGAAATCAACTATGTCTTTTATTGTTGTTTTTCCTGCTTCAAAACTAAAAATTCCATAACAAACAAGCTTTTCGTCCTCTGTTCTAATGCTAAATAAGTTCATCAGTTTTCTCTTAACAACATCAAAACTTGACTGCTGAAAATTGAAACCTTCAATCCTTTCCTCATTCATTATTGCCTTAATCCAATTCTCCTTAAAATTTTTATAGTATGCGTTTATCAAATCCCTTTGAGCGTCGCTCCATTCAATGTTCAGGTGATGCGGCTTTACTATGGAAAGATTTATTTTTAGGGAACAGGAGTTTGGGATTGGGTTTGGGGTATAATAAACAATCTTATCCTTGTCAGGATGCTCCTTTAATCCCTTAGAGTTCCTACCAAAGTATTCATCATGAGGGTCTATTACCAAAATCCCTGCATAATCTGTGCTCAGCAGGTTCCATAAGAAAACCTTTGCAAGATTACTCTTACCTTGTCCTGTTGTCGCTGCTATTAAAACATGGTGCTTTAAAACATCTCTTCCGTTCAAGAAGATATCAAAATCAAGGATTTTAGAGCCGCTCCTCAACTTTCCTATGAATAGTGGGTTTTCTGGTTTTTTCAGAAAGCTAAAATCCTCTGATTTTACAACCCTGACATCTGAAAGAAAATCAGGAAGGGCTTTTGAGACTAAAAATTTTTTGTCTTTTAAAGAAAGGAGAGGTTTTGCAATTGCAAGAGTATAATTCCTTAATTCTTTTTCAAACATTTCATCCTCTTCAAAACCGTCTTTATCTTCTAATTGCATTCCAGAAATAAGCTCCAATGCCTGCTGCGAAAGCTGGCTTCCGTAGAGCAAATCATAAACGCTCATCAGTGTTTTTGAATTCTCTGATTCTGCTATTAAGAGCTCTCCTATCTCTATTTTGGAATAATTTTTTTGCCTTATCAAAATCTTGTCAAACTCCCCTCCTATAACCTTTCCTACAATCATTGCTCTGCCTCTGGAACTGTTGAAAATAAGGATTTTAGTCCAAGAACAAAATTCTTGTCGCTTATGAACGAATGAACCTTTGTATTTAAAACCCACTTTTCGTTTAGAGTTGGATTTACAAAGTATATTATGATTGCTTTTTCAACAAACAAATTCCAATTCTTTATCAAAAAATCAAGATTCTGCTTATTGTTCAGAGTTGCTACAAAGCAGTTTTCCTCTAAAAAATCTATGCTCCTGCTCAAATCCTCAAAAACAAAAAACTTTGAATTCTTCTGGTTTGCTGAAATGATGAAATAGTCTTGCTCCTTTGAAAAGCTATCTATTAATTTAAAACCTTTTCTGTGGTTCAAAAATATTTCTGCCCATTCCATCAAATCCATAACATTTGTTAAAAATAGGTTGATTAAAAATTTTGTGGTGCTGAAAAAGCAACTGAAAAAGCAAAAATATTTTATAATTAAACTTATTAACATATGCATTCAAAACAAATCGGGTGAATTACATGAATGCAAAAAGCAAGAGCGAAGAGAATAAAGAGCAAAAAGATGTTCTGCTAAGAGAAATTCTTGAAGAAAAAAATGCTTTTGCAGCAAGAATAAATGGAGAAATAAAGGATGCTGATACAAGAATAAAGAAAGATGACAAGATAGAAATTCTTGATTTTAATGACAAGGAAGCAAGGAATGTTTTTTGGCACTCAACAGCCCATCTCTTAGCACATGCAGTAACTCTTGTTTTTAAGGATGCAAAACCTACGATAGGACCTGCAATAGAAGAAGGATTTTATTATGATTTTGACATGCAACCGTTAAGCCCGAATGATTTGAAGATTTTGGAAGAAAAGATGAAGGAACTTGTCAACAAGAAAATACCAATAGTAAGAAAGAAAATAAGCATTGAGTATGCAAAGAAAATTTTCAAGGACAATCCGTACAAGTTGGAGTTAATAGAAGAATTAAAAAATGAAAATGAAGAAGTTGTTAGCGTTTATCAGCAGGGAGATTTTGTTGATTTGTGCAGAGGACCGCATGTCCCAAACACATCTTTGCTAAAAAACTTCAAACTCTTAAAAGTTTCAGGTGCTTATTGGAGAGGAGATTCTTCCAACAAGCAGCTGCAGAGAATCTATGGAATTTCCTTTCCAACAAAAGAAGAGCTTGAGAATTATTTAAAGATGAGAGAGGAAGCAGAGAAGAGAGATCATAGAAAAATAGGGAAAGAACTTGATCTTTTTAGCTTCCACGAAGAAGGCCCTGGATTTCCATTCATACATCCAAAGGGAATGATCATTCTGAATGAACTTATAGATTATTGGAGAGAAGTTCATAGAAAAGCAGGTTATCAGGAAATAAAAACTCCAATAATACTAAATAAAGAACTTTGGATTAGGAGCGGGCATTGGGACCACTATAAAGACAACATGTATTTCACAAAGATAGATAATCTTGATTTTGCAATAAAACCAATGAACTGCCCAGGAGGAATACTTGTTTATAAAAGCAGGATAAGGAGTTATAAAGATTTTCCTCTAAAACTTGCAGAGTTTGGATTGGTGCACAGGCATGAACTCTCAGGAGTTATTGGAGGGCTGTTTAGAGTGAGGGCTTTTACTCAGGATGATGCTCACATCTTTGTCAGCGAGGAGCAGATTGAAAAATCAATAACAGAACTCATAGAGCTTATAAATTCTATTTATAAAAAATTTGGCTTTGAATACCATGTTGAGTTAAGCACAAGGCCTGAAAACTACATGGGAAGCTTAGAGCTTTGGAACAAGGCAGAGGATGCTCTAAAAAAGGCACTTGACGATTACGGATTAAAATACAAAATAAATGAAGGCGATGGGGCTTTCTACGGGCCTAAAATTGATTTTCACATAAAGGACTGCATTGGGAGAACATGGCAGTGCGCAACGATACAGCTTGATTTTCAAATGCCTCTTAGATTTGAACTTAGTTATGAAGGCAAGGATGGAAGAAAACATATTCCTGTAATGATTCATAGGGTTGTGTATGGAAGTTTAGAAAGGTTTTTTGGAATTCTGATTGAACACTTTGGAGGAAAGTTTCCTTTGTGGCTTAGTCCAATCCAAATAGTAATACTAACTGTTGCAGACAGGCATGTTGAATACGCAAACAATATAAAAGAAAAGATGGAAAATGAAGGATTAAGGGTTGAAATCGATGACAGCGCAGAAACAATTCCTAAAAAAGTAAGGAACGCTCAAATTCAAAAGATACCTTTAATCATAACAATTGGAGACAAAGAGGTTGAAAGCAAAACTCTTGCAGTAAGAACCCTTGATGGAAAGGTTTTGTTTGGAGTTAAACCTGAAAAACTCTTAAAAGAGTTAAAGGAAAACATCACTAATAGAGAACTAAAGTTTAACATTAAAAAATTAAAATAAAAAATTAAAAATGCTTAATTAAAACATTACAAATTTTTATCTGTTTATCTGTTGGAATGCATTTTAACTTAAATCTATTATATTTCTTATATTTCTTGCCTTTAAATAATATAACCAAAGTGCAGTCATTAGGATAGTTCTTTTTTTGTTTGTTATTTTTGAAGTTAGTGCGCTCTCAACCACTGCAATAGAACCTTAAGCAGAACTGAAATTAGCAGTTGTACATATCTGTTGATTCTCATAGTTTTGAACTATTATATTTTTCATCGTAATCATTTACCTATTCATTTTTTAATCTTTACGCAAAGTGCATTTTTGGTAATTGTAAGAAATATTGCTTTTAACCCTTATTTTTATAAAAAATCAGAAATTCACATTCTTAAAGTTCTTCATTAAACCTTGAAGGTTCTTTGGAATCTTATTTCCCCTTACCTGTGATTTCAGCATCTTTGCAAGCTTTTTTGACTGCCTGTACTGCTTCAAGAGCAACCTTATGTCTGCAACAGAAACTCCTGAACCCTTAGAAATCCTATTTATCCTGCTAATGTTCAAAATATCAGGATTCTCAAGTTCTTCCTTAGTCATTGAGTCCATAGCATATTTCCACTTTTCAAGCTTTTCCTGTTGAACATCAATCAGTTCCTTTGGAAGCTTAAAACTTGAAAATCCTGGAATCAAATCAACTATCTTTGATAAAGGACCCATCTTCTTCATTGCAATCATCTGATCGTATAAATCCTTGAGAGTAAATTTTCCCTCTAAGAATTTCTTTGCCAAATCCTCTGCTTTTTCTTCTGGAACAGCTTCCCTTACCTTTTCAAGCAGGGATTTTAAGTCGCCAAAACCCAACAATCTTGATACAAAACCCTCTGGCTCAAAAACTTCTAAGTCCTGAATTTTTTCTCCTACACCAATAAACTTAACAGATGCTCCTGTTGCTTTGCATGCAGTTATTGCTCCTCCGCCCTTTGCTGTTCCTTCAAGTTTTGTAATAATAACCCCTGTAATCCCGCAATTCTCATGAAACGCCTCTGCTTGTTTTTTAGCAGCTTGTCCTATATCAGCACTCAAAACCAACAAAACCTCATCAGGCATTATTCTCTGCTTCAGGTTCTTCATCTCTAACACAAGTTCTTCAGAAAGAGCGTCCCTTCCTGCAGTATCAACAATCACAACATCGTAACTCTTTAACTTTGTTTTGAACTCTTCAAAAATCTTGTAAGGATTTTTCTTATTTTTGTTTCCAAAGATATCTACATTTATCTGAGAACCGAGTTGCAATAATTGTTCGTAAGCAGCAGGCCTGTAAGTGTCTGTTTGGATTAAAGCAACCTTAAAACCTCTTTTCTTGAAATAATTTGCAAGCTTTGCAGCTGTTGTTGTTTTTCCGCTAGCATATAAACCAACAAGCATTATAAAGAAAGGAGTTTTTGTAATGTTTATTCTTGCTTCTTTCTCTCCTAAAAATCTCACAAGCTCCTCATAAACAATCTTCATTATTACTTCCTTCTTTGTAAGCCCTGGAACTTCCTCTTTCAAAGCCCTTGATTTTATTCTCTCTGACAATTCAAAAACAAGATTCACATCGACATCTCCCTGCAACAAAGCCCTTTGTATGTCTCTAACTATCTCTTCAATAAGAGATTTGTCTACAAAAACGCTCTTCATCAATTTATCAAGAGTTCCTCTCAAACCTTGGCTAAGTTTTTCAAGCATGGTAAAAAAGAACAAGCAAACAATATATAAAAGTTATGAAAAAGAAGATTAAATTAGCATAAAAAAGTTTTTATTAACATTTAAATTTAAAATAGTATGAAAACTAAGAAACCGTACAACAAGATTTTTATGCATTAACTCCTAAAACTTAAAAAAAAGATTTAATACTTTCTTTTTTACCTGTACTTGGATTAATCCAATATTTTTTCTCAGAAGGTTTTTTCTTGACTGTTTATCGCTTTTTAGTTTTTGATTTAATGCCTAGAAGTTTTCTTGTTTCAGAAAGTGATTTGTTGCCTTTTAAACGGTTGCATAAACGGTGAACAATTTTAATATTTGACAAATTTGTTACTCCTGATTTTAAATAAGCTCTTGTGTGATCAAATTCTGCATCAGAAAACTTTGCAGCTTTCTTTCCACAAATGTTACATATATGTGAATTTTGTTCCCAAGCCCAAATTTTTTGAGCATATGTTAGTTGTCGCTTTTTTGTTTTTTTATTTAATCCTAATATGCTAGTGTTTTTTTATTCCGCTTGGTTTTATTCTTATATCAAAGGGATTTCTTGATATAATCCTAGTTTAATTTAAATTTAAATTAAAAACGAAATCTTTAAATAATACTTCAAGACAACAATAGTTCTAAGACGGCCATAACAGCCTGGTTCCACCCGATCCCATCCCGAACTCGGAAGTTAAACAGGCTGCTGTTCTGTGTTGTACTGCTCTACCCGAGTGGGAAGCACAGAATGCTGTCACTTCTATTTTTATTTACAAAACCTCTAAAATGCCTTCTTAAACTCCTTTTTTGCTTTTCTTCTACAAATTTTTATTAAGGCATTGCAATGCTGCATTTTAAAAAATGGGTTCTGCTAAAAACTTTTAATAACCTTTTATTGCCATAAAAAAACCTAAAAACAAAAAGTTTAAATACTAATTCCTGCATCTATATTTAAAATTATCGCAAGAGTTATAAATATTTGCAACAAAAATTGGTTTTAAGAAAGCTAACATTTATGTTCTTTGACTAACAAACAAGTTCTTCTAAAATGCGTAATCAATCAAATGGGGGATAAAATGACCTATATAAAAAAATGTCCTGAATGCGGATCTGTAAATTTGTACTATGACAAGGAAAGAGGGGAAATAATTTGCAAGGATTGCGGTTTTGTAATAGATGACAGAATGGTTGATTTTGGCCAAGAGTGGAGGGAATTTGAAGAAGGTGGAGAGGAGAGTGAGAGAAGAGGAGGAGCTCCAACAACATACACACAATATGATCAAGGACTTGGCACAGATGTTGGCAGAAAATCTGATTTGAGCCAATTATCAGGCAAAACAAGGAATAAATTTTTCAGATTAAGAAAGTGGCAGTATAGGATAAGCACTGCCATTGAAAGAAATTTAAAATTAGCGCTTGCAGAATTGAAAAGGGTTTCCTCATACTTAAAACTTCCAAAATCAGTTGAGGAGGACTCTGCAAGGATATACACACTTGCAGTTCAGAGAGGGCTTGTAAGAGGCAGATCTATGGAATCTGTTGTTGCAGGAGCATTGTATGCTGCATGCAGGCGCCACGAAGTTCCAAGAACATTGGACGAAATCTCAGAAGCATCTGGAATTGATAAGAAGGAAATTGGAAGAACTTACAGGTTCATAACAAGGGAATTGCAGATAAAAATCATTCCAAGCAATCCTGTGGATTATATTGCAAGGTTTGCATCTGCTTTAAAATTAAATCCAGAAACTCAAAGCCATGCTGTAGAAATTCTTGACAAAGCACAAAAAGCAGAATTGACATCTGGAAGAGGACCTACAGGTATTGCTGCTGCAGCCCTCTATGTTGCTGCTCTAATTCATGGAGAAAAGAGAACTCAAAGAGAGGTTGCTGATGTTGCAGGGGTTACAGAGGTAACAATAAGAAACAGATACAAGGAACTGCTTGAAAAACTTGATTTGGAAAAGGAGATTAAGAAGGTTAAAAAGAAGAAATAGGATTCAGGATTTTGCTAGTTTTTGGTTTTCATTTCTACGAAAGAGGGATAGTCGGAGTTTTTATGATTGAGAAGTGTTTTGATTTTGAACAAATAAAAAACGGCTACGAACATTATAAGAAAACAAAAGACCTTTCCTTTTTAGAAAACATTGCTCGCGCTGCGCAACAAGAAACTCCTTATATTAGCAGAGAACAGAAGCTCAGTTGTTCTTTTATCATTGATAAACAATACTATGCTTTAATATCAAAAACAGATCAACAGTTTTTTGAACGAGCGAAGCGAGAAGTTGAAAAAAGTGCTCCAAGAAATTTTGGAATTGTCTTAAATTCAGCTGAATATGGGTTTTTGTACGGGCTTCGATTTTTAGGACAGAAAATTTTAATAAAAAGAAACGAACCAAAAGTTGCGTTTTTGGGTTATTACGAGAGCATTCCTATAATGTGCTGCGTTGTTATGGAACTCTTAGAGAGAATTTTGAAGCAAGAAAATAAGCAACTCTGAATTTATTGATTTATTTTTGTTGTTTTTTGCCAAAATTTAATTTTGGATTAAATACACTCTTTTCAAAATTAACTATTCTGTTATTTTCTATCTTTATGCCCTCGCTTCTTAAAATCCTTATTTTTTCATTTGCTCCTTTGGCATAACCTCCTACAAAACCGTTGCTCTTCACAACCCTGTGGCAAGGAACATTCTTGTATGGGTTTTTATTCAAAGCATTTCCAACAGCCCTGTAAGCCCTTGTGTTCAATGCTTTAGCAACGAGCTTGTATGTTGCAACTCTGCCTTTTGGGATTCTCGAAACAATCTCATAAACCCTCAAATAAAAATTCTTCATAAAAAACACCTAATTATGCTCCTGCTAATCTTATCAAAATAATCTTCAAATTCGTCAAAATCCCTTTTTTCAGCAATACTTCTTTTGTGCTCTCTTGAAATTTTTCTTATTCTCTCAACATTTATTTTAAACTTGTTCTTAAGGGCTTCTCTTGATTTCAATGATGTCAGAAACTGCAAAAATTGAGTTAGGTTTTTTAGTTTTTTAGAATTGTGGGCCCTTTCAAAGTCAATAATCTTTACAACAAGACCTGTTCTTTTTCTTTTCACAAAAATGTGCTTCGCAGGATTGCAAAATTCTTCCTTGTTGATTCCTAAAAAATCCATCACCAAACACTGTCTTATTAATTCTCTGATGATTTTGATTGCATCTTTTTTATTGCTGTTTCTAAAAAAATCCAGAATTAGTGTTCCTGTTACCAATTCCATAACAACATAATCATTTCCCTTAAAATAAGCTCTTGGCCCAATATCAAACTTGTTCAAAAGCTTTAAGTTCAGAAATTCCCTTTCAATTGCGTTTTTTGCAGTTGTTTTTCTGCTCAAAACCTTCACTGCTACACTCTTGTTTTTCAAAGTTGCCTTGTAAACAACACTCCTCTTTCCCTTTGATAAGAATTTTATGCTCTTCAATTTTTTATTTTTCAAAAAATCCTGCTTTGCAATACTGTAAAGGTATAATGTTTCGAAGAGAACATTTTTTGAACTTAGTTCCTCATAAAAAAAACCGTTTCTTATTATAAGTTCGTCAACAACATCCTTTTTTGTAAGGGAAGAAAAAACCAGCAAGCAGAATCCCTCATCCTTTAAATAATGGTTCATTTTTGATAGAAATCTTTCTATGAGCTCGTATCCTTTTTTGCCTCCGCAAACAGCAACTGAAATCTCTTTTTCCTCTCCTTTCTGCTCTGGAAGATAGGGTGGGTTAAAAATTATTATGTCAAACCTTTGCTTTATGTTTTCAAACAAATTAGAAACAACAAATCTTATGTTTTTTGAAGAATGTTTTTCCCTTGAAATTTTTATTGCATAAGGATTAATATCAGAAGCAGTAACAAAGGAATTGAGTTCTGCGCACTTAACAGCTATCAATGCAGAACCTGTGCCTAATTCCAAGACCCTTTTCCTGCAAAATAGATTTTTATTTTTCTCAATAAAATCAAGAATCAAAAAGGTGTCCTCTGCTGGTTCATATGTGTATGTTTTTTCAGGGAGCATTTTGGGATTAAATGCTTGGTTCTTTGCCCATTAATTTTAAAAATTCCAAAATTATTTTTGCTGTCTTCTCAGGGCTCAGCATTGTTGTATTTACAACCAAATCATAATTTTTCAGGTCGTTGTATATTATCCCATAAGTTTTTTTGTAACGATTTAATTCTGATTCTTTTCTAAGTTTTATGCTCTCTATTACCTCTCTCAAGTTTTTGTAATGCTCACTAACTCTTGTGTTTTTGCCGTTGCCAATCTCCTTCAGTATTCTTTCAGCAGCGATTTTTTCATCACACTTCAAAAAAACCTTTACTGAATGTGAAATAAAATAAAAAGCAATCCTTGAATCAACAACATAGTTGTCCTTCTTTGAAATTTCAACAAGCTTTGAGTCCAAATACTTGTCTATCTCCAAATTTTCTTCTGCAAATTTGTTTATCTCAACAATGCCCTTGTTCCTTTTGAGAGCAATCTCTCTTAAAAAAGAGCCTATTGAAAAGTATTCTAATTTAAGTTTTTTAGAGATTATTCTTGCAACTGTTGATTTTCCAGCCCCTGGTTCTCCAGAAATAGTTATTATCATCGTAAAATGCTGTTTTAAATTCTTGTTTTTATTTTGATGTTAAAACCTCGACGATCTTTGCATATATGGGCCTTGTTATCAAAACTCCTACTGTAATTCCAACAATGATTGTTATTGCAAATCCCCTTAGCAAACCTGCACCTGCAAGCATTAGCGGTATCATTGCAAACAATGTTGTCAAATAACTTCCAGTGATTATTGAAAATGCACCCTTTATCTTTTGAGCCCAAGTATATGCCTTTCTTGATTCTCCTTTTAGCGCTTCATCAGTTATAATTATTTGATGATCAACGCCTGAACCTATTGATGCAATCAGCCCTGCTATTGCTGCCAAATCAATGTTCCAATTCAGCAAAGAGAGCACAGAGATTGTTATTACCAATTCAGAGATTGACGTGAGCATTATAGGAATTATAAGTTTTATTCTCTTATAAAACAAATATATTATCAATGAAACAGTAAGAAAAGCAAAGAGCGTCATTAGCATAATGTTCTTTATGAATTTCTGACCAAGAGAAGGAGTTATTGTGTCCTGACTAACAATCTCTAATTTCAAAGGCAATAAACCTGTTTGTATTATTGTCTGCAGGCGCTTCATGTTTTTTATTGCTTCATTTAATGCATCTTCATTGTTCAAACCAGAACCATAACCTGTAATCATTATTTCTGTGGCCTTCTTTCCCTTTAAATCAGCGGCTATTCTCAAACTGTCAACCAATTTGTCATCCAAATAAAAATCGATGTTTTGACTTAAATACGATTCTCCTCCCTCACTAACAACATCGAGTTTTGAGGTTGCTTGCGCTTGCTTATCAGCAGCTTCTTGGCTTAGCGAAACTGAAAACCTGAACTTGCAGTAATAATTTCCATCAGATGACTTAAAGCAGCCCTGCATAGGATCTATTCCAGAACACTCTGAACTCATGCATACATACTTTATGTCAGAACCCATAAAAACTGTTTCATTGCTTATCTTTGCCTCAAACTTTCCCTGGCTTTTTATCAAAGCTAAAACATCCTCCTCGTTTATTCCTGCAACTTCAACAATTATGTAGTTGTTGCCTGAAAGGTCGGACGCTTCTCTTATTGTGATGTCTGACAAGCCATAAACATTTATCCTTTGTTTTAAATTGTCAATAGTTATTTGAAAGTCCTCCGGGGTTGCGTTCTTTTCAACTGCTTTGAGTATTATTCTTATTCCTCCTTCAATGTCAATCCCAAACTTTATGTTACTCTTTGGCGCGTTGTAAACCCTTAAACCAATATCTTCAACCCCTTTTACTTCCTCTTTAAATTTTTCAACTTCAACAGTTCTTGTTATATTTCTTGTTTCGTTTGTTTCGTTGTCAAAAATTTCCTCCACAATAGTTTGGTTCTCTTTTTCCCCTAAAGGAATTCTTTCAACTATTGGTTTTGTAATCAGTTTATAAGTTGCTTTTGTTGTTTTAACAACAACTGTTTGATTGTAGGTAAATTCATTTACAACGCTATAATAATCGTTTACATTTTTTATTGGAATGTTATTTATGAATAGTATTCTTTCCCTTGACATTGGCTGCTGATTTGCAGTTGGACCTCTAATTCCTGCAATGTAAGCAGAACTTTCAGGCCTTACGCTCCTTATTACAACCCCTTTGTTCCATGGGTTTGGATGTATTACTAAGAATGCACACAACAGCACAAACACAAACAGCATTATTCTCCAGTCCAACAGCAATTTCTTTACTTTCTGATTCATCTTTCAATATTTTGTTTTTTATTTTTATTGCATTTCATCATAATTTTTATCATGATTTTTGCTTTTTACTTCTATTTAAGTAGAGTTTTAAAAACGATACGTTTCCTACCCAAGTGTTAAATATATCTAAAGATAATCCTATTATGAGTATGAGCATAATCTCTTTTATAACTGTTGAAGAGCTCAAAAAATAACCAACAAGTAATGCGCCTATTGTTGTAAGTGTCATTGCAAGTCCTGTTCTCATGGCATCAAATATTTTTTCATCAACCTCTTCAACTCTTGATTTTATTGCTCTTGAAGTCAAGAGTATATCAGTGTCTACTGAATAACCTATCAGCATCAGAAATGCTGCTATTCCTGCGCTTGAAAGCTTCATGTTCAGCAACGAAACTATTGCCAATGTTTCTGTAATGTCCAAAAATGCACAAAAGACAATATAGGATGAAGGGGCTAAATTTCTGAAATATATTAAAACAATAATTCCCATTAATATAAAAGAAAATATTATTGCTCTCAAAATTTCCTTGTAAAAACTTTGGCCTAAGAAAGAACCAACCCTTAGTGTCGTGTATTCCTTGTTTTTAACAACATCAAAACTTGATAGTGCATTTATAATCTCATCTTCTGAGAGTTCTGATGTTTCAACAACCAAATTTCTCTCTGTTACCCCAATTTCTCTGAAGTTTATTTTCTTATCCCAAAATTTTGACGACAGAACATTCTTTATCAAAGAGATTTCCTCATCTGTTTTTACGCTCAGAGTTACAATAACTCCCCCCTTGAGAGTTATGTCCCTCTGAATAAATTCACCTTTTATTGAGTATTTAATCAGAGCAAGAGACATCAATGCAAAGAAAAGAAGGAATACAAACACTATCAATAATTTGTATCTCTTTGAATAAAATTCTCTTACCTTTGATGAAAAAATACTTATGAATTTCATGCCAATACCCTTTTGATTTGCTATTTTTAGGATAAAAAGAACTATTTATAAATATTTTGATTTATTTTTAAACAACCTGAAAATCAAAGCAAACCCTATACTTTCTTGGAGAAATCTGCCCACAAACAACATATTCCTTAAATACAATCTTTTTGTTTTGCTTGCTTGCTTCTCTTTCTATTATTTCATAACCCTTCTTAGGAATTTCTCCCTTTTCAAGAAATGTGTAAAAATGTATTATACCATTTTTTCTTATTGCTCTAAAAGCCAAATCCAAAAAATTTTTTCCTGTTTTTGGTAAGGGCATTGCAATTCTTGAAAACTTTGATTTTTCAGAAATTATTTTTTGTATGCTTTCAAATGTGTTCAACATTTCTTTGGCTTCCAACTCGTCTTTGGAATAAACCTCAACTACTCCAAAACCTATAATCTCCATGAGTTTTTCAAAATCAAGTTTTCCTTTGCCAAAGTCAAGAGTATCTATGCTTTTGTCTTTTCCCCTCAACTTTCCACCAGTGTCTGCAATGTGAAAATAAACATTAAAATGCTCTTTCAATTCTTTTATTGTTTTAATCATTAAATCTTGGTTCTTATTTGCAATGTAAAAATGAGCCAAATCAAAACAAACATTCTTTATGTTCAATTCTAACAGCAAACTTTTTATACCTTGAGGTTTTGAAAAAAAACCTGAATGTATATTTTCCAAAAAAACATACTTCCTAAAAGCCTCATTTGAGAGAAGTTCTTTCATCTCTTTTAAAAAAACTTCTCTTTTTGTTTCTCTTTTGTTCGCTGCCCTGTAAGGATGAATAACAAAACCCAAAACATTCTCGTTTAAACACAGTTCCAAAAGTTTTTTGTAGCATTCTTTAGAATTTTCAACCAATTCTTCATTGCTCAAAGAAACTGGTTTTCCATTAAAGATAAATGGCTGGTGCAGCATAACCCTTATTCCACTCTTACCTAAAGTTTTAATGCGGTTTCCAATCTCTTCTTTTTTATTTTCAAGATCGCCTGGTCTCAAATAGAACTCAACAACTTTTGGTCTTTTTTTTAATCTAACTTTTAGTTCTTTGGAATTCCAATGGGATTTTAAACCAATTGTTGGTTTTCTTAGTTCCAATAATCTTGGAACTTCTGTTCTTACATCCCCTTGAATTAAAATAAGTTTTTCATCAGAAACCTTGTTTAAGTTTTTATTTATCAAAGCGTATTTATGAGCTTGCTCATTAAGTTCAACAGCATAAACCCTTCTCGGATTTGAGTGTTTGAGAATTGTTATTGGATATGCTCCATAACCTGAAAACATTACCAATACATCTTCTTCCTTTGAAACCATCCTTGCTATTCTCAATCTTTCTGTGCTAAGTTTTGTGGAAAAATAAACTCTTTCAATGTCAAGCATGAACCTGCAGTTGTTTTCCACATAGATTGTTTCTCTCTTGTCAATTCCAGCCAAAAGTTTATATTTCTGAACTCTGAACTCTCCTTCATGCGCTCCTGCCTTTTTAAGCACTGTCTTTATGCCTGGATTTGATTTTAGGAGAATTTCCCCAATTTTCTTTTCAAAACATTCCATCTCTCTTGGAATTTCTGTTATCAAAATGTCTCCAACAATTTCAAATGCCCTTTTTATCTTCTCTGCTTTTTCTCCAAACTCCTCTTCAAGAAGTTCCTTGTAATTCTTTTTCTTTTCAGCAAACTCCTTTTCCAACATCTGAAATCCAATTTTGCTCCCTTCCATAATTTTTTTTAACAATTCTATAGAATCGGTTTTTATTGGAAAGATTACTTCGTTGCCTGTTCTTTCAATTAAAAAGTTCGTATTCAAAAGGTTATTTTTAAGCAAAAGCAACTTTGTTTTCTCTGCAAACAAATTCTTGACTTTTATTCCAAACATAAAAAAAAGAACTCAAAATTCATTTATAATTTTTTTGTTATTTCAGCTGAAAAAACTCTTAAGGTTCTTTTGCGATTGTTTTTTTAAAAATGGTTCTAAGAGTTTCTTTACTCTTTCCTCTGAAAAATCGTGACTGAGTAAAATATCCAAAACCTTTTCAGCATCTATTTCCTGCCAAGAAAGAGAATATTTTTCTGTTATTGGTATGTTCTTTATTGTTTCAAAAACATCCTTCCATGAAAAATCAAATTCCCATTTTAAGTCCTTGAACAGCGCTTCAAAATTCTTTCCGTGTTTCTTCACTAATTCAAGAGCCTTTCTTTGCCCAATTCCAAAAACTCCTCCTGGATTATAGTCTGTTCCAATCAAAATGCAGAGAACAATGAGCTGTTCATTGTCAATCCCTAAGTTATTTAGATTTTCATCTAAGAGTATCATTTCAGGCTCTACTTTTTCATAAGAGATTTTGTTCTGCACCTTTCTCTTTCCTGTGACTGACAAATTCATTACCAATCTTGAAGCTCCAAACATCAGAGAATCCTCATCTTGGGAAGAAACTGCAAAACAATCTCCTTTCTTAACCATGAAAGAGGCTTGAGCTTCTGCCTCGCTTGGAGCATCAACAAAAGGAATTCCTAAAGCAACAAGCAGGTTTTTTGACTCTTCAATCATCTCAGGAGTTATTCTTGAAATTCTTGAAGCATACTTTCTTGCTTCTTCAACAAGCCCTTTTTGCACAGCATCTTCATACATCTTAATGGCTTCTTCCTTTTGAGCAGCCCTTATTTTTTGCGTTCTGTGCTTTAACTCAGGAGACTTTCCTTCAAACACAAATACCGGCTTTATTCCTTTGTTCAAAAAATTAATTGTCCTTGTTAACAAACCCATGAGATGGCTTGTTATTCTTCCATTTGAATCCGTAAAAGGCTTTCCATCTGGTTGCCTTATTGTTGTTAAAAACTGATAGAGAAAGAGCGGCGCGTCTATTGCTATTACCTTTGATTTTAAATCATCAAAACTTATCCTGCGCTTTATTAAAAGTTCTGTTAGTTTTACTCCCATTTTTTATCCTAAAAATTGATTTTTATCTTGTTTTTATTTAAGTTTTATCTCTTTTATTATCAAACTTGAAACCTCTCTGTTAAAGAATTCCTTTGCCTTTTTGGTTAATTTTCCTGTTACGAGTAGCATTGCAGGAATCTTTTTGGATTGAGCCTGAACAAATACCTTGCTCAAATCAGCCTCATTTATTGACTTTTTATTCAAAACCTTGCAAAAATAGTTTAACTCTCCAACAGGAGTTTTTATTTTTATTATAAAATCAAATTCCCTGTTTTTGCTTGCAATTGATTGACTTTCTATGGTTATGTTGTTCTCTGCAAAGAAATTCATTATTTGTGATAGAAACTCTCTTTGCTCTTGCGCTTTTGCTCTTTGTTTTTTTGGTTTTGGCAGAACAATGTTTTTGTCTTCAAAGATTGGTATTGGTTTTTGAACTAACTTTTCTCTTTCTGCCTGTTTTTCAAACTGCTTTTCTATTGTTTTTTCTATTGCTTGTTTTTCTCTTTGGTCTTCTTTCTCTGTTCCAGTCATAATTGAGATGCCTGTTTTTGAAAATTCTTTCTGTTTTGTTTCCATTACTTCTAATTTTTCTTCTTTTCTCTCTTGGGACTGAACTGTCTTTTTAGCAGATTCCTCATCCAAAAGATACCATCTCCAAAACAAAATTTCATCGTTCCCTTTTTTGATGAAGAACGGCTTGGCAAAATCCTTAATCTGCCTCAAAGAAACCCTTGTCAATGGATCCAAGAGAGAATCCTGCAAAACCCTCTTTTCCTTCAAAATCAAAACTGTCTGCCTGTCCTTCTCATTCAGTTTTGAAATAAAATCCTGAAGTTTTGGTTCTTGGCCTGGAAGATAGTATAGTGGAGAATTTCCTACCTTTAGGGCTGAAATTTTAACAATTCCTCTGCTTGAAAGTTCAGAGAGAATTGCAGATGCAATGAGTATTGATGTCTTGAAAGCTTCAGCAAGTTGTGAAGGAAGAATTGGTCCCTTTGTCCTTAAAAAACTCAATATTTCTTCTTCTTTAGGCATACAAAAAAATATTTTGTTCTTATTTATATTTATTTTGTTTTGAATTTGATTTAAAGAAATCTGCTTGATTTAAAATTTTAAGGTCTAATCCATCTTATTTCATAATAAGTTACATCTGACTCGTCATCAACAATTCCTATCAAAAGCTTTTTCTTTGTCGAATGGGCAACCCTGTTCTTTGCTGCAAATTCATACCATGTAAGATTCTCTGCTTCGTGAACAGGATAAACAATCCACTTTGCATGGCTTTCCCCTGGTTTCAATCCTCTGTCATAAACCCTGAAATCTGCTCCAAACTTAAGCGCTGTTTTTATTATATAGCCCCTGTCCCTTATATCCTTAAAAACGCAGTAGCGAACCCAAAAGTTCGGCTCAACCCTCCTTGCTTTTTTTACAAAATCATCAGCGCTTATTAATTTGTTTCTGTAATCATAAACCTCAAGCTTGTCCTTTGACATCAAATAAAATGCTTCTAATAGAGATAACTGAACCCTTCCGTCACTAAGCAATGAACCAAAAACGCTTTGCGTGTTCAATAACCTTGCTTCATCGCTATTCTCTGTCAGAACCCTTTCTCTGATTAATAAACTCTTTATTTTCTTTTTCTTTAATTCACCCTTGTTCTCTGATTTGCTGCCTTCTTGGGCTCTTTCTTGAGCATTTTCTTGATTTTCCTTTTTTTCCTCTGAATTGCTCTTCTTTAGTTCTCTTGGCATTATTTTTCAAAGTAGGAATACAACATTTAAAAATTTAACTGTAAAAAGAATAAATATAAATAATAAAAGAGAATAGCCAAGAATATGATAAAAATATTGTTTTTAGGAACGAGTTCGATGGTACCTACAAAAGAGAGAAACCATACTTCAATACTCCTAAAATTCAAAGAAGAAAACATTCTGATAGATTGCGGAGAAGGAACTCAGAGGCAGTTAAGAATAGCTAATGAAAAACTAACTAAAATAACAAAAATCTTAATAACTCATTGGCATGGAGACCATGTTTTAGGAATTCCAGGACTTTTGCAAACTCTGGCTGCAAGCAACTATCAAAAAAACCTCTTAATCTTTGGGCCTGAAGGCACCAAAAAATTCTTTGAAAGCATGACAAAGATGTTTGTTTTTAACAACAATTTAAACTATGAAATAAGAGAAATCAGCAAGGATGGGGTTTTTTACGAAAATGAGGATTTTAAAATAGAATCTTACAAGCTTGAACACAAAATTCCATGCCTTGGTTATCGTTTTGTTGAAAAGGACAAGAGAAAGATAAATGTTGCTGCAATAAAAAAATACAAAATTCCTGAAGGTCCTTTGATTGGAAAACTTCAGAGAGGAGAAAGCATTTTTTACAATGGAAAAAGAATAAGCCCTGACGATGTCAGTTATGTCCAAAAGGGTAAGGCGGTTGGTTTTATAACTGACACCAGTGTTTGCGAGAATTGCTTAAATGTTGCAAACGATGCTGAACTTCTGATTTCAGAAGCCACTTTCAAAGAAGACCTTGAGGAAAAGGCGTTTGAGTATTCTCACTTGACTGCAAAAGATGCTGCTTACATAGCAACAAGGGCAAATGTTAAAAAATTGATATTAACCCACTTCAGCCAGAGATATAAAGGAATTGGAGAGCTTGAAGAGGAAGCAAAAAAATATTTTAAGAACAGCGTTTGCGCTTATGATTTTATGAAAGTGAGTTTGTAGCAGTTTAAAAGAAATTAAAGTTTTGCCCTTTTTTCATAATTCTGAATTGCGAGTTTTATGTCTTCTGATCTTATTGTCTTTCTGCGCGCGTGCTTTGCAAATTCAAGGGCTTGTTTTGTAATTTCCTCTGAGATAATTTCTAATGATTTCTTGAGTTCTGCCTTAGCATCTTCTGATATTCTTTTAGCCCCTGATCTTTTCAAGAGGTTCTCCATTGCAGCAATTGGAATTGTTTTTTCCTTTATTTTATTCATTTTTTTATTCATTTTTTTCTTAACAAAAAGCAGGATTTTTTGTCTGTTTTTTTTTTGTCTGTTTAATTTTATTTCTTAAAACATGAATTGTTGCACTTAAATGATTGCAAGCATATTTTTAAGTTTTTCTTCAAAATAACATAAAAATATTTGAAGCGCGTTTCAGCATGCTTTAAAATATTTTAATCGTGCAATTTTGATTGCATTTTGCCTTTAAACTTCATCATATTGCTTGCTTTTCATTCTCTAGGAGTTCTATAAAAATGATTATAAAAGTTCAAGTAAAATTATATAATTAATTATAATTGTTGCGTAAAATAAAAACAAAAAAATTGTTTTTGCATTAATAATAATTTAAATCGTTTTTAAATCATTTGTGCACTATTCTTGTTTTTTAATCTTTGGCTCAATTTTTACGCTTTTTTATTGATTTTGTTTTAACAACTTCGCCTGTTTTTTGTTTATTTTGTTTGTTTTGCTTCTGCTTTTTCTTTTCTTGCTTCTTTTGTTCTGCTTTTGATTCTATAACTTTCTTTAAATTCTTTCTGCTTTCCTTATTACTTAATTTTTTATGGGATTTTAAATTCCTGATTTTATTCTTGCTTTTAGTTTCTGCTGTTTTTTTAATTTTATCTGAGTTTATTTTTAGAATTGTATTCTTTAAGGATTCTATTTCTTCTTCATATCTTTTGATTTTGTTCTTGAAATCATTATCTTCCTCAAGTAAGCAACCACATTCTGGGCACTTAAAATTAAAATTTAACGCTTGTTCAAAATTTATTCTTACGCATTTGTTTTCACATATAAAAAAGATTTGCGAATTTTCCTTGTCCAAAAGTTCCTTAAGCTTCTCGCATTTCTTTTCAAGGCTTTTTATTAAGAAATCCTTGAACTTCTTCTGATGTAGGGTCCAATGATAAATATACCACCCTTTTAGCTTGTCCTTTTCCTTTGTAAAGGAAACAAGATTGTGCTTTGCCAAAACATAGAGCAAATTTCTTGTTGTGTTTATATCAAGTTTTAGTTTTTCAGCAAGTTTGTATTCTGAGATGGTTTTTTCAAAATCCATCTTTTCTATAAGTTTAACTACTTTTTCACCTAATATTTCTGCAGCCAAATCAAGTTCTTGTTTGTTCATGAAAAACACCTAAGCTATGAGTTCCTCAAATAAGAGCCCCTTCATCTTTGCAAGTTGTATCGAAATTGCAAAACCCTTTTCTGTTTTTTCAAGGTCATCCAAACTTATAAAATACCATGGGAGGGTGTCAAATTTTATTGCAATCCAGGGTTCTGCACCAAATTTTTGAGAAAAATCCTTAAGCTGTTTTATTTCTTCCTCAAAGAAATACTTCTTTATTTCCTTTGTTGTTTTGCACTCTATTGCCAATTTTCTTCCAATCTTTGCAGCCAAAACATCAGGATTTGGAAACTTGCTTGATCCTGAACCTGCAACTCTTACTGCTGCCCAGCCAGAGTCCCAAAATTTGCTTACAATTGAGCGTTCAGCGTTTAAACCCTTTGCTTTTCTGTGCATTTTTTAAGGAGGTGTGTTCATAAAATAAATACTTTTCCATTGAAACAAAAAACAATTAAGCAATCATTAAGCAATTTTTCATAAAAAGAATATTTTTATCTATCTTTTCTAATTCGTTTTTATTGCATTTTTTTATTTAAATGATTTAAAAAGATAAGGGTAATGAACAATTGCTTCTTGAATAAAGATCTCTGGCTTAAAAATTCCGAGTTCAGATATTATTCCTGAAATCAAAGACGAATCTACCTTTTCAAAAACAAAATTGTTTATGCAAACATTCTCTGGAGGATTTTCCCAAACTTCCTTCTTGCTTCTTTCTTCTATTTCAAGCTCGTAACCAAAAACGCTTTTAAAATCAAACTTCCACGAATTCGTGCACACATAGACAGGAACTCCTAAGTTGTGGGCTGCTTCTGCGAACAGTTCAGAGCCAATCTTGTTTATTATCTTTCCCTCCGATGTTATTGCATCACAACCGATGAGCATCAAATCCGCTTTTTTTAATGCTAATCTTGCTGCAGAATCAACAAAGTGCTGAACCTTTATTCCTGCTCTTGAAAGTTCTAAAGCGGTTTTTCTTCCCTGAAAAAATGGCCTTGTTTCTGTGTTATTTACAATGAACTTCTTGCCCTTTCTTTTAGCATATATTAGAGCATTTACAACAGTGCTTGAATGGCAGTGTGTAAATACGACTGAATCGTTCGGCAGTTTCTTTGCTACAATCTCTGAAATCTTGAGGTCTGATTCCTCAAAATGTTTTATTGCTGCTTCTATCCTTGATAAAAAGTTTTTTACAACCTCTGGAAAGCTGTCAGACAGAACATTGTAAAACATAAAGTTTAAAGTGTTTAGAATGCAAGGTTCTGTAGGTCTTGCACTCAAAATTTTTTTCCGAGCAGTAAGCATCTCTGAATAAAACTCTGAGATAGTTCTTGATTTTGATTCTTTGATTATGTCTATGAATGCTTTTGCTGTTTCCTTTGAGATATTTTCAGCTCCCTGAATTTTCAACGCTTTAATGTCTCTAACTAATTTTTCTAAACGCATTTTAAAACCTTAAAAGAAACATTCATTTTCTCTTTTTAAGTACCTTTTTTTCAATCTCTTCTTTAATCTCTTCTTCTTTCAGGGCCTCTTCTTCTTCCTTTAACAGTTTTAAAACTAATTTTTCAATGTTAATTTCTATGTTTGCAACCCGCTTTTCCATAACAAACAACATTCTCAAAGAATAAACGATTGAAGCTAATGTTGCAAGTATTACTGCAAGGATAACCTGTTCCATTGGCAGAACATCTACCATATTACCACCTCTTTGTTTTGTTAAGGATTAATAAAATCATTTGTTAATATAAAAAGATTTCGATTAAATTTAAAATTGAAATATTATTTTTGGATTTAAATTGAAATTTTGTTCGTCATATTTGTCATATTCAACTCTGTGGTGCTCCCTGCATTTCGGGGTGTAAATGTGTTTATGGAGTTCTATGTTTGTGCCTACTTGAACTATGGGCTCGTTATATTTTGAAGGAGTGTATTTTCCTAAATTTTCATCGTATGTCAATCTCATGGTTTTTGTTGCGTTGTTCAAGCACCCTTCCTCGCTGCACTGCGCTGTTAATTTGGATATTTTAGCGTCTAAGCAAAATATGGTGAACCAGTTCCATGGCTCACCCCTGTAATCTGTGTCCAAACCAGAGATTATTGTCTTTATTCCTTTTTTTGATAGATTTTCAATCAGTTTTTGGGTTTTCGGTTTTTTAAAATAAATGTTTTCTTCAAGCACTTCGTATGGCGAGAGATAATTGAAAACTGAATTTTTATGAGCAACCACTAACTCAAAAATTTTTTCTGGCAGATATGAATTTACATTGACCAACTCTGTTTCCTGAAAAAAATTTATTTCATCAATTCCTATGTAATCTATTTTTCTATCTTTTTCAAATTCCTCAATAATTCCTTCTATTTCCTCAACCTTGGAAACTGTATGTGCTTCAAAACCATAAGGATCATCGCTTTGTCCTCTTATGAATGCCCTTCTCTCATTAAATCTTTCAGCATCTAATGAATGTTTAAATGCTAAAACATTATAATTCTTGGACTTCAGGCTGTTCAGTTTTCTTGCAAGTTTTTGGCTCTTTGATGAAAACATGCAGCCTGTAATAATCTCCAAATTTCCGCTTTCTGATAGAAGAGTTACACCGTCTGCTTTTGCAATGAGAGCAGGCATTAAAGGATATGGCAGTTCTGATTGTTCTGGATTTGTATTACCTGCTACAATAACCTTTTTTCCATTGTATGCTGCGCTCTCTAAGAGTGCTATCAATTTTAGGTCTCCAAAGTTATGAATTCCATCAATAAATATCTGCTGATACTGCGATACTTCTGAAACCCTGTTTCCATTGTTCTTTTCTATTTTATAGCCCTTCATTTCTGAAAATATTTCATCAACAGAAGAAACTATGCGTGCTTTTGAATTCAAATAAATCTTTTTTGTGTTCTCGTTTGCTGCTTCAAACGAGTCCTTGTGCACAAAAATTATGAATGGTATTTTGTTCGTCGCCTGGAGTGGACTATATCTTTCCCTTAGAGTAGAAGTGACGCCAGAACCCTGCTTTCCTATTATAACCTCTAAGCTTCCTTGCATCAATTTGCTAAATCAAAAAAAGATTTTTAAATTTTTATATTTTCCAAAATATAATTTTGATTTTATTTGCTACTAAGGAATAATAAAAATCAAAAGATTTAAATATAGGTTTATTTTACTCACTAAATAATAGTCAAAATATTAGCAAGTGGTAGACGAGCATTCATTAAAATAATTAGGAGGGGATCATTTTGATTGTTCAAAAGGACTTTTTAAACAAGATAAGAGATTTTGGCATAAATAGCTACGAAGCAAAGTTGTGGGTCGCTCTCCTTTCAAGGGGCGTTTCAACCGCAGGAGAACTTTCTGACATTGCAAATGTTCCAAGGTCTAGAACCTATGATGTTCTTGAAAGCCTTGAAAAAAAGGGCTTCATAATAATGAAAATTGGGAAACCAATAAAGTATGTTGCTGTCCCTCCTGAGGAAGTTCTTGAAATGGTTAAGAAGAAGATAATAAAGGAAACTGAAACAAAGACAGAACTCCTTGAAAAGTTTAAGGAAAGCAAAATCATAGAGGAATTGAACCAGCTCTACAACACAGGAATAGAACTTGTTGATGTTACAGAACTTTCAGGAGCAATAAAGGGCAGAACAAACATCTACAATAAAATAGAATCAATAATAAAGAATGCAGAAAATAATGTCATAATACACACCACAAGCACAGAGTTTGTTAAAAAACTTGATTATTTAAAGAATGCACTTAAAAAACTCAAAGAAAAGAATGTGAAGATAAAAATTGCTGCGCCGATAAACAAGGAGAGTCTTGAAACTCTTAAGGAATTGAAGGATTTTGTTGAAGTAAAAAAAGCAAAAACAAATTCAAGGTTTGTGGTTGTTGATGGAAAAGAGGTTGTTTTCATGGTTGCCAATGACAAGGACATCCACCCAATATATGATATAGGAATTTGGGTTAACTCAGAGTTTTTTGCTTCAACATTAGAAAATTATTTCAATTCTGTATGGAAAGAACTTCCTCCATTATAAAATATCTTCAATGTAGCAATAAAAATAAATATTTGGTTGCTTAAAACACCTTAAATAAATTAAAGTGTAAATCAAATAAAGGAGTTGCAAAATGGAAAATTCAATTGGAGAACCTCCTGAAGGAACTTGGTTTGTGTGGAATAACACAATAAATGTGAAAATTCCTGAACTTATAAGAAGGGAAATGGAAGAGAAGCAAAGAGAAAAAAATAAAAACAAAAGTTCAGAGCACTTTAATCCTTTAAAGCGATTTGTTAGTTTTTTGACATTGCTTGTTATCGGTTACAATGCTGTTTCTCTTCCAAGAACCTTGCTCGGAACAGAACCAAAAAATGGTTTTGTTGATGGAAACAAAAGAACAGAGTTTTCAATCAGCAGAAAAGAACACTATTCTTTAAGTGGGGATGGTCTGTACAGCATTTTGAACTTTGATTCAAACAACAAATATGATGTTGTTGAAATAAAAGATAATTTGGAAAACAAAATAGAAGAGATCTATGCAAAAGATGTTATAAGCTTTGGCTCAAATAATAAAAAAATTGTTGTCAAAAAGGATTTTAACGACAACTACTTTTTAAAAGACCTGTCTTCTAAAAAGGAAAGCAGGATTGATTTAAGTTTTGGCGAAATGATAACAGACATCTATGTTGGAAAAAAGATTTATTTAAGTTCAAAAAAATCTGGTGCAAATTTTTCAAGAATACTTGTTTATGATGATTTAAAAAAGGTTGAAAACATTGAGTTTTACACAGGCCAAAGTTCTGTTAGGGATTTTGAAGTAAAAGAAGGAAAATTTGGGGTTGAAAACATTTTAATGGCTTTGGACAACAACCAAATAAGAAAATTAGAAAAAGTTGGGAATAAATATGTTTTTAAGGATGTTTGGAAAATGAATTGGTTAAAAAATGATGTTGTGAACTGTGCAACAGAGGTTGGTTCTTACATAATGTTTGGAACAAAAAATGGGCAGATTGGTTTCTTCAAAAAGAACAATATTAATGAGGTTTATTTTTTAAAACTAAAAGAGCAGGACAACTTTGCTGTTAAAGAATTAAGAATAAACAGCATAAACTATGATAAAAAAACAAACAAGACAACAGTAAATTTCACTGCAGTGAGGGATTACGGAGTTGTAGATTACAGTGTGAAACTTTAAATTGATAAAAACAAGTTTAATGATTTAAACGCTTAAAACATTTTAAAAACATTAATTTATTAATTACTCGTCTAAAGCATTCTAAATTTTCTCTGTATTAAAAAATCTTAAGCACCGAACTATCTTAAATGCTCTGTTGACTTAAAACTGGCTTAAAGCTAAAAGATTATAAAAGGATTAAAATATTATAATCAAAACGCAGAAAAATATCTTCAAGGTATGTAAAGTTACATGTAAAATCAACTCTGCAATTTTAGTTGTTAAGCCTGCAAACTTTTTACGAATAATAAAGTTTATGAGCAAAAATGCAAAAATTTTGACTAATGCAATGGTAGCAAAATGCAAAAGCCAGAATAGTAAAACTAAAAATTGTGACGCTTGGATTGATCTTAAAATAAATAAAGAATACAACCTTGAGCCCACCAACCAAAACTCTTGGTAAAAAATTTAGGCTGCTTTTAGCTTTTAAGTTGCTCTTAGAATAAGCATAGCAAATGCAACAACACAAGAAACCCTAACAACAAAACTAAAAATAATCTGCTGAATTGGCACAGCAAATGCAAGACATAAAACCCATAAAAACCTAAGAAATAAAAAACAAAAATAATTTAGTGATTGCAAAAAGCAAAATAATTAAAATATTATAAATTATAAAACAATACAATAATTATAAAACAAACCAAAAATTTTAGGAATACAAAATAAATTAACCAACTTTGTAACTCAAAAAAAATTTCAGATTAAACTACTAAAATTAAAACTATAAGAATTAATAAGTAAGAAAAAATCAATAAATAAGAAAAAATTTTATAACTGAAAGGTGTTGAGAGTAATTAAAATAAAATAAGGGCTAAACAAAAAGAAAAACAGATAACTAAAGCGGCATTGTTTTGGGTTTTTGTTTTATCCTATTTTGTTTTATCCTATTTGATTTATTTCTTTTATTCCAACACACAGACACCTTGATTTCGTTTAGAAAATGTGCAAGAAACTGTGCAAGTAATTGAAAAGAGTAAACCTGCTTTATGCATCATTCTATTTTTAAACATCATTAATAATTAAAAAAGGCCAATTTTTTTGTTTGCACAAGCACATTTAATTTTAATTAAATATAAAAAAATAAAAACTAAAAAATAAAAAAAGCTAAAAGCAAAAAAAAACTCTTATGCTAATAATGGCTAGCAAAAACTTTAATAAAAACAAATTAAAATAAATTTGCAATTGAGTTTATGATTTTAAAAATTTGGTTTATGAATTATATGAATTTTTGATTTATTTTTATTTTCTTGCTGTTGCTGCTTAATAAAAAATTAATTGCACAAATTAAGCTGCGTTTGGAATTAAAAATTAAAAACTTCAAAATTTAAAAGTTACGCTGACTTAACGTAGTAATAATTTATAATGATTCTAATTTTACAATAAATAATGCTGCATGATAAAAAATATGTGAAATAAAAAATATATTGAATAAACATAGAATGACTTTATAATGATTTTATAATAAAATTATGACAAAATTGTGCTTGTGGTAGGCTATGATAAAAAAAACATAACAAAATTGCATTATTTTTCTGTTAGAATATTGTTAGAGTATAAGAAATGTTTGCAAGCAGTTGTTTAAAGATTGGACCAAAAGCAAATCAATAGACCAAAAGCAAATCAATAAAATTTTGATTTTAACATTTATTTTTAAAATTTAAAATTTTTTGATTTTGAGATGTTTCTTTTTTGAAATTTTTTTCCAAAGTTCTAATCTTTTTTATTTGTTTTCTTTTCGTTCTTCTTTTTTGTTTTTTATAAAAAAAATATTTACTTCATTTATTTTTCATTTTTAACATTTTTTAAAAAAACAATTTTAATCTTTATGTGTTTTGTTTTTTTAATATCTATTTTAAGTTTTGTTTTAAGAAAATTTATTTCAATATTGAAAATAAATAAATAAAAAATTTAAACACGAATTTAAAAATAAATAAATAATAAATAAAAAAATAATTTTAAAATAAATGAACAATTATAACTACAAAATACTATCAATAAAATATGGATAATATAAATAAAAAATAAATAAAAAACAAAAAACTAGCAAAAACAAGTTAGAATTTGCAAAAATTAAAACAAACAGAATTATAAAAACCAAAGAAAATTAAAAACAAAATTAAAAATAAAAATATGAGATAAACAACAAGATAAATAAATGATTGTGATGCAAATAATAAATAGAATAAAAACAAATAAGAAAAGAATAAATAAAAAATAATAAGTTGTAAATAAAATAGATGAGCATATAGAATGAAGTAAAAAAAATGCTGTAAATTAACAAATCAAAATCAAATAAATAAAAAATTAAGTAAATACAAAAATGCAATAATAAAAAATATTGGGTAAAAAATAACAAGGTAAAAATAAACTGATAAAAAACAAAAAAGCATAAATGCATAAGCAAATACAGCAATCAAACAAAATGAAAAAGAAATAAAAACAACACAAATAAAATAAATAAAATAAAGATAAAATAAATGAAAAAGATAAATAAATAAAAAAAGAAACAAAACTGCAAAAGAAAAACAAAATAAGAAAAATAAAAATTAGCACTTATAAAACTCACAAAAGAGAGATTATCATATAGATTTTTGCAAATTTATGTTATAATTTATATTTTATAAAATATTCTTTAAAATCATTAAACTTCAATGAACTTAAATTCTAAGATTTAAACATTCTGAAACACAAAAAACTTTTAATTTTAATACAAAATAACAAAACAATTCCAAACTTCCAAAAGAAATAAAGGTGTAGGAGGCACTTCTTTTGCAAAATCTTTTTTCTTTTATTCAATATTAAAATATAAATAAACAAGAAAATAAAAATTTAAATATTTCCTGATTTCTTTTGGAGAACATGGAAAAAAAGATGACATCTTTTTTTGAAAAGTTTTTAACAAAGGATTCTTTATTTCTTGACAAAAAGGTCTTGCAGGCAAACTATACTCCAAACAAGATTTTGCACAGGGAACAAGAGATTGAACAGATAGCGCATGTTTTGGCCCCTGCTCTTAGATTAGAAAAACCATCAAATCTGTTCATATATGGAAAGACAGGAACAGGAAAAACAGTTTGCGTAAAGTACACAACAAACAACATCTTAGAAGTTGCATCTAAAAACAAAATACCTTTAAGGATTGTTTACATAAATTGCAAACTTAAGAGAGTTGCTGACACTGAATATAGATTGATAGCTCAACTTGCAACAGAATTTGGAAAGGCAATCCCTGCAACAGGACTTCCAACTGATGAGGTTTATAAAATCTTTTTCAGCGCGCTCGATTCTAAAGAACAGGTTATAATTCTAATACTTGATGAAATAGATCAATTGGCAAAGAAGGCAGGAGATGCTATACTTTATAACTTAACAAGAATAAATGAGGAACTAAACAAGGCGCAATTATCAATAATAGGAATATCAAACGACTTGGTCTTTGTGGATAATTTAGACCCAAGGGTTAAAAGCTCTTTGTCAGAAGAAGAAATACTCTTTCCTCCTTATAATGCATTGCAAATACAAGACATCTTGTATGAAAGAGCTAAAAGAGCGTTTAAAAAGGATGCTTTAGGAGAGGGTGTTGTTGAAAAGTGTGCTGCATATGCTGCAAGAGAACACGGAGATGCAAGAAGAGCTTTGGAGCTTTTAAGGGTTGCAGCAGAGATTGCTGAAAGAAAAGGACTTTCAAAGGTTTCATTAAGCCATATTGACGAGGCAGAAGAAAAGATTGAAAGAGAAAGAATATTGGATGCTGTTCAAACTCAACCAAAGCAGTTTCAGGTTGTTCTTTACTCTGTTTTGAAACTTTCTGAAAAGAACAAACCACTGATTTTTACAGGAGAAATATACGATTTTTACAAGGGTTTATGCGACAAAATAAATATAAGGCCGTTAACTCAGAGAAGGGTTTCTGATGTTTTGGCAGAACTTGACATGCTTGGAATAATAAATGCAAAAGTAATCTCAAAAGGCAGGTATGGCAGAACAAGAGAAATAACAATTTCAACATCTCATGAAATAACAAACAAGCTTAAAGAATTACTTGAAAAGGCCTTGGAACTTTCTTAATCAGATTGAAGTTTATTCAAATTTTTAGGGCAAAGCATGATTGATGAAAAGAGTAGAAGGATAATTGAGGAGTTTGTAAAGAGGAATGTTTTAGTCAGTCCTGATGCAATAGAAAAAATTAAAGACCTTGATAGAAATCTGATTGATGAGTTATTGAAGCAAAACATTGCAGTTCTTGATTCAGACATAATTGAGCTTTATAAGAGCAACAGAAAGATTAACATAGAAGAATTTGAGCGGGCTAAATCGATGCAGCAGAAATTCGGGGAAGACAAGCTTTACAATTCATTCTTTGAGAAAAGTGAAGGCAGAAAGGAAGCAAAGGAGATAAACGGCTACAGCGTGAAAATAATTAAAAATTATTTTGAAAATGCAAATAAAAAAACAACAGAAAATTTTGTGAATTACTATCTTAGCAGGTATAAGTTTTTGTCTTCAATTCTTGAAAACAACATCGGATTAAAAGAACTGACAACAATAAGAAAAGTGAAGGAAAAAAGGGATAATTCAGAAGTTAGCATAATAGGAATAGTTTATGACAAGGCAATAACAAAGACAAACAAGATTCAGCTTGTTCTTGAAGACCAGACAGGGCTTATCAATGTTTTTGTGACAGAATCAAACAAGGAGCTATATGAAAAGGCAAAGGACATAGTTACAGATGAAGTAATTGGAGTTCTTGGAACTGCAAGAGGAAACTTTTTTTTTGCAAAGGAGATCTTTTTGCCAGAGGTTCCAATAGTGAATGAAGCATTAAAATCAGAGGATGAAGCATATGCTGTTTTTCTTTCAGATTTTCACATAGGTTCAAACAAGTTCATGCCTGAAGAGCTCAACAAGTTTTTAAGCTGGATAAACTCTGATTTAGGAGATGAAAAGCAGAGAAGAACAGCAGAACTTACAAAGTACATTTTTATAATGGGTGATTTGGTTGACGGAGTTGGAATTTATCCTGGGCAAGAAAAGGAATTGACAATAAAAGACATCTACAAGCAGTATGAGGCATTTGTTTCAATAATTTCAAAGATTCCAAAGGACAAGCACATAATAATAATTCCAGGCAATCATGATGCAGTCAGGATTTCAGAGCCGCAGCCACCAATCCCAAAAAAGTTTATTCCAAATCTTTATGAGATGGAAAACATAACTCTGCTTAGCAATCCGAGCACAATTAACATTCACGGCTCAGGAAACTTTCCTGGTTTTGATGTTTTATTGTATCATGGTTTTAGCTTTGATTATTATGTAGTGAATGTTAATTCAATAAGATTAAAAGGAGGCTATGACAGAGCTGATCTGGTGATTAAATTTTTGCTGCAGAGAAGGCACTTAGCACCAAGCTACACCTCAACGATTTTTTCTCCAGAATATGACGAGGATCCTTTAGTGATAAGCAGAGTTCCGCAAATAGTTGCAACAGGGCACATTCACAAGTGTTCAATCTCAGATTACAGAGGAACAACATTGATATCAGGGAGTTGCTGGCAGTTAAAAACATCTTTTCAAGAAAAGATGGGGCACCACCCAGAACCAGGAAGGGTTCCTGTAATAAATCTTAAAACAAGAAACTATAAAATACTTAAATTTGTTTGATCAAACAATATGTAATCGTATTAATTTATTCAACAGAAAAAAGAGGACGCTATGGTTGAAGCAAGCAGTTCAATGCAAAACTATTTTGAAAGATTAAACAAAGAAGTCTCAAGGATTTATGAGTATGCTCAAAAAGCAAGGAGTTTGGGCTATGACCCAGAAAAGAGAGTTGACATTGCAATTGCAAAGAACATGAGTGAGCGCGTTGAGGGTTTAATCTCAAGCGTGGCTCCGCAACTACTCAATTCAGGAGTTACAAAAAGAATTTTAGAATTAGAAAAAAAGTTTGGAGTTCTTGACTGGAGGGTTGCTCTTTCAATTGCAGAAGAAGTTGCAAAAGAAAAGTTCTGCAAGTTCAAGGACTTAAAAGAAGCAATGGAGGTTGGAATAAGGACTGGTTTTGCATACATAACATTAGGGGTTGTTTCAGCGCCATTAGAAGGTTTTGTGGAATTGAACATAAAGAAGAGGCAGGATGGAAAGGACTATGTTGCAATCAAATTTGCAAGTCCTATAAGAGGGGCAGGAGGAACAGCAGCAGCTGTTTGCGTAATAATTGCAGATTACATAAGAAAGGTTTTTGGTTTTGAAGCATATGATCCAACAGAAAAGGAGATAAACCGTTTTGCAACAGAACTCTTTGATTATGACGAGAGAGTAACCAATCTTCAGTACAGACCTACAAAGGAGGAAATACTATTTTTGGCAGCAAACATTCCTGTTGAAATTGATGGAGATCCAACAGAAAAACTTGAAGTTTCAAATTATAAGGATTTGGAAAGAGTAAGCACAAACAGGATAAGGGGCGGTTTTTGCTTGGTTGTTTCAATGATTGCACTGAAAGCACCTAAACTCTGGAAAGAACTCAAGGTTTGGGGGAAGGATTTCAACATTGACTGGAGTTTTTTAGAGGAATTCTTGAAAATACAAAAACTAAAAAAGGCAGCAACAGAAGACAAGGAACTTCTAAATGCGAAGATAAGCCCTGATTACACATTCATAACTGACTTGGTTGGAGGAAGGCCTGTTCTCTCTTTTCCTATGGCTTCAGGAGGGTTTAGATTGCGACTTGGAAGGTCAAGGACAAGTGGTTTCTCAGCAGTTTCTTTAAATCCAACAACAATGGAGTTATTAGAAAACTACATTGCAATTGGAACGCAATTAAAACTTGAAAGGCCTGGAAAAGCAGCAGCAATAAGCTCATGTGATTCTATAGAAGGACCTGTTGTCAGATTGAAGGACGGAACTCTTTTGAAACTTGATAGTGTTTCTGATGCCAAGAGAGTGAAACAGGATATTGAAAAAATAATATATTTGGGAGACATACTCATAAGTTATGGGGATTTTCTTGACAGAGCTCATAAATTAGTTCCTTTGGGTTATTGCGAAGAATGGTACATCCAAGAGTTGGAAGCAAGCGTTGTTGAGCACTTCGGCAGTTTGGATTTTGAAAAAACAGCATACATCATAGAAGCGGATTCAGAATTAATAACAAATCTCTTTAAAAATCCGTTCAAAACAAGGATAAGTTCAGAATTGGCATTCAAGATATCAAACGCATTTAATGTTCCTCTGCATCCTTACTACACATACTATTGGACTCAAATCTCAAAGGAGGATTTTATTGTTCTTCTCAAGATGTTTGAAAAGGCAAAGATTGAGGACAGCAAAATAATTTTTCCGCTTGAAAGCAAGTTAAAATCTGTTCTTGAAATCCTTGGAATACCTCACAGAAGCGTTCAAAACGAATTCATAGTCGTTGAACGCAACGAAGGATTTGCTCTTATTAAGACGCTTGGATTGAATGAAAAAGAATTTTTGCAGCAAACAAGAGATTATGTTTCAAGCATATCAAAAAATCCTGATTTTGAAATTCTTTCTTTCTTGACAGAAAAGTCAGGCGTTCAGATAAAGGACAAGGCAGGAACATTCATAGGAGCAAGAATGGGAAGGCCTGAAAAGGCAAAGATGAGGGTTTTGATTGGAAGTCCTAATGTTTTGTTTCCTGTTGGAGAGCAAGGAGGAAAGATGAGGTCTTTTCAGGCAGCATTGGAAGCAGGTTTTGTTGAAGCAGAATTTCCATTGTTCTTTTGCTCTTCCTGCAACAAAAAGACAATATATCCTGTGTGTGAAGTTTGCAACAAAAAAACAACAACCATGTTTTATTGCAGTATATGCGGAGAACTTAAACATCCTTGCAAGCACACCACAGTAAAAACATACAGAAAAGAAAAGTTAGACATAAATCACTATTTTAAAAAAGCATTGGAAAGATTAGAAACAGACATATATCCTGATTTGATAAAAGGAGTAAGAGGAACTAACAACAAAGATCATGTTTTAGAAAATCTTTGCAAGGGAATTTTGAGGGCAAAGTACGGGCTTTGCGTCAACAAAGATGGAACAGTAAGGTATGACATGACAGAACTTCCAATAACCCATTTCAAGCCATCTGAAATTGGAACATCTGTTGAAAAACTTAAAGAATTGGGCTACGAAGAAGATATATATGGCAGAAAACTTGTGAGCGAGGAACAAATAATAGAATTAAAACCACAGGACATAATAATTCCAAAGGAAAGATACACTGATGAGCCAGCAGACATAATTATGTTTAAGGTTTCAAAACTCATAGACGAGCTTTTGGAAAAATTTTACAAGCTAAAGCCGTTTTACAACTTGAAATCTCCTGAAGAACTTGTAGGACAACTTGTAATCGGGCTTGCTCCACACACATCAGCAGGCATAGTTTGCAGAATAATAGGGTTTTCAAAAATTCAGGCAATATTGGCTCATCCATTGTGTCATGCTGCAATGAGAAGAGATTGTGATGGAGATGAAACCTCAATAATATTGTTGATGGATGGATTCATAAACTTTTCAAGGCAATACCTTCCTGACAAGAGAGGGGGGAGGACGATGGATAGCCCACTTGTTCTAACAGAAACTATTGTTCCTTCAGAGGTAGATGACATGGTTTACAAAATGGATGTTACAAGTAACTATCCGCTGGAACTTTACAACGCAGCCCAAAATTACAAGATGCCGAATGAAGTGAATGTTGAAACTCTTGGAAAGAGATTAGGTACATACAAGCAGTACGAAGGCTTTTTATTCACGCATCCAACTTCAAATATAAACTTAGGAACACTATGTTCGTCCTACAAAACTCTACCAACAATGGAGGAAAAGATAAAAGGGCAGATGAAAATTGCAGAACTTCTAAGGGCTGTTGATTCTGCAAAGGTTGCAGAACTTGTGATTGAAAAGCACCTGCTCAAGGACTTGAGAGGAAATCTGAGGAAGTTTTCAAGGCAGCAGTTCAGGTGCGTAAAATGCAACAAGAAATACAGGAGAATGCCATTTGCAGGAAAGTGCGATTGCGGCGGCAGAATTATTTTCACAATATCAGAAGGTTCAATAATAAAATATCTTGAGCCTGCTCTGAGCATAGCAGAGAAGTACAATGTTTCAACATACTTAAAGCAAAGTTTGGAACTTACAAAAAACATGATTGAAAGCGTTTTTGGAAAGGAAAAAGAAAAACAGCAAAATCTCAAGAGGTGGTTTGGATGAGTTTTATGGTAAAAATTCACAAGGCAGAAGGCAGAATAGTTCTTGCAGTTTGTGATTCTGATATCTTTGGAAAAAAATTTTCAGAAGGAAACAAGCAGATTGACTTGAGTTCTGATTTTTATAGAGGCAAGATAATGGACGAAGACAGAGTTTTGAGTTTAATGGAAGCATCTAATTCAATAAATCTTGTTGGAAGCAAAATTGTGGAACTTGCAGTAAAAAACGGCTTTGTGAATCAAAAGAACATAATAAAGATAAACAACATTCCAATAGCATTTATTGTGAACGAAAGCGTTTAAGAATTTTTGATATTGTTGTTCTTGTTACATTTTTGCTTTTGTCAATTGTTCTTAGTTAATTGTTCTTATTAATCCTATTTTAGGGAACGCTCTTTTTAGCCCCGCAAACAGAACACTTGATGAATGTGAAGGAACCTTCTCTTATCAAATCAGTGTCTGGTTTTTTGCATTCAGGACAGAACACATAAATCTTAGCATACTTTTCTATTTTCTCGTTTATTTGAGATGCAGATATTTTTCTTCCAAATATTAAAATATTTTTTGACATTTCGCCAGGAGTTGCAAGCTCTTTCAGCAAAAACTTTAGGACATGCTCAGGCTTTCTCCTCAAAGCAGAACAGATGTCATGAAAATTACTTATTACTGTTTTGTTTCCTTGAATATGCCCTCTAACCTTTGGAATCTCAAAACGTTCTTCTGCTGATTTTTTTTCAGGTAATTTTGAAAAAGCCCTTTCAAGCATTTCTTCATAGTCCATACTTAAATGGCATTGACAACATTATTTAAATCTTTTGAATAAAGCATGAAAAAATTAAAAATCAATTCCCTTAACGGGTGCAGAGATGTTTGATTTTTTATTATTGAAATAGTGTTTCACAGATCTTATTTCAGAAACAATGTCAGAGATTTCAATAAACTCTTTAGGAGAGTTTCTTCCTGTTAAAATAATGTTTGTATCATTTGAATTTTCTAAAGAGTTTTTTAAAAATTTCAAAACCCTTCTCTTGCTTATTAGCCCAAAATAGACAGCAGGATTAATTTCATCAAGGATCAATAGGAAGGGTTTTTGTTTCAAGCAATCATGGGCCTTTTTCAATGCAAGTTTTGCAAGTTTTTTATCTTCAAGGGTTTTTACTTTTATTTTGAGTTTTTTAAAACAACTCCTTGTTTTTAATTCTTTGACAGCATCATTGTTTTTTGCTATGAGTTTTTCACTGCCGAAAGAATAGATTAAAATTCTCTCGTTTAATCTTGTTTTGAGTTCGTTGGCAAAATTAAACTCTCCAGAATTTTCTGTTTTCATAAACTGAATTATGCAAACCTTTTTTCCATAACCCATTGCCCTAAAAGCAGTTCCCAAAGCAGAAGTTGTTTTTCCCTTTCCATTTCCTGTTAAGTTTATTATCATATTTTCAAAAAACCAAAATAATTTAAAAAGGATTTCAACCGCACTTGCTATAACCACAACTCAAGCAGGTGTGGCAGCCCTCTGCAAAATAGAGTTTTGCTCCGCAAACAGGACAACTCTCTTCTGATTCTTCAAAAACAGAACTCATTTCTTCTTTAAGCAAACTTGGTTCTATTCTTTCTGTTTTGTCTTTTGGCAAATTTTGGGAAGCGCCCTTGTAAATAACCTGAACATTTTTGCTCTGATCCCGGTATATTGTTATTCCCTTGCATCCAAGCTCATAAGCAAGCTTGTAGGACTTTTCAACATCAATAATAGTTGCTTCTCTCTTCAAGTTTATTGTTTTGCTTACAGCATTGTCAGTGTACTTTTGGAATGCTGCCTGCATTCTAACATGCCACTCAGGTTCAATCTCGTGTGCAGTTACAAACAAATCCTTGATTTTTTTAGGAATGTTTTTTATGTTTTCAAGGGTTCCTGTTTCAATAATCTTTTTCATGATTTCTTCAGAATGAAGTTCTTCCTTTATCAGAACAGATTCCAACAAGCGGTTGACCTCTATGAGCTCTGTCTCCCCAAGAACACCCTTTCTTACGAATGCAAGAGCAAATAATGGTTCTATTCCAGAACTAGTGTCAGCAATTATGCTCAAAGTTCCTGTTGGAGCAATGGTTGTTACAGTTGCATTTCTGACCTTAATGTTTTTTTCAGCCCATATGCTTCCTTTGAAATTTGGAAACACGCCTTTATACTCAGCAAGTTCAACTGATTTCTCGCGAGCTTTTTCTGTTATAAACTTCATAACCTTTTCAGCAAGCTCTAAGGCCTCTTCAGAATCATACTTAATTTCAAGTTTTATTAGCATTTCAGCCCAACCCATTATTCCTAAACCAATCTTTCTGTTTGCTCTTGTCAATCTCTCAATTTGAGGAATTACATACTTGTTTGCATCAATCACATTGTCAAGGAAGTGGACAGCGCTCTTAACTGTTTTTTCCAAGAGCTTCCAATTTATTTCCTTGTTTTCATCAACCATTAAGGACAGGTTTATTGAACCCAAATTGCAGCTCTCATAGTTCAACAAGGGTTGCTCTCCACAAGGGTTTGTTGCTTCTATTATCCCAACATGAGGAGTTGGATTGAACTTGTTTATTCTGTCAATGAATATTACTCCAGGATCTCCTGTTTTCCAAGCTTGGTATATGATTAAATCCCAAACCTTTTGTGCAGAGATTTTGCTTACAACTTCGTTGTTTCTTGGGTTTATAAGTTCATATTCCTTTTTCTCTTCCAAAGCCTTTATGAATTTGTCTGTTATTGCAACAGAGATGTTGAAATTGCTGAAAATTCTGTTTTCAGAGTCCTTTGATGTTATGAATTCCAGAATATCAGGGTGATGCACGCTCATAATACCCATGTTGGCTCCCCTTCTCTTTCCTCCTTGCTTTATGACTTCTGTTGTGACATCAAAAACCCTCATGAAAGAGAGAGGGCCTGAAGAAACCCCTTTTGTTGAAGTGACAATATCTCCTTTTGGTCTTATTTTTGAGAACGAAAATCCTGTTCCACCACCAGTTTGGTGAATTAATGCAGTGTTTTTGACAGCATCAAAGATTTCAGGTATAGAATCTCCTACTCCTAAAACAAAACATGCAGAGAGCTGTCCTAATCTTGTTGAGGCGTTCATAAGAGTTGGAGAATTCGGCAAAAAGTACAATTTTGTCATCATTTCATAAAACTCATCCTCTAATTTTTTTAATTCTGCAAGATTGTTCTTTAAGCTAAAAATTATTTCTGAGAAATCAACCTTCATTCTTCCTTCGATGTTCAGGTTAGAATAAGCTCTCTTAAGCATTTCATAGTCATAAATGTTGTAGCCAAGCGCTTTCATGTATTCAAAGAGTTCTTGCTCCTGCTCTTTTTTGATTTCCTTTGTGCTTTGCTTTCTTTCTTTGTCATAGAATTTTTTATTGTAGAGAATCTCTACAAGAGCCATGTACTTGGCGCTTCTTCTGAAAAGCCCGCTTGAGGATTCTATAGGTCTTCCTTCTGTATCCTTGAGCAGGTATCTTGATTCCAAGACCTTTATTGCATTTATAGATAGTTTAAGTTCGTCCTTCACTCCAAGAGCTTCTTTTAACTCTCTTATTTTTTGTCTCTTGTTTCTGTAAAGTATGTAGTCCTTTGCAATTTTTGAATAATTTTTTTCAATCAGAACTGTTTCAACAATATCTTGTATCTCTTCAACACTTGGAACCTTTTTCCCATCGAACTTTTCATTGAGTTTTTTAATAACTTCCTCACCAACATCAAGAGCAATTTGTTTGTCATTATAACCAACGCTCCTGGCAGCCTTCCAGACAGCCTCTATTATTTTGTTCTTGTCAAAATCAACAATTCTACCATCTCTCTTTTTGACCTTCTTAACAACATTATTAACGACATCTTCTGATTGCTTCATCGAAACACCTCTTTAATTTTCGTAAAAATCTAACAGATATGCTGCAAAAATCCCAAGCAACACTTTCTTAAACTTAGAACCAATATTTAAATATTGTTTTTGTTAAAAATATTTATTAAAAATATTAGTAAGAAAAATAACTATAAAAGGTTTTAATTAGTAACTTTCAAAAAGTTAATTTTTGGCAGAACTAAAAACTAAAAAACAAATTATCTGTCAACATTAAATCTTAGAATTGCTGCAACCCCTCCCAAATCCTTAAGTTGGACTCCTTCGTTTGTTTCTGTTGAAATTATTCTTAAATTTGTTGAAAACTTTTTTGCTTCTTCTTCAAGCTCCTCAATAAGTTTATCATCGCAACTTTCTGAAACAAGAAGAGTGTCAACAAAGCCCTGCTGAAGATAGTTCTTTACATATTCCAAGCCATAGGCAACGCTTCCAGGTTCTTTTGCCAATTTGTTGAAGAATAAATCCATTATTTTTTTCTCCTCAAAAATTTCTTCTCCTTGAAGTATGTCCTGAGATTTGTTCACAAGTTCTTGAAGCCCGAATTCATCAGTGTATGTGATGTCCTTTATTGCAATTATCTTTTTCTTAACTTCATTTGTAATGTAGTTACCTTCAACAAACTCCTGTTTCGTAGGGCCAGGACCACCAACAATTATTCCTTTTAAGTCCCTTTTCAGAAATTGTTCTTTAACATATTCTCCTACTTTGTTGTAGAACTCTTTTGCAGCACCTTCTCTTAATCTTGCGAATCTTTGAGCAGATTGTCCTCCTGCCTTGAATTTTCCAGGAACAGCAGAATGTGTTTTGACAAGAGGAATTATTTGTTTTCCGCTTAGCAGAGCAATCGTTGCCTCTCTCCTGTCAATAACTATCAGTCCATAAGTGTTTTTTTCTAAGAGCATCTCTTTTAGAGGTTCAAGAACAAATTCTTTGTCACATCTATAAATTCTTATCTTTATTGGAAGAGGAGGTTCAATGCTCCAAACCCTTAGGTCTGTTTTTCCTTCGTTGCTTGCAATGTTTCCTGAAAAAACAGCAAGCCCGTGCAGAGGAGTTTTTTTATACAGTTTAAGGTGCTGAAGCATTCTTTCAAGAGCATCAATGACATTTTTTCTTGTTGTCGATGATTTGATGTTTGTTGCAGTACTCTGTTCTTGTAGCAGGTGTTGAATGATTTTATTTAAATCATAGTCCTCAGGAATATAAACAGAAACAAGTTCTGTGTGTCTTGCTTTGTATTGAGAGAGTTCCTTTACAAATTTTTTTAATTTATAGCGCTGTTCTTCAGTAATCATCAGAAAAGGGTTTTTTGCAAATTATATAAAATTAACGATTAAAAATCATTTACTACATTAAATAATTTATAAACATAAAATTATAAACATAAAAACAAAATTCAAAATAAAAATTTTTATTCTTTTTTTGTGTAGAGCTCAGAATATACAGCGCATTACATTTGTTATATGTAATATGTGATGTATTATATATTCTGTATTTAAAATATTAAATAAATTATATTACAAAAATTATATTAAATTATTTAATTTTTTCTTGTTTTTAAAGCAAAATCTCCAATGGAAACAAAGGGGTCTTTTTTGTTTTAATTTTTTAAAAAACTAATTTTTTTTTGGTTTTAGACCAGTAAAATAAAAAATTCTATGAGAAACGAGAGGGGCATATTATTTTTAAAGGTTATTTTTAAAAGATTTTATTTTTATACAAAAGTATTTATAAAGCAGTTCTCACATCTATTTAAAAAGGAATTTAAAAAGCAAGGGCAAATAATTAAAAAGCAAAAGAGAGGAATGATAACAATGGGAAAAAAGGAAAATAAGATTAAAAAAGAGAGCAAGAGAGAGATACATGTAGTAAATATTGTGGTTAGCAGTTCTCTAAAACACGAGATACCATTAGAAAAAATGGCTGCAACCCTGAGCAACACAGAATACAACCCAGAACAATTTCCTGGGCTAGTTATTAGGATAAAGGAACCAAAAACTTCTGCGCTAATCTTCAGTTCTGGCAACATTGTTTGCACAGGAGCAAGGAGCATGAGAAAAGTCAAGGAAGCAATAAGAAAAATAATAAGCAGCCTTGAGAAGATAAACATAAAAATAGACATAGAACCAGAAATTAGGATTCAAAATATTGTTGCTTCTGGGCAAATAGGCATGGATTTAAATCTTAATGAGCTTGCAATAAAACTCAGAAACACAGAATACGAGCCAGAGCAATTTCCTGGGCTAGTTTATAAGCTGCCTCAGGCAAACGCAACATTTTTGTTATTTAGCAATGGAAAGATAGTTTGCACAGGAACAAAGAGTGAAGAAGAAGTTAACAGCGCACTAGACATGCTCATAAGCAATCTTAAAAAAGTTTTAAAGAAATAAATGTTGTTGGAATTTTTTGTTTCATTTTTTGGAATTTTTTTTTATTTTTTAACTTCCATAATTTTTGCTGTTTTGATAAAATTAAGAATAAAAAATAATAAAAGATAACAAAACGAAAATGGAAGTAAATGAGCAGATAAACGCCTTTTTGGAATTCTTTGAAAAGAACTATGAAGTAGAATTACTAAGCGCCCTAAGCACAAACACGAATTTCATCTTTGTGGATTTTGTAAAACTCAGCATCTTTAATCCAGAACTTGCAGAACTTTTGATAGAACAACCAGAAGAAACTTTGAAAGCAGCAGAACTTGCAATCAAAAAATTCAGCAACGAAGACATAAAACACTTCAATGTGAGAATTTCAAATCTTCCAAAAGAAAGGCAGAAAACAATAAGGGAGATCAGAACAGAAGATATTGGAAAACTAATATTTGTTGAGGGTATTGTAAAGCAGAAATCAGATGTAAGGCCGCAGGTTATAAGCGCGAGGTTTGAGTGCCCTTCCTGCGGAAACATAATCTCTGTGCTACAGACATCGCAAACATTTTCAGAACCAACGAGCTGCAGTTGCGGGAGAAAGGGGAAGTTTAAACTTCTAAGTAAAGAGATGATTGACGCGCAGGGAATAGTTTTAGAGGAAATTCCTGAACTGCTTGAAGGAGGAGAACAGCCAAAGAGAATAAATGTATTCCTTCAGGAAGACCTTGTAAGCCCAATATCTGAGAAGAGAACAAACCCTGGAAGTAAAATAAGGGTCATCGGTTGGATAAAGGAAAAACCAATCACAACAAAAACAGGGAGCAAACTCACTAGATTTGATTTAATGATAGAAGCAAACAATGTGGAATCAATAGAAGAGACATTTTATGAAGTAAAAATTTCAAAGGAAGAAGAGAAGCAGATAAAAGAACTTGCAGAGGACCCGAAGATTTACAAGAAACTTGTTGATTCTATCGCTCCTTCAATATTTGGATATGACAAGATAAAGGAAGCGTTGGTTTTGCAATTGTTCGGTGGAGTAAGGAAGAAAAGGAATGATGGGGTTGTGAGCAGAGGAGATATTCATGTGCTTTTAGTTGGAGATCCTGGTTCTGGAAAGAGCCAGCTCTTAAAAAGGATTTCATTAATAGCTCCGAAAGGAAGATATGTTTCTGGAAAAGGAGTAAGCGGAGCAGGACTTACTGCTACAGTTGTAAGAGATGATTTCTTAGGTGGGTGGAGTTTGGAAGCAGGAGCCCTTGTTCTGAGCAACGACGGGATATGCTGCATAGACGAACTTGACAAGATGAGCAATGAGGACAGGATTGCAATGCACGAAGCCCTTGAACAGCAGACAATATCAATAGCAAAGGCAAACATACAGGCAACTCTTCTTGCAAGAACAACTGTTCTTGCAGCAGCAAATCCAAAACTTGGAAGGTTCAATCCAAAGGAAACCCTTGCAAAACAAATAGATTTATCTCCAACCCTCATAAACAGGTTTGACCTTATCTTTCCAATACAGGACATTCCAAATGAGAGCAGAGACGAGAAAATGGCAAGGCACATACTCCAACTGCACCAAAACCCTGATATACAGGAACCAGAGATCAAAACAGAACTTCTAAAAAAATACATTGCTTATGCAAGGCAGAAAGTAAGCCCAAAACTTACAGACGCTGCAATAGAAGAAATAAAGGATTATTATGTTAAAATGCGCTCCTCAGAAAGAGGAGAAGACTCAAGAGTGCAAGTAATTTCCTCTTCAGCAAGGCAGTTAGAGGCGCTTGTTAGGTTGGCTGAGGCCTCAGCAAGAGTCAGGTTATCAGACAAAGTAAGCAAGAAGGATGCAAGAAAAGCAATTGAATTGCTGACATTCTGTTTAACTCAAGTTGGAACTGATGAGGAAGGAAGGATTGACATTGACAGAATAACAACAGGAATAGGGGCTTCTCAGAGGAGCAAGATACTGCTATTCAAGGAAATATTGGAAAATCTTGAAAAAACCTTGAAGACAGAAAAGATACCGAGAGAAAGAGTAATTGAAGCGTGCCGCGCAGAAGGAATGCTCGTTGATGAAATTGAGGAAATAATTGAAAAACTCAGGAGAACAGGAGACATATTTGAGCCAGAAAGGGATTACATACAGAGGATTTAACATTGCTTATTCAAGAACCTTGGATTGGGGGAAAAATGCAAGAAAACTTTAAGAGGCAAATAGCTTATAAAATAAAAATAAGTGATTTGATAAGAGGAGATTATGTAAAGAGAGAGGGATGGGAGCCAAACTACATTAAGGACAGTTTCGGTAGGGAGATTTCAAGGGTTAACATATCAGGAGTTATTCTTTCAAAATCAGAGGAAATAAATTTTAAGAGCATAACAATAGATGATGGAACAGGAATAATAAACATAAGAACATTTGGTGATTACGATTTTTCTAATTTTGATGTTGGAGACATAGTGTGTGTTATTGGAAAGCCAAGAGCATTTGGAAATGAGAAGTATGTTGTGATGGAAATAATAAAAAAGGTTGATGATAAAGAATTTCTCAAGGCAAGGGACTTGGAAGTTGAATATCAAAAGAGAAAGCTCTCTCTGCAGCAGGAACACAGAATAGGAAAAACAGACGCAATATACAACCTTATAAAAGAACTTGACGATGGTTTTGGAGTTGAAATTAGTGAGATAATAAAGAGAGCAGCAATTCCTGATGCTGAAAAGATAATAAAGAAGATGCTTGAATCAGGAGACATTTTTGAGATAAAACCAGGTCGTGTTAAAACCCTGGAATAATTTTGCAAGTTCTTATAGAATTAATTTAAAACAGAATGATTATTGAAAAAAGAGAGGAGTAATGAAGACTTCTATGATTGCTGCAACAAATAGCATCACCAAAGAAATTATCAGCAGATCAGCAGTGTCAATGACAACCCTTTCAAAATTCTTGCTTGTAACATCATGCCTTACAATTGCTGTTGAGATTATTCCCCCTGCTAAACCAGCTATTAAATACGCGCAGATTTCAGGTATTCCGTGAACAAGGTATCTTAAAATTGAAAGTGAATAAGCCCTAAAGTAATAATACAATGATGTGAAACCAAAGGTCAAGCTAAATCTCGCTATCTCTGTCCTGAAAAAATTTCCTATTGCAGTGCCTACAACAGAAGCGTTCCATGTAAGGATGAAGAGAGCCCCTGCACCGTATAAAAAAGAGAAAAAAACGCAGAAGAGGAGGACCTTAACATTGTTCAAAAATATCAGCGAGAAAACATTAACTTGTGATTGAAAATTTCCTGTCGGGGAATTTATAGCAGCAATTGTTTGAGTTTGTGCCAAAAAAACATTTTCAACAGTTTCCCTTGGAAGAGCAATGTACCAAAAAGAAAAACCTATGATAAATCCTAAGAAGAGAAAACTCATGGCCAAAAACAATCTTTCATGTTCCTTCAAGAGCTTAACTTCGTCTGCTATTGAGATGTCTTTCTGTTCCTCATACCTTAAGGAATCGTAGAACAAGGGCAAGGCAGCCATTACAGTAAGCAAAATAACAACCATGCTCAAATGATTTGTAAATATCCAATTTCCAAGAAAGATTGCAATGCTGCAGTACAAGAAACCGAGAATCATCAGTTCCCAAGGTTTTTTTTCAGCTTTGAAAACATTAATCACATATTCAACAACCATGCTTTAAAATAATTAAGGACTGTTTAAAAATTTTTTTAATTTATTGGCCTTAAAGTCAGCAACAAACCATTTGCCCAATCTTGCGAAAAACTTATGCAAAAACTTAATATGCCAAATTATTTACACTTTTTAGCGACTTCTGCTTTAAATTCTTTAAGTGCTTTTACTATTTCTTTGACCTGCACATAATTTTTCTTTAGGAATTCTTAATAAATCAAAGTAATGAAATTTAATATTTTCTAGCGCAATTAAATTTATTCTTAACATTATTTTAATCAAAAATAAAATTAATATAAAATTATTTTTGTTTTTTGTTTTTTGGGCGTTCTAAACTTCTACGAGCTGTTTGCTTGTTTGTTTTTCCTTAGAAGTCCTGATAGGAAACTTAAATTTAACTTAATTGAGTTTAAATTTTAATAAATTTTAATTATTAATTTTTTGAGCGTTTAACTTCTTTGAAATTTTTGAAAATTATGTTTAAAACAATTTTATTGGTGTTATTTTAGAACTCTTTTAGCACAAAGTAATTAAATAAAATAATAATTTTAATTTTTTATGGATGAGAAATTGCTCAAAGAGGCATTTGAAGAATTATTTTCTGAAAAAGCAGAAAAATACAATTTGGTTTTCAGGATAGAATACTCTTCTTTGAAAGAATTCAATGCATATGCAACTCTGAAATTAAATTTTAACAAAAGGATTGTTGTTTTCAAGTTAAGCAAAAGATGGCAGAACATTAACACGATGATAAAAAAAGGTTTAGTGCAGAGTTTAATGGCAAGATTGCTGTCAAAAAAGCTTGGCTTAAAACCAAAGCAGACAACAAGCATAGAAATTTACAACAATTTTTTGAAGAACATGCATCTGTCTGTTGAAAAGACAAAAACAGAAAGCAGATTAGAGAAATCATTTGAAAGGGTGAATGCCAAATATTTTAATGGTTTTGCAGAAAAACCAAACTTAAGATTTGGAAGGGAATCGTACAAGGTTTTAGCAAACTACAACCTTCAGAACGACACAATAACCGTAAGCAAGATTTTTATGGAAGCAGACAACGAAATCATTGATTTTTTGATGTACCATGAATTGCTGCACAAGACAATAAAATTCAAGGGAACATTCAAGAGGTTTTATCACACAAAAAAATTCAATAGAAAAGAGAAGGAATTTGAAAATTATGAAGAAATGAACAAGAAATTAGAAGAATACATCAGAATAAAGTTTAATGAAAGGAGAAAAAATCGACTGAGCAGATGGAATTTGTTAAAGTGATTTTTTAAATTTGAGTTAATCAATTTTTATAAAAATAAAAAGATTTAAAAATAGGCTGTTTTTTTCTAATTCATTAATAATAGTCATTTAAGGTGAGCTTATGGGAGAAACCAAGGTTGCGCAGGCAACATCTTTGAAAGTAGGAAGCTATGTAATACTTGAAGGAGCACCCTGTAAGGTGGTAAACATTCAAATATCAAAACCAGGAAAACACGGGCACGCAAAGGTAAGGATAGTTGGAGTTGGTTTAATAGACGAGAAAAAGAGGGATGTTGTTGTTCCTGGGCACGAAAATTTGGATGTACCAATCGTAGGCAAGAGGTCAGCTCAAATACTCTCAGTTCAAGGAGACACTGCAACAGTAATGGATTCAGAAACATTTGAGACAATTGAGATGAAAATACCAGAAGAACTAAAAGGGCAGGTTGCTCCAGGAGTAAACATACTCTATTGGGAGATCTTAGATCAAAAGATAATGAAGCAGATAAAACCGTCATAGGTGATTCTTTATGGCAAAATTTCCTGAAGCAGAAGAAAGACTTTTCAGAAATGTTTTTGTTTGCAGAAAGTGCAAAACAAAGGTAAGAGCACCAACCCTAAAGGTTATAGCAGGTAAGGTAAGGTGCAGGAAGTGCGGCAGCAAAGCGCTTAGGCCTATAAGAAAAAAATAATTTAGAAAGGGTTTCATGTTAGCGAGCATAATAAGCGTCATAGAGAAAAACATTTACATAATTCTTTTTTATTTGGCACTTTTAATCATAGTTATAATATTTAGAAAAAGATTCGATGTTGAGTCAAAGTTCATTCTGCTCTACAGGACAAAGTTTGGCTTGAAATTGATGCAGCGCCTTAGCAAAAAATATGAAGAACTAATAAAAATAATTGGTTATAGTGGCATTGGAATAGGTTTCTTAGGAATGTTTTTTATGATTGTTGTTCTAATACAAAACTTAATTTCCATGATAATTAAACCAACAACATCATCATCATTAACTCTTGTGCTTCCAGGAGCAACAATACCTGGAATTGGAAGGCTAAACTTCACATTTTGGCTTATAACAATCTTTATAGTTGCATTAGTGCACGAAACAGCTCACGGAATAGTTTCCTTGGTTCATAAAGTGAAGGTGAAAAATTCAGGGATAGTCCTTTTCGGGCCGATAATCGGGGCTTTTGTTGAGCCAGAAGAAAGGGAAATTTCAAAATCAAAGGATATAGTTCAGTATTCAATATTTGCAGCAGGTCCTTTTGCAAACATTATTCTTTCAATCATTATAATGTTCATAATTTCTATATTCCTAAACCCGCTATACATGAATATAACAAAAGAAGCAGGGATATCTTTCACAAGCGTGCAAAAGGGCTTTCCTGCTGAAAAAGCAGGATTAAAAGAAGGAATAATAATAAACAAGATCAACAATCAGACAATAGCAAACTATAATGATTTTTTAGAAGCAATGATTAATGTTAAGCCTAATCAAACTCTTGAATTGAGTTCAGAAAACAAAACCTTTGTTCTCGTGACAACAGAGAACCCTGAAAAAGCAGGAAAGGGTTACATAGGAATAACAGGTGTAAAGGAAGAAAGGGTTCCAAAAGGAAGCAGGTTCCTGTTTTCAATAACAAACTGGTTTTTAAACCTCTTTAATTTTATAATGGTTATCAGCTCAGGAATAGGTTTGTTCAATCTGTTGCCCTTAGGAATTGTTGATGGGGGAAGATTGCTGAAAACAGCCCTTGAGTCCATCTACAAGGATAGGAAAAAGGCAGCAGAGATTTGGAAGAGAGTATCATGGTTTGTTCTTTTGTTGCTGATTTTGAATCTGTTGGTTCCTATTTTTAGACCAATACTGAAAATCTAATCAATTTATTAAAATTTTTAAATGAGCAAAAGATAGTTTAATCTATGATAACCATAATTTTTGTAGAACCAGAAAATAGAGAGAACTTAGGGCTGGTTGTAAGGGTAATGAAGAATTTTGGATTTAAAAAACTAATCCTTGTCAATCCAAAATGCAAACCTGATGCCAAAGCATTCTTTGTGAGCAAGCACGCAAATGATGTTTTGAGAAATGCGAGAATAACAAAGAGCATTCCATTCAGAAGTTTTGATTATGCTATTGGAACAACAGCAAAGATAACAACAGATTACAACATAGCAAGAACTCCTTTAACCCCAGAAGCAGCAGCAGAGAAGATTGTAAGAATAAAGAATAAAAGGATTGCAATACTCATAGGCAGAGAAAGCATAGGACTGAAAAACAGAGAACTTGAGAAGTGTGATTTTACAATAACAATCCCTACATCAGATTACAAAACCTTGAATGTTTCTCATGCATTGGCAATAATTTTGTATGAAATATTCAAAAAAGATTTTAAGGGATACTCAGAAATAACATTGGCATCAAGAACAGAAAAGGAAATAATAATGAAAAAGATTAAAAAATTGTTAAACGATTTAGAATTCAAAACAAGTTCAAGAAAGAGAACTCAGCTTTTAGTTTGGAAAAGAGTGCTTGGAAAATCAGAACTTACAAAGAGAGAGGCCTATGCTATTTTAGGCTTTCTTTCAAAAATAGAAGAAAAAACAAGAAAATAAAAATTAACAAAATCTTAAAAACAAGAACTACTGCATGAATGATTGGGCTCGTGGTTCAACGGTAGAACGCTGCCTTCGCAGGGCAGAGGCTCCGGGTTCGAATCCCGGCGAGTCCATAATTGTAAGTATCTTGTAAGTAATGCAACAACAATTCAGCAGAAAAAGTGTAGCAGAATAGAATTATTTAGAAAATTTCTCAACGCCTTCCATTATGTTCATACAGTGGTCGCTTATTCTTTCAAGGTTGTTTAAGATGTCTGTGTATATTGTTGAAGCAGCAACATTGCAAATTTTTTTCTTTAACCTTTCTATGTGGTTTAAACCAGCTTCTTTAACCATCAAATCAATCTTTTGTTCTCTTTCAATAATCAGCCTTGCTGTTTTTTCATCAAAGTTCTTTAAAAGTTTTAAAGAGCATCTAACATTCTCCTCAACATTCTTGTAGATTTCCTTTAACTCCTTAATTGCATTCTTTGAGAACTTAATATTTTCATTATGAGCATAAACTCCAAGTTCTGAGAGATTTGTTGAGTGGTCTGCAATCCTTTCAACATCGTTGACAATTCCTAAGTAAGAGGAAATCATTCTTGCTTCTTTGTCAGAAACCTCTTTTATTGTAAGTTCTGTAAGGAAATCTGTTATTTCCTTTTGCAAGTCATCAACAACAACCTCTGCATTATTAACATACTTTTCATTGTTGATTTCATTGTTAAGAATTATTCTCATTGATTTTTCAAGCATCCTAAGAGAAAGCTCTGCTTCCCTCCGGATTTCTTTTTTGACAAGTTCAAGCCCTATAATAACATTATTAACTAACCTTTTGTTAATGTATTTTGTTCCTATGCTTACAAACTCTTCTTCGCACGGAACAAGCTTGTTTATAAGGGTATAAAATTGTTTTATGAAAACTATCATTGTGAGGGTTGTTATGACATTAAACAGGGTGTGTGCAGCAGCTATTTGCTTTCCAGCTCCTCCAGGGATTAAACTGCATATGCCAACAAAATACTTCAAAAAAGAGATGAAAAGCAGAACTCCAAAAACATTGAACAATAGATGAGAAAGAGCACTCTTCTTTGCACTCTTAGAAGTTCCTAAAGAAGCTAGCATTGCAGTGACTGTTGTTCCAATGTTTGCTCCTAAAATTATTGGAACAGCATAATTCAAACTTAAAACACCTTCCATTCCAAGGACAACAACAATGCTCGTTGTAACCTGCTTGACTGTATTATTGCAGTGAAAACAAGACCAACAAGAATTCCAAGCAGAGGGCTCTTCAAATTCTTTGCAATCTCTATGAAGTAAGGACTGTTCTTTAAAGGAACAAGCCCTATTTCCATCAATTTTAATCCAAAGAAAAGCAGTCCAAAATAAAAAATTATTTCTCCAATGCCTTTCTTCTTTGCTTTGCTAAAGAACCATAATAAAAATCCGAAAATCATAAAGTAAATTCCATATGCAATGAGTTTAAAAGCAACAAACTGTGCTGTTATTGTTGTTCCAATATTAGCACCAAAAATTATTCCAAGAGAATCATAGAAGCTTATTATTCCTGCATTAATAAGTCCAACAACCAAAACAGTTACAGCACTGCTGCTTTGAACAACAGAAGTTATGAATGTTCCTATAAAAACACCTTTCCAAGGATTGTTAAGGGCTTTTTCAAAAAATCTTTCTAAAATTAGAACTGAATGATTTTTGAACTGCGTTGCTGAGCATTATTAGCCCGTGTATAAACAATACAAAACCGCTGATACAATAAAAAAATGTTGATTCCATTTTATTTTTTATTGCTTCTTATTGTTTTTTCTATTGATGCTTTTATTTTTTTGAATTTAAGGATTGTTTTTTTGTCAGGATTAGGCCTTGAGTTTTTTGACAGCTTATAATAAATTCTTTCTGCATCTGAACCCCAACTGAAATTGCCTTTAATCTTGCTTATCCTGCTTATGTCCAAATCTCCTGTTGAAACGCCCTTTCTTAGATGATAGTATATTAATCTTTGGCTTACCTTTGGAAACAGAAGATTGTAAAACTTATAAATCTCATAACCATGGGCTTCTTTTAAAAGAAATAGAAGGTCAACGATGTTATCTCTAACATCTGATTTCAAAGGCCTTCCCCTCATAATATTAATCTTTTCATTGCTGATTATAAAATTTTTGTTTTTTTGAGCAAATTTTTTAATGAACAAAAAATTCATTTTTAGCATGGAAAGTATTAAAGACAAAGAATTTTCAATGCAGAAGAAGAAACTCTTAGAATCTTGGATAACAGAAGGAATCATTGATAAAGATGACAAGTTATTGATAAATGCATTTTTAAAAGTTAAGAGAGAAGATTTTGTCATTAAAGAATATAGAGATTTCTCATATGCTGATACAGCGCTGCCGTTTATAAAAGAAGCGACAATTTCACAACCTACAGTTATAATGATGATGCTGAAAAACCTGAATTTGACAAAAGGCAGCAAAGTTCTTGAAATAGGAACGGGATCGGGTTATCAAACAGCTATGATAGCTCTGATTGCTGAGAAGGTCATAAGCATTGAGATTGACAAGGATGTTTTTGAAACAGCAAAGAAAAATCTCGCAAAATTTAAAGCAAGAAACATAAAATTGGTTCTTGGAGACGGAAAAAATGGATTCAAAGAAGAAGCGCCTTTTGACAGGATAATAATCAATGCTGCGTGTGAAGAAATCCCAAAAAATCTTTTGAAGCAATTAAAGAACAATGGAGTTTTAGTAGCTCCTGTTGGAAAACCTTATCAATCCCTAATAGTTGCTAAAAAGAATAACAGCAAAATTTCATTTGAAGAGAAATTTTCACATGGGTTGATTTTCAGCGATTTGAGATAAATTTAACAAAAATTAAAAAGGGAGAGGTTTTAAACGGTCAAGGAAATGTTCAAGGCATGGAATCACAGGAAAGACATTGCAAGAATAAAATTTCTTATAAAGAGCAACAGAAGTAACCTAATAAGTAAAAGGTTCAAGAAACTAAAAGAAGATGAACTTAAAGAACTTGTGAGCATTGCAAAAGCGCAGATGAAGGCAGAGAATATTTTTTCCAAAGGATTCAAGATGCTAATGAACGAGGAAGATTTAAGGTTTACAACACAAGAATTCATAGCAGATTATAGAGCAAGAAGGATAAGTTCTGTTATTGGAAAGGAAAAGATTGCTGATCTCTGCTGCGGAATTGGTTCGCAGACAATGAGTTTTGCAAAATACTTTAAGCATGTTCTGGCAGTTGACATTGATGAAAGAAAGATAAACTATGCATTCAAAAATGCCCAACACTTAGACTTAAGGAATGTAAGTTTTTTAAGAGGCGATATCTTCAGCCAAGAAACAATAAAAAAGATTGAGGAGTTTAAGCCAAGAGCAATCTTTTGCGACCCGCAAAGAAAAGAGCAAGGATTAAGAGAAGAGGAAAAAATTCTCATAAAAAAAATTGTAGAAACATACTCAAAAATCACTCCAAACATAGCCATAGAAGCGCCCCCTTTCATTAATTTAAGAGCATTAAGAAAAGAGATAGGGCTTGATTTTGAAGCAGAGTTTTTGAGCCAGGACAAAAAACTCAAGAGATTAACATTGTATTTTTCAGGACTTAAAAGAGCAGATTGCAGCATAGTAGATTTTCCAGAGGAAAAAATTCTTTATCTCAATTCTGAGAAAGACGATTCTGTTATTGAAGAAACAAACAAGCTCGAAGAGTATCTGCTGGAGCCAAACACTGCTTTGAGAAGGGCTTCGATGATACACAAAGCTCTTGAAATCTCAGGAACAAAAGCAAAGATAATTGATTCTGGAAGAAATCTAATTCTCACATCAAAAGATAAAATCTCTGATGAAAATGCAAAGCACTTTTTTAATCAGTATAAAATAATCTATTTTAAGGAAAGCGAAAAAGAATGTGATGAAGCAATACTTCAAAAACTAATCGAACTGAATGCAAAGTATGTTGTTCTGAAGCAGGGATTTAAGCCAGAAAATTATTGGGAGACAAGAAACTACTATGAAAAGAAACTCAGCGGAGAAAGCAATAAAATTTTATATCTTTTCTATTTGAGGGAAAAAATGATCATAGGAGAATTAGAGCTCTAACCCTTCATTGTTTTGCATTAGTTTTATGCTCTTTATGCTTCTTAATTCTGCATGTAAAATTCGTTGAACGCTTCAGAACTCTTTTTGTTCTCAAACACAATTCTTTTTAAAGCAAGAGTTATTCTTTCAGGATTTTCATTCTGCCAGATATTCCTGCCTATAGTCAGCCCTGATGCTCCTGCTTCTAAGACCTCTTGAGCAATCCTTAGAACATCTTCATCATTTGTTTTAAAACCACCTGCCACAACAACCTTTGCCTTTGAAGCGCACTTCACAACCCATTTAAAGCCCTCAAAATCGTTGTTGTATTTAAGCTTAACAGCATCAGCCCCTAATTCAAAGGCAACTCTTGCAGCATAAGCAATGACATCTGTGTTATTGTCATCAAGCCCTGATTTGTTTCTTGGATAACTCCAAACAAACACAGGTAAACAATGATTGTGGGATTCTTCAATGATGTTTGAAAGTTCGTTGAACATTATGCTCTCATGTTCGCTTCCAGGATATATTGTGTAGCCAAGCGCTATTGGATCTAATTTTAAAGCACGCTTGACGCTGCAGTTCTGTCTTGACACTATTTCGCTGCCCAAACAGGTTTTTCCATTGACCTTTATTATCAACGGAACCCTGTAAGAACTTGAAAATTTTTCAGCAACCCCTACTTGCGTTACAAGAGCATTGTACTTTAATTTTTCGGCAAGTTCAAAAACAAATTCAGGAGCAAAATTTTTGAGATTAAAATCCTTTGGCCCGTGCTCTAATCCATGATCGTAAGCAAGTATTAGTGTTCTGTTGTTCTTAAAAATCTTTTTCATTTTCCTGTCAATTTTGTTCTTAAAAAACAAGATGATCACCCTAAAACAACAAAAATATAAGTACAAACAAAATAACCAAAAACAAAAGAGCGAACAATCGGTCATTCATTTGGTACTTCAAATTAAATTTTCCTTTCTTATTTTCATCATAAAAATCATTGCTCGTTCTTTTCCTTTTTAGGTTTTCAACAATTCTCCTGTCATAATTGTTCAATCTAAAACACCTTCTTTTTCAGCAATTCTCAAACGCATTTTGACAACACTGTCAGGGTTCAAAGAAATGCTGTCAATATTGTTTTCAACCAAAAAATCTGCGAAATCAGGGAAATCGCTAGGGGCTTGACCGCATATTCCAATCTTTCTGTTAAAGGACTTTGCGGTTTTTATAACTTGCGATATCAATCTCTTAACAGCTTCATTACGCTCATCGTAGATTGAACTTACGAGTTCAGAGTCCCTATCAAGTCCAAGTGTTAGTTGGGTTAAATCATTGCTGCCTATGCTGAATCCATCAAATATTTCTGAAAACTTGTCAGCCAAAACAACATTGCTTGGAATCTCGCACATAACATAAACCTCTAAACCATTTTCGTGCTGTACCAAACCATTCTTAGCCATTTCCTCCAAGACCTTTTTTCCCTCTTCAACCGTTCTACAGAAAGGAATCATCACCTTAACATTTCTAAGCCCAAAAACATTTCTCACTTTTAATATAGCCTTACATTCAAGAGCAAACGCGTCTTTAAAATTTGGAGAATAGTATCTTGAAGCACCTCTCCAGCCAATCATCGGGTTATCTTCTCTTGGCTCAAAAATATCTCCTCCCAACAGACCAGCATACTCGTTGGTTTTGAAATCAGAGAATCTCACGATGACATCCTTTGGATAAAAAGCAGCCGCAATCATTGCAATACCCTCAGCAAGTTTGTCAATGAAAAATTCCCTTTTGTTTTCATAACCTTCTGTGAGTTCTAAAATTTTTTTTCTAACATCAAAATCGCTAACCTTTTCAAAGAATAACAGAGCATTTGGATGAACCTTTATGTAAGAATTTATTATAAATTCTTCCCTTGCAAGCCCAACCCCATCATTTGGCAAAAATGAAAGTTTAAACGCTTCTTCAGGATTTCCAACATTCATCATAACCTTTGTTCTTGTTTTTGGGATTTCATTGACATTAATCTTTTCAACTTTGTAATCCAAAATTCCTTCATAGACGAATCCTGTTTCTCCTTCAGCGCAACTTACTGTTACCTCAGAGTTCTGTTTTAGAATTTCAGTTGCATTTCCAGTTCCAACAATGCATGGAACCCCAAGTTCTCTGCTTACAATAGCAGCGTGGCATGTTCTTCCGCCGCGGTTGGTTACTATTGCAGAAGCAATCTTCATTATTGGCTCCCAATCAGGATCTGTCATTTCTGTAACCAAAACATCACCCTTTCTGAATTGATTTATGTGATGAATATCCTTGATTACGCTAACTCTGCCAGAACCAATCTTATCTCCAACACTCATTCCTTTGACAAGAATTTTTGCATTTCTTTTAGCATCAGGATTAATGATGTATTTTTTAATTATGCTATTGTTCCTTTGGGAAACAACTGTTTCAGGCCTTGCCTGAACTATGAACAACTGCCCATTGATTCCATCCTTTGCCCACTCAATATCCATGGGCTTGTAATAGCCAGCCTTTTCAGAATAATAATCTTCAATAATGCAGCCCCAATTTGCCAACGCCAATATTTCATCGTCGCTGAGGGCAAAATTTTTTCTATCTGCAGGATCAACAGGAACATTTTTTGTGTGTTTATTGCCTTCCTGAGCATAAATCATCTTAATGTCCTTGGTGCCAAGTTTTTTAGAAATGATTGCTCTATAACCCTGTTTTAATGTTGGTTTAAAGACATAGTATTGATCAGGATTAACTGCTCCTTGAACAATATTCTCACCTAAACCATAAGAAGCATTTATTAAAACAACATCTTTGAAACCAGATTCTGTGTCTATTGTGAACATAACGCCGCTACAAGCCTTGTCAGAACGAACCATCTTTTGAACTCCAACGCTCAAAGCAACCTTGAAGTGGTCAAATCCCTTATCAGCCCTGTATGAAATAGCCCTGTTAGTGAATAAAGAAGCAAAACACTTCTTCACAGCTTCAAGCAACTCATCGTTGCCCCTAATGTTCAAGTATGTTTCTTGTTGGCCTGCAAAACTGGCATCAGGCAAGTCCTCTGCTGTTGCAGAACTCCTTACAGCAACATCAGGATTAGAACCGTATTGCAGTCCTAAATGATAGTATGCTTCCAAAATAGCATTCTTCAATTCCTCAGGCATCATTGCATTTCTTATCAAGTACCTTATCTCGTGCCCTACTCTTTGCAGCTGCTCAATATTCTTTGTGTCAAGATTTTTAAGAAGTTCGTTAATCTTTTCCCTTATGCCAGCCTTTTCCAAAAAATAATAGTAAGCCCTTGCAGTTATTGCAAAACCATTAGGAACATTAATACCTTTTTTTGTTAAATTAACATACATCTCTCCCAAAGAAGCGTTTTTCCCTCCTACAAGCCGGACATCTTCAATATTTACCTGGTCAAACCACAAGATAAAGGCATCGTCTTTCCACATAAAAGCATCAACTCTTTTTTGTTTTTCAGCAAAAAACAAGATAAATTCAATACAAACACATCATAAAGTTTATTTCAGAAGGTTTATAAAAGTTTTTATTAACTCAGAAATTAAAAATAATTTTCTGAGTAGAAGAAGCAGGAGCAGAAAAACAATTTAAATATTCAAACAAGAAAATTGGAAGATTTACAAATGCAGCACGCTAAAATTGCATGTTAATTGCATATTCTTATTTTTTGTTATTTTTGCATGTTCTTTGCAGTGATTGAATTAAAAAGTTGAGGAACACCACACATTGGCTTGACTTGATTTTTCTATTTTTTGAATTTTTTGTTATTTATCTCTAAAGCCCATAACAAACGCTCTTTAACTTGCAGTATCTGCACTTGTTGTTGTTCATTATTCTTGGAGGTTTTTCAGAATTCAGCATCTCTTTAACATCTTCTATTGTTTTTTTTATCTTTAAATCAACAAAAGGATTATAGCACACAGTTCTTTCTTCATTATAATCTAAATACTTGACAACAGCCCTTTTCACTTCAAAGTTCTTAGTTTTCTTGGTTAAAATCATGTATGCTTCAGCTTGTATTCTATGAGATTCCCAAACACCTTCAGAAGGCATTTTCCCTGTTTTGAACTCAACAGGAACAAACTCGTGTTCATATTCAAGAAGCCTGTCAATTCTTCCGCAGAGTTGCAACTCAGCATCGATGACAGGAACCTCTGATTCAATTTTTGGGGTTAGATTATTCCACAGTTCTTTTCCTGTTAGTCCTGTTTTTAGCATGAAATTATAAATAACAGTGCTTCTCTCTTTTATGTCAGAGAGTATGCTGTTCCAAGTTAGTTTGTAAGCATCAACAAAACTTGTGTTGAACTCTTTCAACAAATCAGAGTTTTCTCTAATGATATTCAGTAGAATGTTTGAACTTTCAATCCTGAAAATTCTTTCTATGAAATCCTTGTCCATTCTGCTGATTTCGCACACAATTCTTTCCTGTTCTTTGTTGATAACATCAAAAGCTCTGTGCTTCAATCTGCCTATAGCAACCTCTTTGCTCAACGGCTCTTTTATCTTTAGCGTCTTTAGCAAAAATAGTTTTCTTGGGCAATACTCAAAACTTGCAAGTTCTGTTACATAGAGCATGTTAAAAAACCAAGATTTCTTTTTTAAATATATTTTGTTTGGTTTTGTCCTGTGATTTTTTTCGGATTTTTAGAAAAATCAGCAGAGCTTTTCTGCCAAATTATTTCTTTTATTGCTTCTTTTCAAAAGAATCACTCTTGGCTTGTTCTCAGATTCCAAGGCGTTTATTATTACATCATTATTTAATCCCTCGTTATAGGCCTTGACAAAGAAGCCATAAACGATTTTTTCTTTGTCCTTTAAAATATCAGTGATGTCCAATAAATATTCTCCGTTTCTGTCAATAAAAACATCGTAAGGAATATTGTAAGTTTTTGGCATAAGGACAAAATTTGCATACTTTGAATTGAAATCAGCGCTTATTGGATAAAACCTTATCTGAGAAATTTTGCTGAAATTGAGAACATTAAACCTTAATTTTGCGCTCACAAAATTATCTTCAATAGGCTTTAATTTTATAACGCTTCTCAAAACTCCGCCAGAGTTTCCTACATGCAAATCTATTCTGTCGTTGTTTGTTATTGAAGGATTGGCTTCATAGACAAAGAAATCGTCTGTTGGGTAAAAAACATCAACATCAAAGTAATCGTAAAATACATTCTTTTCAAATTTTACCTTTGCTGTTTTCTCAAAAACAAACTCCCTTGAACCCAAATAATTGTAAGGTGCATAAACTATTAGAGCATTTAATTCTTTGCCGAAAACAGAGCAAAAATCATCATTATAAAAAATTAGGTTTCCTGTTTCATCAGGATTTAAAATCAAATTCTTTTCCAACGAATTAAAAGTATAATTTTTTTTATCATAAAAAAACAGCACCTGCTTAATCTCAATTGGAATTTCTCCAGAATTTTTTAATTTTAATTCCAGAAAAACTCTTAGGTTGTTAAAGTATTTTTCAGTTCCTATTAAATCTAAATTAACAAGCTTTTTTAAAGCATCCTCTTCACTCTTAAAATTGTAGCCAGGTAATTTTTTTTCTGAAAATTCCTCTAAGTTTGTAATATTCACAAAATTAAAACCAGGATTTTCAATAACAACGCTCTTCAATTCATTGCTATGATAGATTAGGGCTTCAGAACCAACACCAAATTCCTTTTTTAATTCTTCATCCCCAAAAATTAAAACAGGTTTTGAAAAACTTAATCCTGAAGAATATTTTCTAAAGTGTATTGCAGAACACCAAAGTCCGTTTTCAAGTTTGCACAAAATATTGTAGCCGTATTGTTTTTCTTTAGAATTTGGCCTGGTTATGTTGTAGAATGATATTTCAAACAAATCGCTAAAAAAATCCTCCTCGCTCCTGAAAATCTTATTTTCCAAAAAACACTTGTCTAAACAATCAACATAACTTTCAACTAATGAAGAGTTTTGGGTTGTGTTGTACTTGCTGTAGCAAAAAGAATAGCATTTCTCTTTTTTGCTTTCATTCTCAACTTGGAGCAGATACAACATCTTTCCAGGTTCTTCGTTACACTCATCATTAGGATTTATAAAAGTGCATCTTTGTTCATAGCTTTCAAGCTCAAACCACTTGCAGCAAACATACCTAATAGAAGTTTCCTTTGGTAGTTTTGAAGTATAACCATTCATAAAATCCTCAAAAAGATGAAACAATTCATTGTTTACTATCAGTTTTGGGCTGCTAATTGAACCGCCATTGAAATACCACTCTCCGTCAAAACTGTTGTTGTCCTCATAATCCCATTCATAGTGATCGTCTTTTACATTATTTAAAGCAATGCTGTTGTCTTTCAAAACATTTCCATATTTGTCTGTTAAAACATGATTTCCAAAAATCTTTATGTCAACATTGCTCCAACTCCAAGCAGAAAAAAAATTAACATTCTTTTCAAGCGCTGCGAATGACGGCTTGATTAAAAACAAGATTAAAAAAATGATGCAAAAAATTTTTTTTAACGAAATTTTATTTATATACTTAATATCATTAATGTTATTCTTAATGTTATTCTTCTTAATGTTATTCATATCATACTAAATAAATCAAATAGTATTTAAAAATTACTCTTTTTGGAAACCGCATCTACAACAGTAGAAATTATAATATTCTTCTAGACTGAAGTTTTTGCTTTATTTAAATATCTTAGAGGGTTTCTCTTACTACTCACATTTACTGGATTTGAGAACCAAAAAGGGTTTTTCATAATGTCCTTAAATCTTTTTATTTAAATAAAATCTATGTTTTTATTTTTTATAGTTTTTATGTGCGCAAGATAAATGTGTAAAAATATTAGATATTAAATGCGTTAAAAATTCAATTGGTGTTGTGCATTTTAATTACTTGCTTTTTTGAGTTAATTCAAGCATTTGAAATTTAAAATACATGGTCTATAAGCAAAATCCAAACTAAAAATTTAAATATGAACACACAATATCTTTTCTAAAATGAATGTTGAAGAGAGATTAAATCTTATAAAGCAGGTTGGGGAAGAAATAATAACAGAAGAAGAACTAAAAAGGATTCTTGAAGAAAAAAAAACTCTTGTTGCTTATGACGGATTTGAGCCAAGCGGAATAATGCACATAGCACAAGGTCTGATGAGGGTTATAAACATAAACAAGATGATAAGTGCTGGATGCAAGTTTAACATCCTTGTGGCTGATTGGCATGCTTGGGCAAACAATAAGTTTAATGGCGATCTTGAAAAAATTCAAAGAGCAGGAGAATTGATGATTGAAACTTGGAAAGCATGTGGCTTGAAAACAGAGAGCGTAAGCTTTGTTTGGGCCAACGAATTAATCTCCAAACCAGATTATTGGAAAAAGGTCATGAGAATAGCAACAAATTCAACGCTGAAGAGAATAGTAAGGTGCGGGCAAATAATGGGAAGGAAAGAGGATGAAGTGCTCAAAGCATCTCAGATATTATATCCTTGCATGCAGGCAGCAGACATATTTGAGTTAGATGTTGATATCTGTCAGTTGGGGCTTGATCAGAGAAAGGTAAATATTCTTGCAAGAGAGCTCGCTCCAAAACTCGGTTACAAAAAACCTGTTGCAGTTCATCACCACATGCTTTTAGGATTGCAAACAAAAAAAGTAGAATCGAAGGATAAGATAGAACAAGTTATTGAACTCAAGATGTCAAAGTCAAAGCCAGAAACAGCGATATTCATGACAGACGATGAAAAAACAGTTTTTGATAAAATGATGAAGGCTTATTGTCCTGAAAAAATCATTGAGAACAATCCTGTTATTGAATATTGCAAGTATATAATATTTGAAAAGTATGAGAAAATAATAATTCAAAGGTCAGAAAAATATGGGGGAAACTTGGAAGTAAATTATAAAGAATTGGTTGAGAAGTATTCAAAAGGAGAAATCCACCCTTTGGACTTGAAAAGAGCAGTTGCTGAGTGCATAAACGAAATGCTTGTTTCAATAAGAACTCATTTTGAAAAAAACAGGAGAGCAAGAGAACTTCTTGAAGAGGTAAGCAAATATTAAGCATATAGTCATAGGGTAAAAAGCTAAAGAGCAGAACCAAAGAATGTTTTGTTTTATGCTGAATTTTTTTGTGAATTTGAAGAAACAATCAAAATAAATAAATATTAGTTGCAATTCCAAAAAACAATCGGTAAAATGAATTTTGAAGAAGCAGCAGAATTTGCATTGGAATATGCGTTGAAAAAGAAAGTGGAATATGCAGATGTTAGGGCTGAGGAAAGATTTTCAGAGCACTATGCAATAAACAACGGAATATTGAGCAATGCAGTTTCAAGCCAAGAATCAGGAATAGGAGTAAGGTTATTTAAGAAAACCTTTGCTTTTTTTTCAACGAACAAGCTTGAAAAGCAAAACATAAAGAAGTTGATTGATTCTGCACTGAGAGGGCTTGACAGAACAACTGAAAAACAAGAGATAAAAATTGGAAACTATCCTGCGCACAAGAAGAGTTATTCTGCCAAAGAGAGAATAAAAATTTTGAATTTGAATGTCAAAGAAAAGATAAATTGCCTTGAAGAGGTTGAAGAGCATACAAAGGATGTTGCTTTGAACAGATTCTATTCCTTAAGCGATTCTTTAGTGAGAAAATTATTTTTGAATTCAGAAGGAGCAAGAATAAGGAGTTATATTCCGAGAGTATCATTTTATTACATAATTACAATATCAGAAAACAGTAAGACTGCTCAGCACTTTTGGCAGTATGGTGCAAGTTCTGGTTATGAGGCATTTAACAGATGGAATTTGAAAACCGAGATAAGAAACCTTGCATTGGCATTGAAAGCAAACTTAAGATATGGTAAAAAAATAAAGAAAGGAATAATGGATGTTGTTGTTGCTCCTCAGGTAACAGGAATTATTGTTCATGAAAGCTGCGGCCACCCTTACGAAGCAGACCGAATTTTGGGAAGGGAAGCAGCGCAGGCAGGAGAGTCGTTTGTTAAAAGAGAAATGCTTGGAACTAGAATTGGAAGCGTCGCTGCAAACATTGCTGATGATCCTACAATAAAGAACAGTTTTGGATTTTTTCTTTATGATGATGAAGGAGTAAAGGCAAGAAGAAAGATCTTGATGAAAAATGGCTTAATCAACGAGTTCCTGCATAACAAGGAATCTGCTTCTCTTTTCAACACAAAAAGCAACGGGAGCGCAAGGAGCAAGACATTTGAGCACGAACCAATAGTCAGAATGTCAAACACATTCATGATCCCAGGAGATTATAAAGAGGAAGAACTGATTGAAGGAGTGAAAAATGGAGTTTACATAAAGAATTTTATGGAATGGAATATTGACGACAGGAGATTGAATCAAAAGTATGTTGGGGCAGAAGCATACATGATTAAAAATGGAAAAATAACAACTCCTGTTAGAAATCCAATTTTGGAAATAATAACCCCTGAACTTTACAGCAAGATTGACGCTGTTGCTGACAACATTGAGTTTCATGCAGGAAGTTGCGGTAAGGGAGAACCAATGCAGGCAATACCTGTGTGGTTTGGAGGTCCAAGTTTCAGGATAAGAAACCTGCTGATAAAATAAATCAGTAAATAAATGAAAAACGCAAAATAAAAAATACAAGGGAGATTTTATGGAGTTAATAAACTATCTCATAAAAAGATTGGAAGAAATAAATGCAACAGACATAATAGTTCATTACACAAAAGCAAGAACAAAGCACATAAAGTTTTACAATTCAAAGATAGGAATAATAAATGAATTTGATGATGAAAGCATAAATTTGTTTTTGGCCTTCAAGAAAAGAATACTAATCACTGATTTAAAAGAAATGTCAAAGAAAGGAATTGAAAAAAAGATAAAGAAGATAAAGAGCATTGTAAAATTTATACCTGAAAAACAGGATTATTTTGGGATAGCAGAAGGAAATTTCAAGTACAGAAAGCAAAATGGTTTATACAACAAGGAAGTTGAAAATTCTGAACTCTCAATAAGAATTGCAGAGGAATCAATAAATTCTGCTCTTAATCAAGGCGCTCAAAGAATTGCAGGAGTGATTGAAAGTTCTACAATAGAAAAGCGGGTTATAAGCAACAAAGGAGTAAATGCTTCTCAAAGAGAAACAATAACTTATCTTTCAATAAGGAGTTTGATAAAGAATGCTTCTGGACACTCAACATCAATAGCAAGGGATTTTAAGAGTTTAAAATACAATGAGAAATCAGCAGAATCAGCAGAGATTGCACTCCAAGGACTGAAAAAGGAAAAGATAAGAATTGGAAAGTATGATGTTATATATTATCCTTTGTCATCTTCTTCAATAATTGAGAGCATAGGTGAGGCATCATCAATATTCAATCTTGAAACAGGAACCTCTTGCTTCAAAGGAATGATAAATAAGAGGGTTGGAAACAGCATTGTAACCTTAGTTGATAATCCGCTTCAAAATTCAATTCCTGGTTCAACTGTATTTGACGATGAAGGGGTTCCAACGCAAAAGAACACTATTATAGAGAATGGAATCTTTAAGAAGTTCTTGCACAACACATCAACAGCAAGAAAGTACAAAACAAGAACAACTGCAAACGCAGGGCTTATAAGTCCAGAACCTCATTTGTTGAGTTTGAAAGCAGGGGATTCTAATCTTGAAGAAATTATAGGAACAACAAAAAACGGGCTCATAGTAACAAATACATGGTACACAAGGTTTCAAAACTATGCAACAGGAGATTTTTCGACAATACCAAGAGACACCATAATGGTTGTGAAAAACAAGAGCATAAGTGGTTCAACATACGGCATAAGAATAAACGATAATCTGATAAGAATGATGAAAAACATCACACTTATAGGAAGAACAGCACTGCCAATATCAGGATGGGAAACAAGCGGGGTTTTAGTGCTTCCAATATTCAAAGTTAAGGATGTTTTAATAACAAGGCCAAAATAAAATTTTATGCAAATGTTTTATTTTTAAATTAAATGAAAAGAATTAAAAACTGCATAAACATATCCATATGACGGGTTTTATGAAAAAGGAAAGCGAGATAGAGGAAAACAAGGAGGAGAAGAGCTTCTTCGGTTTTGGAATAACAAGCAGCGAACAGGAGAATAAATTATTGAGAGAAACCATTGAAAAATTGGAGAACGAATTAGAGAGGATAAAAACTCCGCCATTGCTGATAGCTGAACTGGTTGAAATTATAGGGCAGAAGGCAATAGTGAAATTGGATAATGGAAATCAATTCTATGTTTCTCTGATATCAAACCTTGAAAAATTGGTTCCAGGGGATTTTGTCTTGCTCGAGCAGAAAAATCTTACAGTTGTTGGAAAGATAAACAAGAGAAAGGAGTTTAATGTTGAGAAATTTGTCATAATTGAAAAACCTAAGGAGAAATGGTGTGATGTTGGAGGGTTGAAGGATCAGATAAGGGAAATAAAGGAAGTTGTTGAGCTTCCTCTTAAAAAACCAAACTTGTTCAAAGAGGTCGGAATACAACCGCCGAAGGGAGTCCTTCTCTACGGGCCTCCTGGAACAGGAAAAACCTTGCTTGCAAAGGCAGTTGCAAATTCAACAAATTCGACATTCATAGAAATAGTTTCCTCAGAACTCGTGCAAAAATTCATCGGAGATGGAGCAAAGCTTGTTAGAGAAATATTTGAGTTAGCAAGGGAAAGAGCGCCTTCCATTGTTTTTATAGACGAGTTGGATGCGATTGCAGCAAAGAGAATAGAAGTAGGAACTTCAGGAGAAAGAGAAGTTCAGAGAACATTCATGCAATTGTTGGCAGAGATAGACGGTTTCAAGCACTTAGACAATGTAAAAATAATCGGCTGCACAAATAGGATCGACATTTTGGACCCTGCAATACTCAGGCCAGGAAGATTGGATAGAATAATAAAGATACCTTTGCCTGATGAAGATGCAAGATTTGAAATCTTTAAGATACACACAAAGAACATGAAGTTAAAGAACATTAATTCAAAAAAGATAATAGCAATGATGAAAGATTTCTCAGGGGCTGATATAAAAGCAGTTTGCACAGAGGCAGGCTACTTTGCAATAAGGAACAACAGAACAACAGTAAACAATAACGATTTCATCAAAGCAATAAAGAAAATAAGAAGAACGCCTGAAGAGGATAAGAGTTATTTGAGAATGTTCGGTTAAATAAAATTATTCTTTAATCATCCTTTATTAAATTTTGTTGTTGGAGATAATGGCGCGCTCAGAATAAAATCTAAGTCATAGCTTAAAGCTCCTTTGTGTTCACTTCCTCACAGCGCGCCGTAAAAAAAGCAGGAATGTAAATATTTAAGTTTTACTTAAAGATTTAAAAAAAGAAAAGATTGAGTAAAATTTATAAACAAAACAACAAAAACAAGGTTTATGGAAAAATTGAAATTCCTTATAAGCAGTTTTAGAATTCAGCAGTATTACAAAAATTTGATAATCTTTGTTCCATTGGTATTCGCTCGAGAGTTCTTCGTGCTTCAAAAATTAGAAAAGACAGTTCTCGGATTTTTTATGCTCTGTTTGATTTCCTCAGCGAATTATTTAATAAACGATGTAATTGATTACAATAAGGATAAGCATCACCCTGAAAAGAGAAAGCGGGCAGTAGCGTCTGGAAAGGTTTCAAGGATTGAAGCGCTCTTTGCAGCATTTTTGCTTCTGCTAATCTCTTTTTACTTCTCTTACAGGCTTTCAGAACTATTTTTTTACTCATTGATGCTTCTGTTTGTTTTTAGTTCTATATACAGTTTTTGGCTTAGAAACGAAATATTTGCAGATATAATAATAATTTCAATGAACTTTGTAATCAGAACAGTTTCAGGAGCATTTTTGATAAATGTTCCAATATCTCCTTGGCTTATAATATGCACATTCTTCCTTGCAATGTTTTTGGTTGTTGGCAAGAGAAAGGCAAACCTTTCAATGCTAAAAAGTCATGCTCACAATTACAATTTGACATTGGCAGAATACAACCACAGCCTCACAAGGTTAATAATAATAATTTCAGTAACATCTTTGATAATCTCTTACTCGTTGTACACTTTTCTAAGCATAAATAAAAATTTAATAATAACATTGCCTATTTCTCTCTACATAATTTTTTATTATTTTTATCTTATAGAGAAAGGAAGTCCTATTGCAAGGAATACAGAGAAGGTCTTTACGAATATAAGAATGTTGAGTGCGCTTTTGATATGGCTATTGCTTGTATTTTTGTGCTTGTATTCAAATTTTAAAATACCTTTGTTAAGATAAGAGGTGATGAAAAATGCAACTGATACAAGTACTGCTTATAGGCTTTGCTTTATTTGCACTTGGAAGAACAATAAAGAATTTTAGGAAAAGAAAGACAAGCGTATTTGGTTTTGCTTTTTGGGTTTTGCTTTGGCTGATCATAATAATCGTTGCACTGCTGCCAGGAGTTACGCATGTTTTTACAAAGCTTTTCAATGTTGGAAGGGGGGTTGATTTTTTGATTTACATAAGCATAACCTTCTTATTCTACATGGTTTTCAAAATCTTTGAAAAGCTGGAAAGAATTGAGGAAGAAATAACAGAGATAGTTAAAAAAGATGCATTAAAAAATTTAGTGAGGAAAAGATAAATGATAGTAAATACTCACATGCACACAAAGTATAGCGATGGCAAGAATTCGTTAAGGCAGATGTTAAAAAAATCAATCACGATTGGTTACGATTTAATAGCCTTTTCTGATCATGTTAGGAAAAGCTCGGATTGGGTTGCCGATTATGCAAGCGAGATTTTAAAATGTAAGGAAAATTTTAGAGGCAAAATTAGGATATTAACTTCTCTGGAAGCAAAAGTAATTGGTTTTAACAAAAAGATTGACATTTCAAAAAATGACTTAAAGAAGTTAGATTTTTTAATAGCAAGCGTTCACAGCGTACCTCTAAATTATTCTGGAAGAAAAAGAGCAAATGTCGTTGAGGGCTATAATGGAAAATTGATTAGATTGGAAAGCCCTGTTAGCAAGGAAGAACTGATTGAGTTTTGGGAAAGAGCAACTCTTGCTATCATTGAAAGTAAAGAAGCAGATGTTTTAGGGCACCCTTTTAGAATACCATTTTTGCTAAATGTAAAAATCAGGGAATCAACTGTAAGAAAGATTTATGAGGAAGCAAAAATAAACGAGAAGATTGTTGAGATAAGCACAAAATACAAAAATGAAAGAAAATACATCAAAATTTTAAGAAAGATAAGACCAATGATTCTAATAGGCAGCGATTCCCACTCTTTGCAGGAGTTGGCAAAAACCTACAAAATCAACAAAAAATACTCTCTTATGTTCAAAAAAGAGATAAGGAGCGCGTTGGAAAACGTGTTTGAAAAACATCACTCAAAAATATGAAAGAGCAAATAAAAAAGAATAAGAACCAGTGGAACATAATTTCAACATACTTTTTAATAATCTGCACAGGATTTATCTCTTACTTGGTCAGGATTTTGTTTGCAAGAAACCTCAGCGTTGAGGAATACGGATTGTTCTACGCAGTTTTTACTTTTATTTTTTTCTTTGTTTTCTTTAGAGAGTTTGGGCTAACAGAAGGGGTTTTGTTTTTTATAAACAAGTTCCTTGCAAAGAAGGATTACAAAAAGATAAGAGAGTATTTTTACACAGCCCTGAACTTTCAGCTCATTACTTCTATTCTCTTTTTTGCATTTTTTTTGTTGTTTTCAAATTTTTTGACAAAGCATTATTTCAAGAACGAATTTGCTAAAGAACTAATTTTTATTCTTGCTTTTACATTCGTAATCCACGCAATTCTTTATTTTTTTTCATTTTCCTTTAACATATTTCAGGATTTCAAGCTCTTTAAGTTTTTGGAATTTTTAGAGATGCTCTTTGTTTTAGCATTTGCATTCTTTCTTTTTAACTTTGCTCCAAAACAGATCGTGCCTGCCATCTCTTACCTGCTCGCTTTTATTTTTCTTAGCATCATAACCTTGATCTTATTTTTTAAAAGATATCCATTTTTGATTGGTAAAAAAATAATTTTTAGTTCTAAAGCAATGAAAGAACTCTTGAAATTTTCCCTTCCAATATTTATTTCAACAAGCGGGGCTGTTATACTAAATTACACAGACATAATTCTCTTAACCTTGTTGAAAGGAGTTAAGGACGTAGGTTTTTACAACATAGCACAGCCTGCTTTTAACATAATACTCGTTTTTATAGCCCCTTTGAGCACAATAGTTTATCCTTTGATTTCTAAGAAATACCATAACAAGGATTACAATGGTATAAGAAACATAGTAAATTTTTTTTACAACAATTTTTTATTATTTACATTACCATTAGCGATAACATTCATAGTTTTTGCTGATTTGATAATAAAAATCCTCTTTGGAGCGAATTATGTTGAAGCATCGGCTGCCTTGAGAATATTCTCCTTGTTTTTTATTTTCATGCCGATAAGAAGTTTAGGCTTTTCAGTGATTACAGGAATTGGGAAACCTAAGGAGAGAGCAAAAATACTTTACTATGGGGCTTTTACCAATTTAATTGGAGATCTTATGCTTATACCAAAATACGGTTACAATGGAGCAGCTCTGACAACAGGAATAAGTTTTTTGATAATGGCTGTTTTGTCAACAAAATTCTTGCACAAGTATTACAGGTTAATCATAAGTTTTTCAGTGCAGGCAAAAGTTGTTTTGGCTTCAATAATCTTTTTTTCTACTAATATGATTCTAAGAAAATTAATAGTGACAAACAATGTAATGCTGAAAGGAACAGCGATGCTTTTGATTTCAGGGAGCATCTATGTTATTCTATTGTTCTTGCTTGGAGTTCTGACAAAGGAAAAAATAATTAGTTTCAAAGAACTCTTGAAATATTGATTTTTAGAGTTTTTGAAAGATTTAAATATAATAGAGCAATCTTATTTCGCATGAGAATATTGGTAACAGGCGCATCAGGATTTTTAGGAAGAGTTTTATGCTCAAAATTAGAAGAAAACAATTTTAAAGTAATTCCACTCCAACATGATGATTGCGAAATAACAGATTATTCTAAACTTAAAATGTTATTTTCAAGGAAAAAACCAGGTGTTGTTGTTCATGCTGCAGCCATTACAGACACTGATTATTGCGAGAAAAATAAGGAAGAGTGTTTTAAGGTTAATATCGTAGGAACAGAATTTGTGCAGAATCTTTGCAACAATTTAAAAATAAATATGGTCTTGTTATCAACAGATTTTGTTTTCGACGGAAAGAAAGGAAATTACAAAGAGGAAGATTTCAGAAACCCTGTAAACTATTATGGATTTTCAAAGATGGTTGCAGAGGATATTACAGAAAAACTTGAGAACCACTTGATTATAAGAACTTCTTCAATATTTGGTTATTTTCATCCTAAAAAAATGGATTTTCCGAGTTTTGTAATAACCAATCTAAGTGCAGGAAAAGAAGTTAAAATTGCAAAGGACTTTTTTAGAAAGCCAACATTTGTTGAGGATTTAGCAAATGCAATAATTTTTCTAATAAAGAAAAGGCAGAACGGGATATTTCATTGCTGTGGTTCTGAAAGAATATCAAGCTACGAATTTGCTCTGAAGATAGCAACGCACTTTAATCTAAACAAGAGCTTGATAAAACCGGTTTTAAGCAAGGAAATAAATCTAAAAGCAAAAAGGCCAAGGGATTCAAGTTTAAACACAAAAAAGATCGAAAATCTTGGTTACAGGTTCATGAACTTGGATAGTGCAATTGAAAAATCAGATTACAGAGAAATGCTCTGATTTCAGAATACAACCTCAACCTCTACCTTGCCAACTCCTTTTATTGATTTTATCTTTTGTTTGACGCTTTCAACTATTAAAGAAGCCAATGGGCAAAAAGGACTTGTCAAGGTCATTTTTATAAAAACATCACCACCATTTATTTTCACATCTCTTATAAGGTTCATCTCAACTATACTCAAACCAATTTCAGGGTCAATAACTTCTTTTAATTTTTCAAGCACAATTTCCTTGCTCAAAAGAAATTTTTTTTTATTTTTATCTCTTTTTCCTACCATACAAGGAGTTTATTCTATTTAGTATTTATAGGTTTTGTTTTTTTTTATTTTAGTACAATAATACAAAAACTTCATTAAGTTTATAAATAACCTTTGAATACAAAGCAATCATGAGATCGTTGATAACAGGCAATCTTGGGTTTTTAGGAACAAACTTAACGCTTTTTTTCTTAAAAAAAGGATTTGAGGTGGTTGGAGTTGATAATTTTAGTTATTGTTCTAACATTGAAGCTTTAAGGATAATGAAAATTTACAGAAATTTTAAATTCTTTAAAGTGGACATAAAAGACAAAAGACTAATCCCTAAATTAATAGAAAAGTGCGATGTCATAGTTAACTTGGCAGCATTTACGCATGTTGATAATTCAATAAGAATGCCAGAGCTTTTTGTTAAGAACAACATAGCAAGTTTTCAGAAGTTTTTGAATTTTTTCAAAGAAAGCGATAAAAGGAGAGATAAAATTTTAATTCATGTAAGCACTGACGAGGTTTATGGCGAAATATTAAAAGGAGAAGCAAAGGAAAACAATAATTTTAACCCACGGAATGTTTATTCTGCAACAAAGGTTGCTCAGGAATGCTTGATAAATGCTTATAAGGAAACTTATAAATTGAAAGCAGTTGTTTTAAGGCCCTGCAATGTATTTGGTTATTGGCAGCATCATGAAAAGCTTATACCAAAAACAATAATCCTTGCTTTAAAAAACAAAAAAGTTCCTGTTTATGGCGATGGAACCCAAGTTAGGGAGTGGTTATTCTGTGAGGATTTTAACAGAGCAATAGAATTGATAATTGAAAAGAGGATTGAAGATGGAGTTTATAATGTTGGGAGCGGAGCAAGGAAGAAGAACATAGAAGTTGTTAAGAAGATATTAAATATTTTAAATAAAGATTTCAGTTTAATAGATTTTGTTGGAGATAGACCTGGCCATGACAGACGGTATGCTGTAAATTCTGAAAGAATTAAGAGTTTAGGTTTTGAGACCAAATTTGATTTTGAGGATGCTTTGAAAAGAACAACAGCATGGTATGTTGAAAACACAAGAAATAAAAAATTAAAAAATAAAAATTATGTTTAAAATTTTATTTTTTGCATTTTTTCTTTGTTGTTTTCTTCATTGTTTTTTTTGTTATTTTCTTTTTTGCAGCCATTTTCAATCACATTCTTTTATTTGTTTTAAAAATTTAAAAAGTTTTCTTTTTAAAACAGAAAGATTTAAGCACAAATAAAATGTTAATAAAAAATAATTCTAAAATTAAGCCAACAAGCATTTTTGAACTCAAGTTAAAAAAATAATTTTTAGGGAACAATTGGATTATCAAAGAATTGTAGTCAAAAATCCAAGTTTTTGGTTTAAAGAAAATTGAATGAAAAACTGAAAATGCATAGTCAAAATTTGTTTTCACACAGAGAAGAAAAATTAAAGCAATGAAAGTCAACGATGCAAGAAAAACCAAAAAATATTTTGTAAAATCCTCAGTATTAAAATTCTTTAAGCGCATTGTAAATGCAAGAATCAAAGCCCACAAAAAAATTGTTGAACTGAAAAATAACTTTGTCTTTGATATAAGATTTTTAACATCCAAAAGATGGGAAGCTTCTCTCCACGAAAAGGCGCTGCTCAATTCTTCTTTTCCCTCAAGAAAATAAAAAACATTTTTTGTAAGGTCGTTGCCTGATTTTGAAGAACTTCTAAACTCTGAGTAATAGATAATGAAAAAGTTTAGCAGCAAAAGATTAACAAAAGATAAGATTACAAAAACAAATGTTAAAACCATTAGCAAAATATTTTTTTCTTTATTCACTTTATTATTAATCATTGTTTTATCACAAGATTTATTAATTCTTATCAGGTTTATATTTTTTATGAAAGAATTTGTTAAAAAGTTCATTGAAATATGCAGAGAAGCAGATCTGCAGGAAAAGATTGAGGACTTTGCAGACATAGAAGAGGATAATATTCCACTAAGGATAAATAAAGAAAATTTTCGCTCCTTCAAGGAATTTGAAGGCTGCAAAAAGATGATTTTTGTAGATGGGGGAAATGCAGAACTTATAAGCACTGCAAACATAAGCGTACAGTTAATAAGAACCTATGGCGCTGCGTTTGAAAAAAAGCGCCTTTTTTCAATCAGAAAAGAAAACTATCTTATTGTGCGCGCAATCAAGAATGCAAGCAACTCGCGCATAGATTACAAAGCAGAATTCTCTCCAAAATACTTTGATTTTGAAATGAGTTCATTTGAAGAAAATTTAAGAGAGGGAAGAAACAGAATTCCTATTTCAAGAGTAGGAGAGATTGCTAGAAGATTGTGCGAATTGAAGACAGCAAATCTACTCAGCGGCAAATTCAAAGACAGCATAATAATTCTTGATGGAAACCTTAAATCAAGCATACCAGTAGAACAAAACTTTTTAGAGCAACTGTACAATACGAGCGTTAAGAACAACAATGTTGTGGCAGCGCTCTCAAAAACATCGCAACTGATAACAAAAAACGGGCAGTCATTAAACAGCCTTTTAATGAAAATTTCAACATCGCTGAACTTAAAAGAATGGTGTTATTATCCTATTGCAAAAATAACAGACAAGAACCATCAGGCAGATATTGCAATAGTAAAACTTCACAGAAAATCAAAGCATTGCTTCAATTTTGAGATATACAAAAAACAATCAGACAAAATAGAAGAAGTTCTTTGGTTTTTGAGAGAGAACTCAAAGGACCCTTCATTCTTTGGATACCCTTATGGATTGATCGATGCTGACAGGTTTGCAAGGATAAGCAATAAGGAAAGAGATTACTTAAAAACAATTCTTTTGGCGCAAATACCAAAGAGAATTTTGAAGGATTTTGTTCTCAACGATTCTCACGAAACGCTAAACAGGCTTGCAGGAATTAAATAAAAAGATTTATAAACAAAATTATTCTAATGAATTTTATGTTTAATGTAATCTGCGTTGGAGGAGCTGTTGTTGATTTATTCGTAAACACAGCATCGGAATTGATAACTATAGATAACAGAATTTCATCAAAGCAGGAAAATCTGATAGCATATCCTGTTGGTTCAAAGCTTCTGATAAAAAATTTCAAGGCAGACTTTGGTGGAGGTGCATTTAATGCTGCTGTTTCTTTTGCAAGATTAAACTTAAAAACAGGTTTTTTAGGATGCCTGAGCAAGGATGAAAATGGAATTAAAATTTTAAAAAGAATGAATGAAGAGAAGATTAAGTTCTTAGGTCATTTCTCAAAAGAGTACAATGGCTTCTCAATAATTTTGGACAGCAGGGATGAAGAGAGAACAATACTCACTTACCGGGGCTGTAACGACGACTTTGATTTTGAAATAATCAATAAGAACAAAATAAGAACAAAATGGTTTTACCTGTCTTCTTTCTATGGGAAGAGTTTTGAAAGCGCTAAAAAGATAGTTGATTTTGCTGCTAAAAACAAAATTCATCTTGCATTCAATCCAAGCACTTATATTGCGAGATTAGGATTTAAGGAGTTAAAAGACATAATTAAGAATTTAGACATTATCGTTTTAAACAAGCAAGAAGCAAATTTTATTACTGAAAAGGAAAGCGTTAAAGAACAACTTTTATTTTTAAAGAATTTTGTCAGGAATGTTGTAGTTGTAACAGATGGAAAGAATGGAGCATACGCTTACAATGGAAATTATTTTTATAGAAGTAAGGTCCCAAAGGTGAAGGTTAAGGAAACAACAGGAGCAGGAGATGCTTTTGCATCAAGTTTTGTCTATGGGATGATAAAGAGAACAGATGTAGAGTTTGCACTTAAATGCGGAATATGTAATTCAATAAGTGTTGTGCAGAACTTAGGAGCGCAAAACATTCTCTTGCAAGAAAAAGAACTTTTAAAAAGAATAAAAAGGTATGACAGGTTGGTTAAAAAGAGCAAAACATTCATAGATTAATTTTTTAATTTTTGATGAAAGTTTGGTGAGCAGAATGATTCTAAAAAACAAAAAGTTAATTTTTATTGTGATGCTTGCATTCCTATTTTTAGCAGGATGCTCTGAAAGCAAGGACAAACTTGGTACAGGAATTGTTAGAACTTGCAGTTTTACAATGGGAGAAGAAAGGTGCGGAAAGTGCTATTGTATGGAAACAGAAGAGCGTGGCTGCGAAATAATTGATTATTCAGATGTTGGGATTTAAATTCATTTGTTGACAAGAAAGCAGAGTTCTATGGAACAAGAGACCAAAATATAATAAAATCAACAAGGATGTGCCCAAAGCAAGTAAAGTTATTTAAAATAAGATTGCTTGAGTAAAAGAGCAATTAACAAAACCAACAAAAGGATTAAAATCAGGCGAATGGCAGAAAGGAAAAAGCAAGGGAAAAAAATTTTAAGAGTAAATAGAGCAAAAACATCAAGAACAGCAATAATTCTCGTCATAATATGCACTCTTCTTTCTTCTTTAGGGCAATTGTCTTATAAACTTGCGCTTATGAAATCAGAAAACAACCTTGTCAAAGTTATTTTCAACCCATTACTATATCTAGGATTGTTTTCGTATTTTATAGGGGCTCTGCTCCTAATATTTGCTTTAAAACAAGGAGAACTCTCAACTGTTTATCCTTTTATTGCATTGGGTTTTGTTTGGGTTTCATTTTTCAGCGTGAAATTTCTTAATGAAAGAATAAGCGTTTTGAGATGGTTTGGTATCATACTGATAATCTCTGGTTTAATTCTAATTACAAGGAACAGGACGGAGAGTGGTTAAAATAATCTTAAGAGCAATAATTCCAATATCTTTGGTAATAATTGCCACAATGATGGGGGCTTTTGGAAGTTTATTCCTAAAGTTTGGTTCTAAGAAAAAGACAGGTCTAAGAGAACTTTTAAGGAACTATGAATTAATAATTGGATTTCTGCTTTACGGTAGCTCAACAATTCCTTTCATAGCAGCATTAAAGTTTGGGGAATTGTCTTATGTTTATCCGCTAACAGCATTATCCTATGTTTGGGTTACACTAATTTCAAAAAAATACTTGAATGAGAAAATAACAGCAAATAAAATATTTGGAATTGTGCTAATAATAATTGGAGTAATACTAATAAGTGCATCCTAAAAATAAATTCAAAATAAATTCAAAAATGATTAATGAAAATAAAAAGGATAAATGGAACAAAGTGAACACAATCGTAATCTCTCTTGGAGGATCAGTTATTAATAAAGGAGAAATAAATATAAAATTCATGAAGGAATTTAAGAAAATAATTAAAACTCAAAAGAAAAATTTTTTAATTGTCTGTGGAGGAGGTTCTATTGCAAGGAATTACCAAGAAGCTTTAAGCAGATTCTCTAAGAATCATTATGATTTAGATGAAATAGGAATAAAAGCAACAGAAATAAATGCTCTTCTTCTTTCAAAAGTGCTCGATGCAAGGATTGTTAAATTAGAAGATTTTGAAAAATTGAGCAAGGAAAAATACAAAAAGTTAGGCAGAATATTGGTAAGTCACGGCAATGTTCCTGGGCACACAACAGATTTTATTGCAGTGAGTTTTGCAAAAATCATGAAAGAAAAATTTGTTATTAATATCTCAAGAATAAGGTTTGTGAGAAACAAGAACAATAAGGGGTTAAGGAGAATTTCCTGGAATGATTATTTGAAGATAATTCCAAAGAGGCATTCTCCTGGTTTGAAAATACCGTTTGACATCGAAGCATCAAGATTAGCAGCAAAGAATAAGATTAAAGTAATCTTTACAAACAACCTTGCTGACTTAAAAGAGCTCCTTGAAATGATAAACAAAAATCAGGACCTGCTGAAATTCAGCAAAGGAACAATAATATCTTGAATAAAATAGAGTATTCGCTAAACATTGCATCATAACAAAATTAAAAATTTCTCAGAAAATTTCCTTGAACTGCACGATTAGGAATGTTAAATACAAAACCAATAAACCAAGCCCTTCTCTCCAAGTAATTGTTTTCTTATCAAGAAAAAGTATTGCTATATAAAACCCGCAAATCATGAACATAAAGCTTATCAGAAAACTATCGATGTCAATGCTTATTGGGTTTATCAGGGCAGTGAGTCCTAAAATAAAGAGTATGTTGAATACTACGCTGCCAAGTATGTTGCCAAAACCTATGTTTCTGTGCCCTTTGAACGAGGACAAAACACCTACGCTGAGTTCTGGAAGCGTTGTGCCGAAAGAAACAAGAGTTAGTCCTATGATGAAAGAAGGAATTCTTAAAAAATCAGCAATTTTCACAGCAGAAACAACAAAATATTTAGAACTTATGATTACAATTGTGATTCCAAGCCCAAAAACAACGAATTCATTAATGAGTTTTCTAAGAGGAACATCCTTTTCCAACCTGCCGAGAGAGGCTTCTTTATCCCACAAATCCTTGACATAAAACAAGAATGCAAAAATCAAAATCAAGCCGTCAACCTTTGATAAAAACCCATCAAGACTTAGAATTAGAGGCAAAACAACAAGAATTAATGTTAGAAAAGTGGATTTGTTAATCACATCTTCCTCAACAAATAATTTTTTAGCAACAAGAGCCATTATTCCAAAAACCAAAAGGGAATTCAAGATATTGGCTCCAATCATGTTGCCAACAACAATGTTACCCAAAGAGTTCTTGAAGAATGAGTCGTTTGTTTTCAGAGCAGTCAATGATGCTATTAAAGCATTTATAAGTTCAGGAGTGCTTGTTCCTATTGCGACAACTATGAAACCAATAAAGTATTCTGAAGCTCCAAGTTTTTTAGCAAAAGAACTAACTGACTTTATGACAAGATCTGCTCCAAAGACAAGGGCGCAGCCGCTTAAAAACAAAGTTAAGAATTCAAATAATATTTCCTGCATAAGCACCTCTTTTTATTTTTCATTCAAATCCTTGTTTTCTGCATTCCAATCAAATCTTATTTTTGAACTTTTAATATTTATAAAATTTGCTATTGCACAGACAAGAGCACGAAAAACATAAAAGTTTATAAAAAATAAGGTTTTATTTTTTAAAATATGAAAAAAAGAGGTTCAATGTATTTTTCAGCGCTTGTGTATGTTTTCTTTGTAGTGTTCTTAATATTTTTATTAATAATCTTTAAGATGAAGGACAAGGATGTTGGAAATTTAGTCATAGGACAGCAGGCATTGTCCTTATTCAGTTCATACCAGGAAGGAGAAAAATTACGTTTTTATGTTCAGCAGTCTGCAAAGTATGCTGCAGAAAGTTCTGTAAACATTTTCTTAAAAAATGGTGGTCTTGAAAATCCTAATAAAATAATAGGGCTTGCTGATTGGACAGATGCGAAGCCGGATTTTAAAAAAGAGTTTTCAAGAATATTCTACAAAGAATTAGTGGAATACTTTCAGAGGAGCGACGAATACATTCCAACAGAATACAACATAGAAACATACCAAAAAGGTAATGTTGCAGTAGTATCAGGAATTGCGCTGAAAAAGGCAGTTATGCTTTCAGGGAGTTCAACCCCTCAAGACCTGGTGTGGCCAACAGGAACTTTCAGCGGAAAATACTCTGTGGCAAGTTCTTTTGGTCAGAGAATTCATCCAATAACAAAAAAACAACACTTTCATGAAGGAATAGACATCGATTCTGATTCAAAAGAAATCTATGCTGCAGAGAGCGGAACAGTTGAATCCGTTAATACAGGCTGCGGCAACTGTTATTATAATTCTGAAACTGACAAATCAGATGAGAGTTGTTTCAAATGCGGACAGAGTTATGGAAACTATGTGTTGATTGATCACGGAAATTTTAAGAGTTTATACGCGCATTTGGAGCAGGTCAATGTCAATATAGGACAAAGCGTGAACAAAGGAGATGTTATTGGGCTCATGGGAAGTTCAGGCAGTTCAACATCACCCCACCTTCATTTCGAAATAAGAGTAAATAATCAACAAGTAAATCCGCTGTGCTATTACGAAGGGCTTGAGATAGAAATAAAGGACCAAAAAAAACAGGAGTGCGGGAATGCAAAATACTATCTAAATTTGTCTTTCAACGCCACAGCGCAAATAGATTTAAATCGTTATGAAAAATTGTATGAAAATATTCAGGGCATAATAAGGGATTGCACTATTTCAGCAAATAAGGAGGAATGCTACAACTCAAGATTGTCAAGCATAGGTTACAGCGAGGAGTGCTATGATGAATTTGAAAAGCCATTTTATAAAATTCTTAAAACAATAAATTATTGCAATAGCAGTCTGGATGACGAGTGCTACTGCCCTGTTGATGTTTCAGTAATTTCTTCGCTAAAACTAAACAATTACGACTATGAAATTTCTTTCATAAAAAACTCTTCCACAGGGAAGATGTTCATAGCAACTAGTGCGGGGGAAAAAGGGATCAAAGAATATTTTGATTTAATCAAAACAATCTCTTTTGACAAAGCAGGTTTTATTGAGGAAGAAAACAATTTTAAGATAAAATTAGTTTATGACAGCAGCGTTTTGAAGAAGACAGAATTCCAAACATCTTTGGGAAAACCTATGAACACTAAACTTGAAATTATTTTCTTCAAAGAAAAAGGTTCAATCTACTTTGCAAATCCAAGAGACTATGATTACTTAAAAAACAATTTTAAAGAATGTTCATTGAGAAAGAGCGTATTTCCTGCATGTGTTGATGGCATGAGGTTTGCGATAAGAGTAAATTAATTGCAGAACTATAGAAAATTATTTAAACAAATTGACTTTTGCTTTTTCTTTATGATTAGAATAACAACAGAAGAGATTATTCAGAAGATAAAGGAAAAAACAAGTTATAATGAAGAAGCGATAAATGAAATGATAAACAAAAAGGTAAAACAGCTTTCTGGCCTAATAACAAAAGAAGGTGCAGCAAGAATAGTTGCAAATGAACTTGGAGTTCCTCTATTCAACAATTTTTCAGGTAAGCTTAAAATAAAGAACATACTTTCAGGGATGAGGGATGTTGAAACAGTTGGAATTGTAAAACAGAATTTTGGGGTAAAGCCGTTTACAACGCAGAACCGCGAGGGAAAATTAGCATCATTGATCATTGCTGATGAAACAGGAGCAATAAGGGTTGTTCTTTGGAATGAAATTGCAGAACAAGCATCAAAGATAAAAATAGGGGATATTGTAAAAATAAAGGCAGGTTATGTGAGAGATAACAACAATTCTAAGGAAATACATCTAAACGAAAGGTCAAAATTGATCATAAATCCTCCTGACGAAAAGGTAGATGAGGCAAGGTATGAACTAAAGAGAAAGACGATCTCAGAGTTGTCAGAGAATGACAGGGATGTTGAGTTGAGAGCAACAATAGTTCAAGTATTTGAGCCAAAATTCTATTCTGTTTGCCCAGAATGCGGAAAAAAACTTGTGGTATCAGAAGCAGGAATGGTTTGCGAGCAGCATGGAAAGGTTAAAGCGCAGGAAGCGTATGTAATAAATCTATTAATTGACGACGGCACAGGAATAATAAGAATGGTCTGCTTTAAGGAACAGGTTTTGAAACTTCTTAACAAGAGCGAGGAAGACCTGCTAATTCTGAAAGATTCTCCTGAAAAATTTGAGGAAATCAGAAGGGAACTCTTAGGAACAGAGATTGTTGCAAGCGGGCGAGCAACCCTAAACAAGATATTTGGAAGGATAGAATTTGTTGCAGATAAAATAGAACTTCCTGACTACAAGAAAGAAGCAGAGAAATTGAAAAAGGAAGTTGAAAGTTTGCCTCCTGTTGAAGAACCAATTAGTGGAGAACCAGAAGAAATTGTGAATTCTAAAAAGCAAGAATCAAAAATGGGTAACAATAAAGATTTTGAAAAAGAAGATTCAGAAGAATCAAGCAGTGAAGATGAGTATTTTTAAGAATTCTAAAATTTTAAAAATCATTTTTGGCAAAATAATTCCTGTTTTTATTCTTTAAAATTAGTCAATTCTTACAGAATTCTTGGAAAAAACCACTGAACACTAGACATTAAGCTTAAAAGCATTTTTAAATTAAACAGGTTTATAAAAATTTTTGGAGGATGGAAAAATGAAGAATTTTGAACAACAAAAAACAACAAGCAATATAAAACCAGAAACAAAATTCAAGGCAGGAACAATTGAAATAACAGTGTGGAGCAACAAAACAACAAACAAGAGCGGGGAGGAAAAAACCTATAAAACAATAACAACGCAGAGGATTTACAAGGCAAAAGATGGAACTTGGAAGAACGCAAACTCATACAAGATAAAAGACATACCAACTTTGGTAACACTTTTAAACAAAGCATACGAACAATTAGTTATAAAAGAGAAATAAAAAAATAAAATCTCATTGAAATGCAAAAATAAGAACTCTAAGATAACGCATTAAATTGATATAAAGCCATAAAAAATGAATTATTAAATTAATAGTAAAAATAACTTATAATAAAAAATGCAAG
>JBNAUL010000001.1:163450-179700 GCA_049700835.1 Candidatus Woesearchaeota archaeon
ACTTATAATAAAAAATGCAAGTTTTGAAACTGAAAGATAAAAGAGAATTTGCAAAACAAAAATAAATGAAAAGGAAAAGTAAAGGATAAATAGATGCAATTAAAAATCATTGAAAAATAAAAGCAATGTTAGATCATTAAAATTTTAAAAACCGATTTTGCAAAAATATAAAAATCTAAGCATGATCAGCATCAGATGCAGAAAACACTTTTATGCCTGAGAGGATAATAGAACTTACAAGAGCGCAAAAGACAGAATAAATCTAAAAATCAAAATAAAATAAAAATTTAGAAAAATCAAAAAATTTCAAAAGAACTAATAAAGTATACTAATAGGATATAGTTAATTATTTAAGTTAATTAGCATTAATCAAAACAAGAATTTAAGAATTTAAAAATTGATAAGGTGATCTTATGCCAGAAAAACAAGAAAAAGAGCTTTCATTAACAGACATCCCAGGAGTAGGAGCAGCAACAGCTGAAAAGCTTACGATGGGCGGTTATTCTTCGCTAATGAGCTTAGCAGTAGCAACTCCAGCAGAATTAGTAGAGATTGCAGGAGTTACAGAAGCAACAGCAAGGAAGATAATAAACTTTGCAAGAGAAAAACTAGAAATGGGTTTTGAATCAGGAGATGAAATACTTAAAAAAAGGCAAAGGGTTGAGAAGATAACAACTGGAAGCAAAGCATTAGACAATCTATTAGGAGGTGGATTTGAAACAGGTTCAATAACAGAAGCATTCGGAGAATTCGGCTCTGGAAAAACTCAATTAGCTCATGTTTTAGCAGTAAACATACAAAAACAAATACCTGACAGCACAGTTATATTCATAGACACAGAAAACACTTTCAGGCCTGAGAGGATAATAGAACTTGCAAGAGCGCAAAAGATGGAACCTGAGAAGGTTTTAAAAAACATAAAAGTTGCAAGGGCTTATAATTCAGACCACCAAATGCTTTTGGTTGAAAAGATAGAGGAAATTGCAAAAAAAGAGGATTTAAAGATAAAATTAGTGATTGTGGATTCTCTTACAGCGCATTTTAGAGCAGAGTTTATTGGAAGAGGAACTTTAGCTGACAGGCAGCAGAAATTAAACAAGCACATACATTCATTAATGAAGGTTGCTGACAAGTTCAATGCTTGCGTTTATGTAACTAATCAAGTAATGGCAAAGCCAGATGTTTTCTTTGGAGATCCAACACAAGCCATAGGAGGGCACATAATTGCTCATGCCTCAACATTCAGGATCTATCTAAGAAAAGGAAAGAAAGGAACAAGGGTTGCAAAATTAGTAGATAGCCCGAATCTTCCAGAAGGAGAAGCAGTATTCGTAGTGACAAGAGAAGGAATAAAGGATGTTAAGGAAGGAAGCATAAGGGATATTGAAGAAGAATAATAAGAATTTTAGCAGAACAAATTTATTAAATCAAAATTGGAAACTTAATTTATAAATACAAATTTATTAGTCACTATTGGACGCGATTTAGCACCATTGTAATAAAGTACAAAATAAGAAGTAAAATTAAATGGGAAGAATGATTATCATTAGGATGAATTTTGTTATGATGCAGAGGATCATGAAAGAACTATAAATTATGTTACAAAAGTTTTAGATGATGCAAAACATAATAAGGGAATCCTACTCACAAGCAATTAATATTACTCAGTGAACAGACAATGTAATTCAGGAATAATAAATTATGAAGAAGTAAGAAGAATGGCTGAGCCATTGGGAATTAAAGATTCTGTGGAAAACCCTTGTATAAAAAATAATCACTAAAAATAAGCGTGATAGCAGAAATTTTCTCAACCTATTTTTAGCAAGTTTAACTTCAAGCATTCAGGCAAATTAGTTTGTGCTTTAAACAGCAAAATTAAAAATTGCCTTGCTTAAAATTTGTGCGCCAAAATCAGTAAAAATCAGCAATAAATCATTTTCTTTTTTTTATTTTTGATTTTAGTTTCCAAGATTTGTTATTTATTTTAAAAAACAAAAGATTTTAAACTAAAAAATAAATTTAAATGGTTATGAGAACATTCATTGCAGTAGATGCAGAAAAAAAAGTAATTGAAGAGCTAAAGAGAATTCAAAGCATGTTGAACAACGGAATATTTAAAAAAACTCAGGATTATCACATAACCCTAAAGTTTTTAGGAGAAAAAAATGATTCTGAAATAAAAAAAATAATTAAAAAATTATCTGAAATCAAGTTCAAAAATTTTGAATTAACTCTTGACAAAATAGGTTTTTTTCCAAATGAAAGTTTTATAAGAGTGATTTGGGTTGGTACTAAAGAACAAGAAATTTATGAACTTCAAAAAGCAATTGATTATAAACTTTTAGAACTAAACATTCCTGCTGAGAAAGAATTCAAGAGCCACATAACAATTGCAAGGGTTAAGGAAATAAGCGATAAAAAAGCATTTCTTGAGAACATTGGAAAGCACAAAATAAAAAATTTGTCTTTTAGTGTTAATGAATTCAAGCTGAAAAAATCAGTTTTAACTCCAAAAGGCCCAATATATTCTGATTTAGCAGTTTTTAAGCTTGAAGATTAAAAATTAATTTTAAAAGTGCAGGACTTTATCTGCGAAAATTTTTATTTTTATGTTATTTATTCTTTTACAGGGCTTTAATACGATTTTAAAATATTAAACACAAATCTATATTTTATATTTTTTATAAGCAATAATCAGTTTTGTGCTTTACTCATTTACTTGTTATATTAATATTTTAATATTTTAGGTTTTAACTTAGAAATTTATGATTTACCATTCTTATTAAAAGCATTTTTTAAATTTAATACTTTCTATTTTTCTTTCTCAACAAAAACAACTTTTATTTCAGGCCGTAACAATTCTTTTATTTTATTCTTCTTAATCTTTTCTTTCTCTTATTTAAAAATTGATATAATTTATTTTAACGCTTCAAGAGATCAACAATCTTTTTTCTTTTCAACACACTCTAAACAACCGTTCCAAAAAGTTTTTAAGAATTTTTTTATCATTTCTGATAACAACAAATAAACCGCAACTTAATTTAACTATTTTTTTTCAACAGTTCTTTTTATTGTTCTATAAATAATTTTTTATTATACTCCTTTAACAGTCATTGCTTAATAAAATAATCTTTTCACAATAATTGTTGTTTTAAACTCATATTATCAACTTTTTATAATAAACTTAAATTATTTGCACTTTGCGCTTTTTATAAATTTCATTTCTTATTAAATCTTTCTTTTTTCTGACAAACATTTTTTGCAATTAGCTAATTAAAAAGAATTTTTAATATTTATTCTTTTGCTTTTATTTAAGTGACAATACTATTAAAAGGTTTTAAAACTTTTTTTAAATTTTGTCTTTAACCTTATTTTAATCTGTTAATTTAACAACAGAAAATTAAAAAATATATTTGCTTCAAGAAAATTTTTTAATATTGAGTATAAGTTCTTAAAGCGATTTGTTAATCAAATAAAATTAAATAGAAAACAGCTTTCTGTCGCAATAACAGGTATGATTTCTAAGTTAAATTTGAGTTATTTGTTATTTAAGCGGTAACCCAGTTTTTAGCAACTAGTTCTGCCTGTTTTAGTACAGTTTCTGTTGCCATTTTTTCCTTGTCAGGAGGATACCTATATTTGCGAAGTATTTTTTTAACTTTTAAACGTAACTCTGCTTGTACACTTTCTCTTTGCGTCCAGTCTATTGTAACGCTTTTTCTTATCGTTTCTGTTAATTCTAAAGCAATTTTTCTTAGTGTTTCATCACCCAAAATCATGACAGCACTATCGTTCACATAAAGAGCGTCATAAAATGCTATTTCATCATTGCTCATATTGAGATTTTTTCCTCTGTCTTTCTCATCCCTGACTTTTCTTGCTAATTCTATTAATTCTTCGATAACTTGCGCAGCCTCAACACTTCTATTAGTGTATTTTTTGATTGTTTTGTCTAACATTTCCATAAAAGATTTGTCTTGAACAAGATTTCTTTTTGAAATCAATTTTATTTCATCGTTCAACAATTTTTTTAGAGCTTCAAAAGCCAAATTTTTCTGTGGTATTTCTTTTACTTCTGCTAAAAATCCTTCTGACAAAATAGATAGTTCTGGTTTTTTAATGCCTGCTGCCTCAAATATATCAATTATTCTATCAGAAATTACTGCTTTTGATAAAATCTGTTTGATTGCAGTTTCAAATTGTTCTCCAGTTTCCATTTTTGTTTCAATGGTTTTTGTTATAGTTGATTTTACAGCCTGGAAACAACCGACCTCTTCTTTTATTTTCATTGCTTTTTCATGAGGAATGGCTAAAGAAAATGCTTTTATGAGTGCAGTCGTCTCTCTTTCAAATCTCTCTTTTTTGCCTTTTTCTTTCAATATGTGTTCTAAAGCATTTGGAATAAACGTAATCCGTTCTTTAGGAAAGAGTTCAAAGAATTTCTTATAATTAAATCCATAAAACATGTCTTTTACAATCTCATATTTTTCAAGCATCAAACGAACAGCTTGCTCTTGATCCATAGTTGGCTTTCCTTTGCCACCACTTTCTGTATAGTCCATTAATGCTTTTTTCAATTCAGCGCCAACACCCATGTAATCAACAACTAAGCCACTTCCTTTCCAGGATAGACTCGATTGACTCTTGCTATTGCTTGCATTAGAGTATGCCCCTTAATGGGCTTATCTAAATACATAGTATGCAGCGAAGGTGCATCAAATCCTGTCAAGAACATATCCCTTACAATTAGCAGTTTAGTCTCGTGTTTAGGGTCTTTAAAATTATCCCCAATTCTTTTTCTCTTTGCCTTATTTCTAATGTGTTGTTGCCATTCTTTTGGATCAGAAGCAGAACTAGTTATTACTACTTTGATAAATCCTTTATCATCATCTTCATTATGCCATTCTGGCCTTAATTTTATTATTTCATTGTAAAGGTCGATGCATATTCTTCTTGACATGCATACAATCATGCCTTTTCCATCAAGCACAGAAAGCCTCTGCTCGAAATGATTAACTATGTCTTTTGCAATCCTCTTTATCCTTTTTGGAGCCCCTGCTACTTTTTCCAATCTTGCCCATTTGCTTTTTAGCTTTTCCTTTTGCTCTAATTCTTCACCTTCTGTTACTTCTTCAAATTCTTGATCAATCTTTGGCCGCTCTTCTGGTTTTAACTCAAGCTTTGCCAGCCTGCTTTCATAATAAATTCTTACTGTTGCACCATCATTAACTGCTTGTTCAACATCATAAATGTCAACATATTTTCCAAAAACAGCTGGTGTTGATCTATCAGCTTTTTCTATTGGTGTTCCAGTAAAACCAATAGAAGATGCGTTAGGCAAAGCATCTCTTAAATATTTTGCATAACCATAAGTAATAAGTGCTTTATCCTCTCTCTTTAGTATTTTTGCAGGAAAGCCATACTGGCTCCTATGGGCTTCATCAGCTATGACAATAATATTATCTCTTTCTGATAATGTGGGGTATTTCTCTCTGTCTTCTTCTGGAAAGAATTTTTGAATTGTTGTAAAAACAACTCCTCCAGAAGAAACTTTCAGCAATTCCATAAGTTCTTTTCTGCTGTTTGCATGCACAGGCTTCTGTCTTAAGATATCTTGGCATCTGCTAAAAGTTCCGAATAACTGGTCATCAAGGTCATTTCTGTCAGTAAGAACAACGATTGTTGGATTGTCCATTTCGCGAATCAATTTTCCAGCATAAAATATCATTGTAAGGCTTTTGCCAGAGCCTTGAGTGTGCCATACTATCCCTGCTTTCTTATTTGTTCTTCTTGCGTGCAGAGTTGATTCAACTGCCTTGTTTGTTGCCCAGTATTGATGGTAAGCAGCAAGCCTCTTTTTTGTTTCCTTGTCTTTTTCAAAAACAATAAAGTTTCTTGCAATGTCAAGAATTCTTCTTTTGTCACACATTCCTCTTATCAAGACTTCTATTTCTGTTAAGCCTGTTTTTGGTTTTTGTCCATCAATTGTTTTCCACTGCATAAATCTTTCTGGCTCTGATGTTATTGTTCCTGCTCTTGCATCTATCCCATCGCTAATAACCAAAATTTTATTGTATTTAAACAAAGAAGGGATTTGTTCCTTATAAGTTTGCAATTGATTGTAAGCAGTCCAGATAGTTGCATTTTCGTCAGCAGGATTTTTCAGTTCTATGACAACCAAAGGCAAGCCATTAATAAATAAAACAATGTCAGGCCTTCTTAGAATATTATTTTCTGTAACTGTAAATTGATTTATTGCCAAGAAATCATTGTTTTCAGAATCATTGAAATCAAACAAATTAACTAAAACATACCTTTCTTCTCCTGCCTTTTTAATTGGAATACTTATTCCATCTGCAAGCATTCTGTGGAAAGTTTCATTATCAACAAGCAATTTTTGGCTTCCAATACTCAAGATTTCTTTAATGGCTTGCTCTCTTGCCTCTTCTGAAACCTGCGGATTTGTCCTTCTCAAAGCCTGCCGTAATCTATCAACAAGAACAACATCTTCGTATCTTTGCCTTAAAGCATACCTTCCACTAGGAAGATAATCTTCATTATTTCATCTTATTATTTCATAGCCAAGCTTTTCAAATATTGAAAGCGCGAATTCCTCAACATCTGATTCTGAGATTGCTTTTTTCATTTTATACAATCCATTAATTTTAAATAAACTCTTTTTGTAAAATCAATCACTTTTACAGCATACTCTTTGTCTAGTTGTGTTCCATAATAAAGCATTCCATTCCTAAAATATCTTAACTGGTCTAAAAATTGTATATCCTTTTCGTTGAATTTTAAAATTACTAAATAAGAAATCTCTGCTTCATGAGCACCGATACCAGTTGCATTATATCCGTCGAGAAGCATTTTTGCCCTTATTAACTGCATCAAGATATCATAACAGGATTTTGAAAGGTCATTCGCAGTATCATCGCTAACACCCAATTTTTCTATTTTAATTAATAATAATTTGTAAGCATTTTTTGATTCATTTACTAAAAATTCAGCTCTTGATTTATCAGGAGTTTGTTTTTTAACAATTCCTTCTTTAATAAACTCATCAAATTTTCTTATCGGCCTCATAATTCAAATCCTCCTTCTAGAACAATTCCATTAGCAAGGTTTTCTTTAAGGTTTTTATGTATCTTATCAAAAGAAGAATAAAAGTTTAGATTTATTTTTCTTTCTAAAATTTTCTCATATTCTTTTAAATCCAAATATTTTTCTTTTCTTCCTATAATAGCAATATCTAAATCAGAATTGAAAATGTCTTCTCCTCTTGAATAACTACCAAACAAAATTATTGTTCCTCCTGCAAATTCCTTTTCTAAAAAATCTGCAAGTCCTGACTCATAAACCTGTTTTAAGTTATTGACTCTTTTTAATTGCATGACTTTATGATTATTTGTATTTAAGGTAATTTCCCATCTTTTAGTTTCCTTGTTTTTCTCTAATTTTATGAAATTGGTTTTTTCAAGGCCAGGCAATGCTTTCTTTACTGCTGCCTGAGAAACATTCAAGTGCTTTGCAATCTGATTTTGATTTAAACTTGTTCCAGCTCTCTTAAAAAGCAATTCCAAAATCTTCTGCTGAAGATTTGTTAACTCAAATTCATATTTATTTACCATAGTTAACATACATTAACTTTTGTTAATATTTAAAGCTTTTGGTTTTTGAGATAAAATGAGAAAGTTAATTAAGAATAATTAACATATGTAAAAAATATTAACATTTTGATAATTTATGATATTAATTGATATTTAATTTTATCGCTTACCCATTCTATATTAATAAGATAAGCATAAGGAAATTCCAAGTATAATGTGATATAAGGGGAGGAATGATGCTTTTACTTTTCAGATAAACAAACCCATAGATGAGCCCTGAATAAAAATGCACTTTAGAAACATAAACTCCATGACTGAGAGCAAAAATCATTGATTGAGTCATAAGTATTAAAAGAACATAAGTATATTTAATAAATTTTGATTGATTTTTAACAAGAGAAGTAAAAATCATTGGAATAAATAAAAAAAGGAAAGTAAAAACTAATTGCAGATAAGAAATATTCTCTATCCAGTCAAGAAAATAAAAGATAATAGAAGGGAGTGCTAGGATAATTGCTAAAAACAGTGGTAAAATCCAATCATGCATTTTTATTTTTTTATTTTCTAAGTTTAAAAAATACTGAAAAATCATTCTTCTGTACAGAATCTCTTCAAAAATAGGAGTTAAAATCAAAGAAAATATGATGGTATTGATTATCGTATCTTTTTCTGTTTCTTGTGAGAAATTAAAAAAGGAATATATAAACAAAATTATGGTTAATAATAATCCGATTATAGAATAAATTAAAACATCTCTTTTTCTTGGTTTATCTTTTTTTTAAATTAAGAAATTTTGATAAAAATGAAATTAAAATAAAACTTACAAATAAACCAATAAACCCTAACAGATAAGATTTCATTTTATCATTTTAACAGGCACCCTAATTTTCCCTGACATAATTTTAGGCAAGAGCAAGTCGCGGAGAGAGGAGAGGGTGAGGGATTCTTTGAGATTAGATGAGATTTTATTAAAAATGACATTAACAAGAGAATTAAAATTATTTAGGATTTTCTCTGGAGGAAGGATTGTAATAAATTCAGGCACAGCATTTTTACTTAGGTGTAAAACAGTTGTTCCACTTGTAAAAGATAACGCGTGATTATGAAAATCTTCTGCTTTCAATAAATAATAGAGATAATATTTAGAGAAATTATTTTTTGGTCTTACAATTTGTAAATCTAACGATGCGATAAGTTTTTCATATTGTCCTAAAGAATTAACAATTGCTGGTGTTCCTATAACTTCTGCTTTTTGTGTTAAATCAGTCTGTGCCACTACAATTTCCCCATCCTTGACTATCTGTTCTTCTTTATATTCGCCAACATATTCTGGGTCTGCTTCAGGATCTTTTTTTAATTCTTCATAAACTTCACTGAAAACATCAGAGATATATTTCAAAAAAATTAGACCTAGAACTACGTGCTTGTACTCAGCAGCATCCATATTGCTCCTTAACTTGTCTGCTGCTTGCCAGAGTTTTTGTTCAAAACCAAGATTTGCACAATTTGTTTTCATCTTATTACCTTTTGCGTCTCGGCACATTCCAGTAAGGGCTTTTGCATTTAGGGCAGACCTTTGGCTCATCGGTAGTTGTTTCCCGAGGAACCCATTTATGTTTGCAACGTTCGCAAACATAGCCTTCTAGTTTAATTTTGCCCATATCAGTCAGTTATATTCACTTTTGTATATAAGTTTTATTATTTGACAAAATAAGAAGTGGCTTCAAATTAGATGAGGCAGCACAGCAATGGAATGTTGTCTTTAGACTTTCTCATGATTTCATTAAGAAGCATCTGGTTTTTGATGCAGTAACACCTTCTTAAGTAGTAGAAATTGACTTGATCTAAGCAAAAACAGATTTTGGTTTGTTAAAACAAAGCTTTAATTATCCTAATACAAGAAAAAATAAGTATTTTAAAAGGATTCTTTAATATAACAGATATTAAAATAGTTAAATTTATAAATTACTTGTTTAGCACCAATCTTTAATACCAAAGCTTGCGCTCTGCCTGCAAATATAATAAATAATAAGTTGATAATAGTTTAGGGCGCAGAAGCCATCCCAAATTGTGGACGAGGCCGCTGAGGTTAAAAAAATGCGGTTTTGCTTCTAAGGTTTTGGTATTTAAAATTCAAAGCAAAACAATAAAAATGCTAAATTTGAGGTGTTTTTTATGGGAGAGGAACTTTTAGTGCCCCAGGACATTTACTTGAAATCAGGAATACACATCGGAACAAAGTTTAGAACAAAGTACATGTCTCCTTTCATCTACAAGATAAGGCCTGACGGGCTTTCAATAATGAATTTGGAAGAGATAGATAGGAGATTAAAGATTGCTTCAAATTTTTTGGCGCAGTATAACCCAGAAGACATAATAGTAGCTTGTAGAAGGGAGAATGGTTGGAAAGCAGTAAGCTTGTTTGGAAAAGCAACAGGAATAAGAACATTCATTGGAAGATATCCTCCTGGAACACTAACAAATCCTAAATTGAAAACATACACCGAGGCAAAGCTGATTTTTGTAGTTGATCCTTGGCCTGACAAGAACATCGTTGATGATGCAGCAAGGGTTGGAATTCCTGTAATTGCATTGTGCGATACTAATAACCAATCAAACAATGTTGATTTTGTTGTTCCTTGCAATAACAAGGGAAAGAAGAGTTTGGGATTGATATTTTGGGTTCTTGCAAGGGAATATCTGAAAAAGAGAGTAATCATAAGAAATGAAGAGGAATTCAAATACACTCTGGATGAATTTTCAGAGGAATAATTTTAAGTTGTTTTTATTTTTTTGACTTAAACTTATTTTTTAATTTGCTTATAGCATTGGACAATTCTTTCTTTGTTACAAAGTATATGAGGTGGGTTTTGCAACGGCAATCAGTTGAGCCGAATTTTTCAGCTATTGTTGTGCCATTCGCTAAAAGTATCTTTGCAATCTCGCATTCTTGTTTTTTTTCTGAAGGAAAAACAAGGAATTTTGTTATTTCAGCGCTCTCTAAGAAATAATCAATATGCCATTTTTTCTTTTTCAAAGAAGAATAGTGCCTCAAAATTCTCTGTTCTAGATTTTTCATTGCAGAGCCAACATAAACATAGAAACCCTCTGGGAAATCAAAAACCCCTAATTTTCCTATCTTAATCTTCTTATCGTATTTTAATCTCATTATGATGCAGTAAGCCCCTTTTTTTTCTTCAAGGATTTTTACCACCTCACAAAATTCTAAAATATATTCTCCTATTGTTCTTTCCTTTGTTTTCAACGCTTAAAAGCTGAATGCCCTTGATTTCAGATGTGTTCTTAACATGAGCTCCTCCACAGGCCTGAACATCCAAACCCTGTATTTTGACAATTCTGACCTTTTTTATTGATTCAGGGAGCATCTTTTGAAGTTTTACCAAATCAGGAATTTTAAATGCTTCCTCCCTATCAAGTATTGATAGTTCAACAGGATGATTTTCATTTATGAAATCATTTGCCATTTTAACATACTCGTTGAATTTTTCCCTGTCAAAGTTTTCAAGGTTGAAGTCAATCCTTACCTTTTCCTCGTCAATGTTGTTGCCTGTAATCAAAGCGCCTGTTTCCTTGTTTATTATTGCTGAGAGAATATGCGCTGCTGTATGGCACCTCATAAAATAGTATCTTCTCTCCCAATCAATAATTCCTCTTACTGCATCCCCTCTTTTCAAATCAAAATCATTAGTTTTCTCAACAACATGGATAACTTTATCGTTGCTTTTTAAAACATCTTTGACAAGATATTTATAATTTCCTTTTATTAAGAAGCCCCTGTCCTCTGGCTGTCCTCCTGCTCTTGGATAAAATGCAGTCTGTTCAAGAACAATAAGAAAGTTGTTCTCTTGCTCTCGAATATCTGAAACTATCGTGTTGAAATCTTTTATGTAGCAATCGAGCAAATAGAGCATCTCAGTCATAAAAACACCTCATTCAAATATTTTAAAACCCTTTTTTGGCTCTACAATCCCTTCTGAAACAATCTCAAACACAACCTCTCTCATCGGCAGGCTCCTGTGCTTTATAAGTATTGCTTTTTTCTTATTAGCACCTATATTTTCAAGCTCTATTATGCATTTGCTGGAATACTTTATTATATCCCCTCCAACAAGCTTAACTGAATTTTTGTCTTCAAAATCTGAATAAACCTGGCTTGTTATAATTACAGGAATATTCTTCTTTCTGGCAATTTGGCTTAAGAGGTTTATCTGATAACTTAATTTTCTGTTCAACTCTCTTATGTCCTCATCTTCTTTCTTTACTCTGTAGAGCATTGATATAGTATCAACTACTATTAGCTTAAACTTGTTTTGAGCGTCCTCTTGAATTGTTTTGTTTAGGAGTTCAAAGGCCTTTGTTTGTTCGTCAAATGTAGTTGGTTTAAGCAGAAATATTTTTTCAAGAATCCTTTCATAGTTTTTTGCAAGCTGTTTCAATCTTTCAACAGAAAATCCTCCTTCGCAGTCAATAAAAACAACCTTGCCCTGCCTTGAAGCTGAAATCGCTGCAAGCAAGCAGATGGTTGTCTTTCCTGATGCAGCAGGGCCATAAATGGTTGTCACTACGTCATTTTCAAAACCGCCTTCTAATAATTTGTCAATAACCTTTGAATTTGAGGACAGTTTGTCCATAATCAGAGAATATTGTTTTCTTTTTATAAATCTTTAGATGTTTTTAGTTTTTATTTTCTTTGAAAACTCAAAATTGCAGAAGCAAGATCGCCATTATTCTCTTTCAAAGCATTTATAGCCTTTTCCCTTGAAACCCCTGTTTTTTCAATGACAATTTTTATATCATTTTCGTCAGGTTCATAAGTTTTATTTCTTTCCTGAATAATGCCTGTTATTTGAAATGTGTCTTCCCCCATTAAATTGATTTTGATGACAGAAGGATTTCTTATTATTATTTCCTTTTCAGTACACTTGATAATTACTTCTTCTGCTTCAATTTCCTGCTGAGTGATTCCAAACCTCTTCATCGCATTCATGAGATCTCTTTGGTTCATCTTCATAAGAAACACCTGCATTAATACTACTTTAAAAGTGGACTTGCTACTATGTGAAGCACTATTTCAAGCAAAACTATTAAAATTATGAACAAGATCACATGAATTGGCCTTATTTCAAATTTGCTTTTGTACTCATCAAAGTATCTTACCAAACCACCGCCTCCGCTTGGAAGCCTTATCTTATCTGATGTCATTCTTTTACCTTTATTTGAAAATTATAATTTTGTAGAGGGGCTGTAAGCCGTCTTCTGTCAGCTCCCAAGAACTTAATCTTGGAAGAGCTGTTTTGACATTCTACTGAGCATCCTTGAAAGGATTTGCACGGCCAGGCCTGCGTTTCACCACATCCTTTTGGAATGTCAGCGGGTTATCTTGTTTTTCTCGCGAAAAACTTCTCCAGCATCATCCTACCAAAAGGCTGTTTTGTTTCTGTGCAGTTGCCTTCTATTTGTTGAACTCCTGTGGAGTGGCCTTTTTTTGTGGACGGACTTTCCTCACAATAGACAGTCAAGCGCCCCTCTACTGCTAAGTATGTTTTTACGGTTAGTTTAAAAATTTTATGCACAAAAACGAGTTTTTTTTAAAAATTTACAAAAATTTATATTAACAAATATTTTTAAATCATTTATGGAAATCTTTCAGGAACAGATGCTGAAAGCAAACAAGCATCTTAAAATAGCAGACCATATGCTCTATGTAACATATCCTTTGCTAAAAGATTACAAACTTATGCCTTTGATTTTGGAAAACATATTCTTAGCACTCACAAATGCGCTTTCAGCAATGCTGAATTACGAGCTTGTTTTTAAGAGAGTTCCTAAATTTTCTGATAATTTTGAATCAAAATTCAATGTTTTTAAAGAGCATTGCTTCAGCAGATACCATTTTGACAAGGAAATACTGAACATTATTGCTGAAGTAAAGGAACTGGTTTTAAAGCACAGAAAGAGCCCTGTTGAATTTTACAAGAACGATAAATTCGTAATATGCTCTGAAGACTATAAAATCATAGTCCTCTCGATTGAAGAAATTAAAAAGTACATTGCCAAAACAAAAGTTTTTATACAAGAAACGAATAACATTATTTCTAAGCATGAGCGAATATTTAAAGGAGGCATATCAGGAGCTTAAGAGGGCTGAACACTCCTTGTTCGTAAGTTTAAAGTACACGAGAACAATAGAAGTCATCTCCTCAATAATTTCAAGGCTTGTTTCCTTTTATGACAAGGTAATTGACGCTTTGATAGAACTTAAAAGCAAGAAAGGCACTGAGATTGAAATTCCAAAGAGCCCTGGACTGAAAGGAAACATAGTTAAGGAATTGTTTTCAGAAGATGCAAAAATAAGAGAGGAAATAGAGTTTTATTTTTTGCTTAGGGCAATAGCGCGTTCCAAAAAAACAGCATTCAGCGAATACAGGAAACATGTTGCGATAATGGTTGAAATAGAAGGCAAAGACTTGAAGATTGACATAGAAAAAATAACAGAATACTACAGGAGAGCCCAGAGCTTCTTTGGATATGTTCTTGAAAATTATTTTAAATTGGACATGAATTATTTTAACGAGATAAACGATTTTTATTAAAGGGATTTCAAAATGACAAAAGTGCTTTTGGTAACATCAGGAAGCGGAGGGGTTGGAAAAACAACAGTAGCAATAAACTTGGCTTCTGCGCTTAAGGATTTTGGAAGGCATGTTGTTCTCTTAGACTTGAATGTTTATTCTGCTGACGCAAGTTTGCATCTTGGAGCTTTTAAAGTTGATTATGCATTGCAAGATGCTGCAAAAAAAGGGAACAACATACACGAAGCAGTTTACATGCACTCTTCTGGATTATTAGTTATACCTTCAAAAATCTCATTTAACGAAGAAATAGACATTCAAAACATTAAAAAGATAATAAATTGGCTGCTCGGAAAAACAGAACTGATAATAATTGACGCTCCAGTAATCTTTGACAGGAATGCATTAAAAATAGCCGAAAACTGTGACGAAGCAATTCTTGTTACAACACCTGATGAAATTTCAGCGATAAAAACCCTTAAAGCTATTAAGATGCTCGAAGAAAAAGGAGTTCCTGTTATAGGAATTATAGTAAACAAATTCAAGAGCTCAGAATTCAACCTCAGCAAGGAAGAAATAAAAAACTTCATAGAAAAGCCGATACTTGAGTTTGTCAAGGAAGACAAGAGCCTGCAGGAATCGTTAAAATTGAAGAATCCTGTTGTTTATATCCATCCAGAGTCAGATGCAACTCAAAGTTTCAAGTATTTGGCTTCAAAACTTATTGGAGAGAACTATGCTAAAAAAATTGAGGAGAAGGAAAAGGAAGGTTTATACTATTACGTACTGAAGCAGCTTGGGCTGAGAAAATAAAAATCAACTAAATTCAAGCAAAAATGATAAGCACAGCAGAAAGGTTGAGGGCAAAGGGTTGGAGTGATGAGGAGATAGCAAGGGCTCTGGAAATATTAAACTCTGAACCAAAAACAAACATACCTGTATTTTATAAGGTGTTGTATTGGGTAGCCCTTATTGCTGCAATAGTAGGAAACACTTTCGTGGCAATAATCTTGGTACCGTTGCTGATACTCCTACAGAAAAAGGCAATTCTACTTGTCATACTCTTGATCATTGTGTTGTCTCTTTCCTTTGGAGCCTTGTTCAATTCTCTTTTGAAGGAAATAGAATCTTTGTCAAAAAAAACATATGTAATAACAAACATTTTTCTGCCAACGCTGGCTTTCCTTAACATGTTTTTCATAAGCAATTTAAGCAATTTCATAATTTCAAGATTTGAATTAAAAAACATACAGAACCCATCAAACCTTGCTCTTTTTTATGGTTTTTTATTTCTTTCCCCTTTTCTGATTTCAAAGGTAAGGGAAACAATAAAAATTATAATATAAAATTAATATAAAATATTAAATAACTTCAATTATGCAAACGCAACATTAAGATTTTTGTAGTCTTTTTTAAGTTAATAAGAAATTTTTAATTTAAGTTTTTTAGAGTAGTAAAAAAGCTTAGAGCAAACAAGATTTAAAACCAGAGAACCCTTGAGAGTTTATAAGAAAATTTTGGCTAATTAGCGTTATACACCCGAACAAGCAGAGTGCAGTGAGAGCCAACAGAGCTGACATTAGTCCTCATTGGCGTGGTCAAGGGAAATTGAATTTGGAATAACATAAATTTCCCGCAGAGTAGAATTATAGAAATTATGAATAAATAAATTTTAAGTTATTATTTCTGCCAAACAAAGGCAGACAAAAGGTCCGAAGGACAAAAGCGGCACTCCCTCTTAAGGATAAGAAAAAATTTCGTTAAAATTTTGTTAGATGATTTGCGAGGCAATTTCGTTATTTCTTTTTTGTTTTATGAATTTTAACGAAGGCAACAACATCGTAATAATTTACAGTCTCCTTTCCGTGAAAGGCAGGTTTTCGAATTGCACATAACAACTATTAAACAAGATAAATATTTGATTGATATAACTAAAAGAGATAAAAAGAGAGATTTTATAAAATTGTTTTGATTATAGCTTTTCTTTTTTAAGGATGTGGCAGAAATTATTTCCCAGAGAATAAGATAAAAAGAATATAATGCAAAT
>JBNAUL010000001.1:179800-246735 GCA_049700835.1 Candidatus Woesearchaeota archaeon
ATTTACTCTAAGAATATAATAAGTTATAGCCAAATAAAAAGAAAGCTTTAAATATGACCTCTAAAAGCCTTAATTAAGTCAAAGCTGATGTTTTGGCAAATTTTGATAAACAAGCCCGAGTTCACTCTCGCGAAAATGATTGCAAAATGATTGTAGGAGAGTGGGCGACCTTAGGGTAATATTTCAAGCTCAAGGTTGCTTATTCTCTGAGTGAACTCTATTTATCACAAAAAATAACAAAAGATAATTTCAACTAAAATGGAAGATAAAAGAGAAAAAACAAGGAATGTTGAAGAGCAGAAAACAGGCAAATTTGAAAAATTACAAAAACCACAAGACAAGGATTTCAAGCACATAGTCAGAATAATGAACACAGACCTTCCAGGAGAAAAACCTGCAATTATAGTACTTCAAAACATAAAGGGAATCAGCTTTATGTTTGCCAATGCTGTTTGCAGGGTTGCAAACATTGAACCTTCAACAAAGATTGGAACTTTAAACGAAGCTCAAACAGAAAGAATACAGCAAATACTTAATAATCCACAAGAATTTGGAATACCTTCATGGCTATACAACAGAAGAAAAGAGCCGTATTCTGGAAAGGACTATCATGTTTTGGGATTGAATGTTGAACTCACAAGAAAAGAGGACATTGATAAGATGAAGATAATGAAGAGCTATAAAGGAGTGAGGCACATTTACGGGTTGCCTGTCAGAGGGCAACGCACAAGATCAAACTTCAGGAAAAACAAGGGAAAGGTTATTGGAGTTTTGAAAAGAGCTGCGAAAGCTGCAAAGAATGCAAAAGAACAGGAAAAGAAATAAGTGGTGTTGAATGGGAGATCCTAAGAAGCAGAGGAAGAGGTTTTCAAAGCCGTTAAAGAAATGGGACAAGGAAAGGATTGAAGAAGAGAGGGTTTTGATTAAAGAATATGCCCTGAAAAACAAGAAGGAACTTTGGAAGTTTTCTTCAATACTAAGGGATTTTAAGGAAAGGGCAAAGATGCTTGTAAAGGAAACCCCTGCTAATTTTGAGCTTAGAAAACAGCTGATAAACAAGCTCTACACCTTAGGGTTGGTTGATGCTGATGCGAAGATTGACGATGTGCTTGGTTTGGAACTGAAGAGTTTGCTGGACAGGAGATTGCAAACAGTTGTTTTTAAAAAGGGTTTTGCTCTGAGTTGCAAGCAGGCAAGGCAATTTATAACTCACGGTTTAATAATGGTTGGCGATAAAAAGATAAAATCTCCTTCTTACATTGTGAAAAGAGTGGAAGAGGAACTTATTAAAATCAATCCAAAATCAAGACTATCCTCGCCTGAACATCCTGAACTTTCAAAAATCTTACAAAAAGCAGCCAAGGAAAAAGAAGGGGTAAAAGAAGAGAATGCTCCAAAACAAATGGAAAAAAAGAGGAAAAGCAGTAACAAAAATAGAGATAAAGCCAGAAAAAGGAGCAGTAAAAAAATCAATGAGAAAAAGAGCGGAGATAAAAAATCAATAAAAAACAATAATGAAAGGGTAGAAAATGAGTGATGAAAAACAAGGGCAAAAGATAAGATGGGGAATCGCGCATATTTATTCATCATATAACAACACAATAATTCATATAACAGATCTTTCAGGTTCAGAGACAATAGCAAGGGCATCAGGAGGAATGGTTGTTAACCAGCAGAGATTAGAGAGCAGTCCTACAGCAGCGATGATGGCTGCAAAGATTGCTGCAAGAACAGCAATGGACAAGGGCTTAAATGCTCTGCACATTAGAATAAGGGCTCCTGGAGGGCACAACGGGCCTACAAACCCAGGACCAGGAGCGCAAGCAGCGATAAGAACATTGTCAAGGATGGGTTTTAAAATTGGAATAATTGAAGATACAACCCCAATTCCTCACGGCGGTTGCAGAAAGAGAGGAGGAAAAAGGGGAAGGAGGGTTTAATCAAAATGAAAGTAAGAATTATTGAGAACAAAGAACCAAAACTTTCATTTTTAATAGAAAAATTTCCAACAGCATATGTAAACACTTTGAGAAGAATGATAATTGAAGAAGTTCCAACAATGGCTATTGAAGAGGTTGAGTTTTTCACCAATGATTCTGTGCTTTACGATGAAATGATTGCTCACAGGCTTGGACTAATTCCTTTGACAACTGATTTGAAAACATACAACCTTCCAGAGGAATGCAGTTGCAAAGGAGCTGGTTGCGCAAAATGCCAAGTTAAACTAACATTGAAAGTAAAGGGGCCAAAAACAGTATATGCTTCTGACTTGAAAACAACAGACCCAAAGATAAAACCAGTTTATCCAGAAACAATAATAGTCAAACTCTTAGAAGGGCAGGAGTTAGAGCTCGAAGCAACAGCACAGCTTGGCAAGGGAAAAGAGCATACGAAGTGGTCTCCTGGGCACGCATATTATTCAAAAGTTGCAGATATAAAAATCAACAATGAAAAGATAAAGAATCCGAAGTTGTGCGCTGATAAATGCCCTAAAAAAATTTTCAAAGTTCAAAACGACAAACTACTTGTTGACGAGGAGAAAATCCTTGAATGCACTCTTTGCAAGGCCTGCGAGGAAGAATGTGAGGAAAATGCAATAAAAGTTGAAGAGAAAGAAGACGAATTTGTATTTTTTCTCGAATCGTGGGGACAGCTGTCTGCAAAGAGAATTGTAGAGGAAGCAACAGAGGAAATAAACAAAAAATTTGCACAATTCATAGAATGCTTAAAATAAGAGCGGGGGTAGCAAAGCCTGGTCAAATGCGCAAGGTTGAGGGCATTTTGCAAAAATGTTAAAAGCCTTGTCCCTAAGTGGGTTCCTGGGTTCAAAGAGTCAGGCAAAAAGCCTGACTTGAAATTCCCAGCCCCCGCATAACAGCATAGCAAGTACTTAGGATTTAAGAACAGATGAAAAATGAAAACAAGAAAGACAGACGAGGACCTGATAAGGACTATAAAGGACTTAAAACTCCTTTCCTATAAGACGAACAAGAACATTTGGAAGAGCATAGCTTCAATGCTTGAGAAACCTACAAGGAAAAAGAGAATAGTTAATGTTTCAAGAATAAACAGGTTCTCAAAGGAAGGAGAAATAATAATAGTTCCTGGAAAGGTGCTGTCTTCAGGAAGTTTAAACCACAAGATTACGGTTGCGGCATTTTCATTTTCAAAGCAGGCAATTAAGAAGATAAACGAATCAGGCAGCAAGACAATGATGCTCAAGGACTTGATAAAAAATCAGGAACTAATAAGCAATACAAAAAACATAAGGATAATAGGTTAAAATGATAATAAACGCTGAGAATATGATTTTAGGAAGGCTTGCAAGTTATGTTGCAAAGAAACTCCTTTTAGGAGAAAGGGTTGAAATCATAAACTGCGAAAAGGCAGTTGTTTCAGGAAGCAAAGAATATGTGCTTGAAAAATACAGGACTAAATTCAGTAGGGGTTCTCCAAGAAAAGGACCATTCTTCTCAAGAAGGCCAGAAGCAATAGTAAAATCAACAATAAAAGGAATGTTACCTCACAAGCAGGAAAGGGGAATTAAAGCATTAAAAAATCTTAAATGCTACTCAGGAATTCCAGAGAACATGAAAACAAACAATGTTGTTGATGCAAACAACTTGAAAAAATTCAGCATAGAAAAACTCTCAAACACGAAATTTGTAACACTAAAAGAACTTTCAAAATTATTAGGAAACATAGAGGTTTAAGGAAGCTTAAGAGGACAGGTGTAAATCATGCAGGTAATTCAAACATCTGGAAAGAGAAAAACCGCAATTGCAAGGGCAAATTTAAAAGAGGGCAAAGGAATCATTAGAATAAACGGGGTTTTGGCAAATCTGATAAGCCCAAAAATTGCGAATTTAAAGATTCAAGAGGCAATTCTACTTGCAGGAGATGTTGCCAAAAAGGTTGATGTTGAGATAAGAGTTAAAGGCGGAGGAGTTATAAGCAGGGCAGAAGCAGCAAGGACAGCATTATCAAAAGCACTCGTAGAATTTGAGCCCTCGCTAAAAGAAAAATTTTTGGCATACGACAGAATATTCCTTGTTTCAGATGTAAGGAGAAAGGAGACAAAAAAGCCAGGAACTCATGGAAGGGCCCGCGCAAAAAGGCAAAAATCATACAGGTGAAATCATGATAATACCAATAAGGTGTTTCAGCTGTGGAAAACCAATAGCTCATCTTTGGGAAGAATTCACAAAAAGAGTAAAGGCAGGAGAAGACAAGAAAAAGGTTCTTGATGATTTAGGGCTTGAGAGATATTGCTGTAGGGCAATGTTCTTAGGACATGTTGATTTAATAGATGAGATTGCAAAATTCAAGAAATAAATATGCAATCATTATTCAACAAATAAGAATTAAATTTTAATCAAATTTCAATTTAAATAGTTTAAATTTAAGTTCTTGAACAGGAATTATTATGATAAATTAAATGAGATTAGGTTGAACTTTGGTTTTCAGAAATTTTTTTATTTATTTTATAGGTTCAATGAAGTCCCACTGATAGTTAATCCAAACATCAGGAACCATCTTTACATAATGAAGTTCAACATCATCAGGCAGCTTTCCAATCTTTTCTTTTTCCTTGGAATGCATAACAAGAATTTTAAGCTCTTTGATTTCGAAACCTAATAAATAATTTGATGCTTTTTCAAGAGTTTTTCTTGTATCATCTACTTCATCAACTAACAGGATCTTTTTATTTTTAATGCTGTTTTTAACAATTTCGTCTAAACCTTGAGTTATCCTTGGTTCTGGAAGCAAGTTGTTTTTTGAATCATAATTAGATATTCCAATTACATAGATAGGAATTTCTTTGTTAGAGTATTCTTTAAAAAAGGTTTTTGCCAACCTTACAGGCATCAAACCACCGCTGCTAATCCCAACCAAGAAATCAGGAACATAACTCTTGCTTAATTCTTCACAACCCTTTCTTACTAATTCATGTATTTCATAATAAGAAATCCAAATTTTTGTCAGTTCTTTTTCAATCATAAATAAACCTTAACATGCAGATTAATAAATTTTTCTGTGATTAATCAGATAATTTAACAAATTATTCTCATTCAATAGTTGATGGAGGCTTGTTAGAGATATCATAAACAACTCTATTAACACCTTTTATATCGCTCGTTATTCTTGAAGAAATCTTTTCTAAAACTTCATAAGGAATCCTTGAAAAATTCGCAGTCATGGCATCCTTTGATTCTACAATTCTCACGCAAACAACATAGCCGTAATCTATAGAGTCTCCTTTTATCCTAACAGATTTAATAGGAAGCAAAACAGCAAACCCCATCCAAACCTTGTCATAAAAACCTGATTTTTTGAGTTCTTCTTGAACAATATAATCTGCTTTTTTAACAATGTTAATTTTCTCTTTGTTTATTTTGCCTATAATCCTTATTGCAAGTCCTGGGCCAGGAAACACATGCCGATCTATGATCTCTCTGCTCAAACCGAGCTCTTCAGCAAGCTTTCTGACTTCGTCTTTGTAGAGATTCCTCAAAGGCTCATAAATCTTGAGTTTGATGTTCTTTGGCAAGGCTCCAACATTGTGATGGGATTTTATTATTGAAGAATTTTTTGTAAGTCCACTCTCAATTCTATCAGAATATATTGTTCCTTGTATCAAAAATTCAGCTTTTTCATTTAAAGCAATTTCCTCAAAAATCTTTATAAACAATCTTCCAATAATCTTTCTCTTTTTTTCAGGGCTACTTACGCCATTTAGGGCTTTTAAAAACCTCTTTTTTGCATCTACCATTCTCAAGTTTAAGTTATATTTTGAGAATTCCTTTAAAACGAATTCTTTATCACCTTTTCTCATAAGATCTGTGTCAACATAAACAGCAACCAAGTTTTTTCCAATGACATTATTGACCATTACTGCTGCTGTTGAAGAATCAACTCCGCCTGACAGACCAACAATCGCTTTTTTATTGCTTAACACAGATTCAATTTCCTTGTAAATTTTTTCCTTAATGTTAAAATTAACATTAAACTTATGCGAAATCTTCTTTACCTTACATATTTTGAACAAAAAATTATTTAGCATCTTAAAACCTTTTCTGTATGAATGACTTCAGGATGGAATTGCACTCCATAAACATTCTTTTTTCTGTTTTCAAAACCCGCTATTAAGGAATTTTCTGTCAGAGCCGTAATTTTATAATCCTTGGGTAGTTTGCAAACAAAATCCTTATGATTCATCCAAACCATAAATTCATTAGGTTTAATTCCAAAAAACAATTTGCTCTTATTTATTGTTTTTAATTTGCAAGAACCGTATTCGCCAATAACGCCTTTTTTTAACTGTTCCTCCTTCTAAAAAACATATCAGTTGAAAGCCGTAGCAAATTCCAAGAATTGGTATTCCAAGATTAAAGATTTTCTTTGAAATCTTTGGAGAGTCCTTGTCATAAACTGATTTAGAACTTCCAGACAAGATAATCCCTGCAACATTCTTTTTGTTGATTTTATTGAAATCATCAGGATAAACAACCTCAGGACAAACTCCAAGCTCAGCAATTCTCCCGCAGATCAAGTGAGTGTACTGCCCTCCAAAATCAACAACCAAAACTTTATTATTTTTGGAATTCTAATTTTTATTTGTCATTAAATTCATTAATACAAAATCATTTTAAAATTTTTTGATTAAACTTTAAAATTAGCAATTGAAAAGCAAAGATAAAAAACTTAATAAAAAATAAAAAATTTAAATACGTAACCAACTTACACAAGAATATCAATTTTATAATGCACGCCAATGTACAGAATTGTTTCAACAGGAAATAAAAATCATTAAGGTGGTTTTATGGATTCAAAGGAAATCTCAGAAAAAAGAATTGACTTTAGGGAAATAGCAAAGAAGTGGCAGAAGAGATGGGCTGAAGAAAGGATATTTCAGGTAAAGGAAGACCCTAAAAAGAGAAAGTTCTATTGCCTTGAGATGTATCCTTATCCTTCTGGAAAACTCCACATGGGACATGTAAGAAACTACACGATCGGGGACTGCTATGCAAGATTCAAGAGAATGCAGGGCTTCAATGTTTTGTATCCTATGGGCTATGATGCATTCGGGCTTCCTGCTGAGAATGCTGCAATAAAGAACAACACAAATCCCAAAGTTTGGACTGAAAACTGCATTGCTATGATGAAAGAACAGCAAAAGGAATTAGGTTTCAGCTATGATTGGAGCAGAGAAGTAGCAACTTATAAGCCAGAATACTACAAATGGAACCAATGGATTTTCATAAAATTCTACGAGAATGGGCTTGTTTACAGGAAAAAATCCCCTGTCAATTGGTGTCCTAAATGCGGCACTGTTTTGGCTAACGAGCAGGTGATACACACAAAATGCTGGCGTTGCGGTTCTAAGGTTGAAATAAGGCAGATAGAACAATGGTTTTTAAAAATAACTGCATATGCTGACGAGCTTCTTGATGATTTGGAAAAACTTGACTGGCCTGAAAAGGTTAAGATCATGCAGAGAAACTGGATTGGAAAGAGCGAGGGAACTTTGGTCAAATTTAAAATAGAAGGTTTGGACAAGGATGTTGAAGTTTTCACAACAAGGCCAGATACTATTTTTGGAGCAACATTTTTGGTGATTGCTCCTGAACACCCTCTTGTTGAAGAACTTGTCATGGGAACAAGATATGAAAAGGAAGTTTCAGAATTCGCAAGAAAAGTCATGCTTGAAGAAAAGACAGAAAGGGCAGCAGATGAAAAGGAAAAAGAAGGGCTGTTTATTGGGAGATACGCAATAAATCCAATGACAAAAGAAAAAATTCCAATATATGCTGCAAATTTTGTTCTAATGGATTATGGGACAGGAATAATAATGGGGGTGCCTGCCCACGATCAGAGGGATTTTGATTTTGCAAAGAAATACAACCTAAAAATAAAGAGCGTTATAAGAGAAAACCTGCTTGGAGTAATTCCAACAGTTAACAAAGAAATAGAAAAAGAGTTTGATAAACTAAAAATAAATTATTATTTAAACAACAATTGTTATTATGTAAAATCAGACAAGGAAAAAAGAGACGCTATTTTTGAGATTGCAAAAAAATACATAAGCAATAATTCTTATGCTGATTTTTTTGTTGAGAACAAGGTTTTTGCTGTTTTTAAAAATAGAGTTTTTGACTTGGATGCAGAATTAGAGGAAACGCAAAAACAAGTAAGCAAATTAAAAGTGCAAAAAGAATTTTCTGATTTGAAAAAAATCAAAAAAGAATGGCCAAAGTTCTCTGAGGAAGAAATTTGGGATTTTGAATTAAAAACAGCTTATTCAGGAGAAGGAACACTGATAAATTCAGGAGAGTTCTCTGGAATGAACAGCAGGGAAGCGATTGAAAAGATAACCAATTATTTTGAAAAGAACAGAATTGGAAAGAAAACAGTGAACTACAAGCTTAGGGATTGGTTGATAAGCAGGCAAAGATACTGGGGAACTCCTATTCCTTTTGTTTACTGCAAAGAACATGGTTACCAACCAGTTCCGTATGAAGAACTACCTGTTCTGTTGCCAGGGGATGTTGTTTTTACAGGGAATGGAAATCCTATTGAAACATCAAAAACATTCGTTAAGGGGCGATGCCCTGTTTGCGGAAAAGAAGCAAGGAGGGAAACAGACACGATGGACACCTTTGTAGATTCTTCATGGTATTTCTTAAGGTACTGTGATCCTGAAAATGCAAAACTTCCATTCAGCAAGGAGAAGGTTGGTTATTGGATGCCTGTTGATCAGTACATTGGAGGAATAGAGCACGCAATTCTTCATCTCTTGTACTCAAGATTTTTTACAAAGGCTTTGCGGGATTTGGGATTAATTGATGTTGATGAGCCGTTCAAGAAATTGCTTACTCAGGGAATGGTTTTGAAAAACGGAGAAGTAATGTCAAAATCAAAGGGCAATGTGGTTGATCCAGGAGAAATAATAGAAAAGTACGGTCCGGACACTGCAAGGATGTTCATGCTATTAGCAGCATCTCCTGAAAAAGAACTTGAATGGAGCGACGAAGGGGTTGACAATGTTTACAAGTTCCTCAAAAAGTATGTTTTGTTCGCAATTGAAAACAAAGAAACATTTAGTTCTATAATAAAGAAAAAATCAATCAAAAAATTGAGTAATAAGGAAAGATACATACTTTCAAAAACAAACAATTTAATAAAGGAAGTTACAGAATTGATTGAACGCTTTGAGTTGAACATTGCGTTGCAAAAAATCATTTCATTGTTTGATGAGTTAGTTAAAAACAAAGAGGAGATAAGCAAAGAAGTTTTGGCAGAAGCGCTTGAGAACATAACAATGCTCTTGTCTCCTTTTGCACCCCATGTTTGCGAGGAGGTTTGGAGTTTGCTTTCAAAGAAAGCATTGTTGAGCATTCAAAAATGGCCTGTTCCAAAAGAGAATCTCATTGACCCAAAGATAGAGGAGCTTTACGAACTGGTTGAAAAAATAAAATATGATCTAAAACAGGTTTTAGAGCTGGCTAAAAAGAAGAATTTAAACATAAAGATCGCAAGGATGATAGTTGCTGATGAATGGAAGCACGAACTTTTTGATGAATTGAGGGAAATTTTGAAAAGAACAAGAAACATTTCAGAAATAATAAAAGAAATTAACAAGAACAATAAATTGTTAGGAAATGCCAAGGATGCAAAAGAAATCGTTGGAATAATAGAAAAGGTGCTTAGGAATCCGCAGTTGTTGTTGAAAAACAGAATATTGCAAATGGAAGAACTAGAAATTTTAGAACAAGAAAAGAAGAATTTTGAAGAACAATTTAGTTTGAAAATAGTGATTGAAAAAGAGCATAATTCTACACATGAAAAAGCAAAACAGGCGCTTCCTGGAAAGCCGTCCATAATTTTAGAATAAGGTTCTAAAATGGGAAAAATTTTAAGCATTGAAGAAAAAGAAAAACTATTTCAAAGAACATTGATTGTCTATCTTGAAGGGTTCAGGAAAGAAAGCATAGAAATAAAAAAGACAATTGAAAGAAAATTTAAAACAAGGGTTCATTCTGTTTGCAGGAAGTTTTTGAAGAGATTTTTTTGCAATGAAAAAATCTGCAAGAATTATTCTCTTATAATCTCTTTTGGAGGAGATGGAACTTTTCTAAGAACAGCGCATTTTGTCAACAAAACTCCTCTGTTGGGAATAAATGCTTCAAACAAAAAGAAAGAGGGATTTCTTACAACAACGAGCAGGCAGAAATTTAGCAATGACCTTAAAAATGAAATCTTTTTTGAAGAATTACAAAGAATAAAAATAATTATCAATGGCAAAGAAATTCCTGACAAGGCAATCAACGATGTTTTTATTGGACACAAGAAGAGCTATAAATCAGCAAAATACGAGTTGATTTTGAAGGAAAAGGGAATAAGAGAAAAACATCTTTCCTCAGGAATAATAATCTCAACAGAAATAGGAACAAATGCTTGGTACAAATCTGTAGGAGGAGTTCCGCAAACCAACAAGGATAATCTCTACTATATTGTAAGAGAACCTTACAGAGGAAGAATTTACAAATCAAAACACTTGAAAGGAAATTCAAGAGAAATAAGGATAAAGGCTTTGAAAAATTTGATTCTTGTTGTTGACTCTTTAAGCAGGGAATACATTCTAAAGAAGAACGATACAGCAGTCCTAAGATTTGACAGGAACAATATTAAAAGAATAAATTTCAAGAGATAAAATATTTGAATGTTATTAGTGAATATTTAAAAAATATTAAAAAGGCAGGCGCTATGGTTTGAATTTAAAACCACAATAGGTTTAACCCTAAAGATTACTCAATCCTGTTAGTCCGCAGACACCCTTCTTGTTGATTATGGCTGCTTCCTTCCGGACCTAACCAGGTTCTCAACAAAAAGAGTCCTGCGGGACAAGATTTCACAGTTTAACTTTAGGACCAATTGTGGCATTAAACCCGCACCATAGCTTTAGCCCCGCCATGAAGCCCATTTGCGGTCACAGGGAAGGGCTAACTCCCCGGCGTGCCTGCCAAATAGGAGAAACACAACTGTCTTTTAAATCTTTTTGTAACAATAAAAAAAGACTTAAAAATAATGTATTTTATTATTTTTCAAATAACAAAAATGAAGCAAAAAGACAAAAGAACAAGGAAAAAGGTAGGAGTTGATCTTGACGACATATTGTTTCCATTCAACAAACACTTCTTGATTTACAGAAACAAAAAACACAACACAAACTACACTGAAAAGGTCTTTAGAATGAGCACAGAAGATATTATGAAAGAGATGGACGATTTTTACAAGACAAGAGAGTATGAGCAGATAGAACCTGTTGAGGACGCTTTTAAAGCCCTGAGCGAGATAAAGAAGACGCACGATTTAGCCATAGTAACTGCCCGTCCAGAATACCTTGTTGAAAAAACCAACAGATGGCTGAACAAGTATTTCAAGAACATCTTTTCAGAGGTCATTTTCACAAACCAACAATCCTTATTGAATAAGAAGAGAAGCAAGGCAGAAGTTTGCATTGAAAAGAGTATTGAAATATTAATAGAGGACAATTTTGAGTATGTCATTGACTGCGCTCAGAAAGGAATAAGAGTTCTGCTTTTTAACAAACCGTGGAATATAAATTTCAGCGCTCCAAAAGAATATAAAGAGTTTATAGTAAAGATTGATGGTTGGAACGATGTTTTAAGAGTTTATAAAAGCACAGACAAGTTTTCAAATTTTGAGAAGCTCAAGAGGTAGAGAGAATAAATACAATCTTTAAATATAATCTGATTTATTTTTTATTTTGTCATTTTGGCAATGTCAATTGTAAGGTCCTCAAGTTTTTTCAAAGCGTACTTTATTGAATCAAACTTACCTCTAAGTTCTCCGCTTCTAAAATCAAAGAGCATCAACTCATTGTAGATCATCTCAACAACATCCTTCACTTCAAGAACTTTGTCAAAATCCTTTTTCAGAAAATTATTTACGGCAAATCTGACAAGCTCTCCTGTGAAATCGCAAATTCCAAGAAGGTAGCTTTCAACATCAACAAAGAGTTCGTTCTGCTTTGGTATTTTTTTGTTTTTTGCAAATTCATAAAAGCACAACGCCTCAACATATTCTTGAAAAGCATTTCTTAGATAACCAACATCGCTTATCCTGCTTTTTGTTTTTTTCAAAAGCTCCTTTACGCTCTTTTTTATCTCTTCAACGCTCTTTGAAGCAGCAGAGAAATCGTTCCTGTGAACAGAGTATATTATCTTCTTTGATTCCTTTACTATCTCCCTGCTTTCAATTATTAAACTATCCCTTAACTTGTCCTCTCTTTCATATTCCTTTCTCAAAAGAGTGAAATTATTTTTTATTTCATTAAAATTCATGCCAACCAACTCCTAATCAAGACCCAATCAAAACACGCTCTTTTTCTTATGTATTGCAACTGGAGAAGAACCTCCATGCCAGCTTACTCTTGGACGAACCCTTATTGGAAACATTCTCTCGTTTGTATCGTCAAACACAACAGCAGCACCCTGCACCCTTGGAAGCTCGTTTATGTATTTGTCAAGAGAGCCGCGCATGTAGCTTTGCATCAAAAGCCCTAAAGCATCAATATCTATCTTTGCTGTCAACCTGTGGCTTATCACAGTATCTGCTTGGGTCATTACATCAGTGTGTATCTTTCCAGGCTGTTGGGATGCAAGTATTAAAGAGATTCCTGGCTGCCTTCCTTCTCTCAATATCGTGATAAGAGGATCAGATGCAACTGTTTTTTCATCCTTTGGTAAAAATTCATGCGCTTCATCAATAACAAGCCAAACCAATGGAAATTCCTGTTTTTCAGATTCCTCTGTTGTTAAAAAATTCAGATTTCTATGAAGTTCTTGAAATTCTTCTTTTCTTCTTTCTATCATTCTTTCAACAAACAATTTCTGAGCAACCAAACCAATAACTAACGCCCTTATGTTTTGGCTTCCAGGAGTTGTTACATAACAGCTAACATCTAAAACACTGACTTGGCCTGGAATTACAAGATCGCTAAGCTTTGTACCTTGCTTGTCAAACAAACCCCAGCTAAGAGATTCTAAAAAGTGATTTTCAGCAGAAGATTTTATCCTTTGGTCTGATTTTTGGTCTTCTTCTATTCTGTCAATGATGTCTTGTATTGAGAAATCTTCCTGCTCTATTTTTAACTTTGAAACTATCCTTGCAATCAAAATTCCTACCTCGCTTTCAGGGTCTATGTTCAATGTTCTGCACCAGTCAAGCGGAGTAAGTTCAGAAGGTTTAATTGAGAATGCAGCATCTGTTGGAATGCCCTTTTCCTTGAACTCGTTGTAGAACCCCTTTGGAGTATATATTTTTACATTCAAGCCTTTTGGCTTTAAATTCCATTCCTTAAGAAGTTCAGATTCTCTCTCATTAGGATATTTCATGGTCCAATAAATTCCCATTGTGTCAAGCATGACAACAGCCAAATTGGAACTAACCTCTTCAGGCATGTCTGCTATTGCCTCTGCAATCACTCCCATCGTATAACTCTTCCCAGAACCTCTTTTGCCACAGATGAATACAACATGGCTTCTAGCAACATCAAGGTAAACTGGATTTGACAAACTGCTTGTTTGCCCCATCTTGACATATTGCTTTCCTATGAGAACAGTTCCTGAATTTCCAAACCTTTTAACATCCTCAGGATCCCTTCCAATGATTATGTCATACATTTTCAATTAAATTGATTTTGTTATCTTATTATTTTTGTTTTTTTCTTTCATCTTTCTTTTTATTTTTTTCAGAATGTCCTCTTTTTCAATTTTCTTGGCAATCTTTTCAATTTCTTCTTGTTCCTTTTCCAATCCGATTTTATCTGCAAGTTCTATCGGAGCATAAGCCATTGAAATTAAAGAGGAGATAAACATTATAGCAAACAATATCAAAAATGCCATTCCCCAATCAGGATAATCAGGGATTATGAAAATCGCTGAAATAATCATTCCAAGAATTGATGCTGCCATAAAACTTGCTTTCAAAGGAGCGATTTTAAACTCCATTACTACCACCTCTTTTTGCAAACTTTTATTTTTTATATTTTTATCTTTTATTTTTATCTGCTTAAATAATTTGCTCTTTAAAATTTAATCTTATTCGAACCTTAATATTTTTGCATTACCAATTTCTTCTTTGGCTTTGATGAACTTTTCGTTCAAGGAATCAAAAAACCTGCCCATTAACTCGCAAGCGTTTTTCTTGCATTCGCCGCAAAGGATTTTCCCTGTTTTGCATTCATCATAAACCTTGCTCAACTGTTTATCATCCTCTATGAGGTGCTGCTTGTAAAGCTCAAACACCATGCAATTTTCAGGAATTCCGCCATTTTTCCTTTGTTCCTCAACATCTTTTCTTCCGCCGGTCAATGCGCTCATAATCTTCCTGCAGGCAGAATTCTTGTCCTCTGGCAAAAATATTGCAGAGTTTGGATTTGATTTTGACATCTTTAAGCTTCCGTCAAGAGATGGAACAAACTTATTGTATATAGAACTTGGAGTGAAGAATTTGTAATCTTTAGATCTTGCTACAATATCTCTTGTTAATCTTATATGGGGGTCTTGGTCAACTCCTACAGGAATTATTCCAGGCATTCTCTTTATTGTTTGAGGAAAGAGTATGTCTGCTGATTGAGTTAAAGCTGCAAATATTCTTGATGGCTCTGAATTGCCGTATATTGCTCTATATTCGTTCAGGGTAACTTTTGAGGAGAAAGCATAACTCAGATGCATCACATTCTTATTCTCTGATTGAAAATAGAATGTTGTCTTTTTGATGTCAAGACCCAAAGCCAAGTATATGGGGATATGAAAATCAAGAGCTCTCTTCTTTGATTCTTCCAAGCTTATGTTTCTTGTGCAAAGTGCTTCCAAATCAGCAATGCAGACATAAGTTTGAGCATTGTTCTTTTGAAAATAGGAAATCATGTCAATGACGCTCTTTGTTCCGAAGTGAATTTTTTCAGAAGAAGTCATTATTCCGCTGAGCACATAGTAGTCCTTTTTCTGCTTTATGCATTCAGAAATAATCTTTAAACCTCTGCCAGCATAGATTATGCTTCTTCTCATTAAATGATTAGGATTTGGAAATTCATTCACATTGAATTTTTCAAATCCAAACTTGTTTATTATTTCTTGGTAGTCCTTTGGCAATTCATCGCTCCAAGGATTAATGTTTTTCATAAAATCCTAAAATAATTATTGATTATATAAAAATTTCTCTTTTAACTAATTTTTTAATTAAGTTTGAGTTTATAGAAAAATATAAATACAAATAAAAAAACATTGCTGTTATGAATTTTATAACATTGATAGGATTTTTTGCAGGCATATGCTCAACATCTGCTTTTGTTCCACAAGCGATTAAAACAATAAGGACAAAGAGTGCTAAGGACTTGTCATTCGAAACTTATTTGCTGATAAACTTAGGGCTTTTGCTGTGGTTGATTTACGGAATTTTATTGAAGGAATTGCCTATAATCTTAGCTAATGGAATTGCTTTTGTTTTTGCAATCATTATTCTCTTTCTCATAATAAAATACAAAAAGGTTTAGAATCCTGCTAAACTTCAATGTACTGATAGAATATTTTAACAATACTTCAGCAAGAGCAAATTTTAAAATTTCTGTAAATTTTTTGGACTTTGAATAAAGGAATCTGCTCGCGCAAGATTTATCAATTTTATGATAATCCCATAATAATCAAAAAGCAGAATGGAAGCAATAATACACGATCCAAAGAATTTTAAATTGCTGAAGAAAAAGATAAAAATGGATTAGCCTGAGAAGCTTCACATAATGCTGATTTTGACAAGATGCTACTTATAAATATGTTGATAGAAGACACATAGATTAAATGGTTTGATTATGAAAATTTGCTCAGGATAGGTTTTTTGAACAATGAAATGAAAGAATTTGGTGGAAGCTATAAAAAGAATTTTGATGTTGTTTTAGCAGGAAATAGAGATTTTTATTATGTCAAAGATTTGGTTAGGGAACTAATCTCGTAGCATCAAAAATTTATTATTTTGCTCTTTTATTTTTTATGCTTTTCAACGCTTTCAAAATTAGCAATATTTAAAAACAACAGCGCAAACTTATTTTTTTTATGAAACACAACCTAAAGATAACTGCCCTTGTAATACTCTTTTTTTTATTATCTCAGGCAATTGGTTTAGGAGTATTAATGAAGTATGTAGATTACAAAAAAACAAAAGAAACAGGACAAATCTCTTGGAAAGACCTTCCTTATGAAATTGAAAGGCCAAAGGTTCAAGAATCAACATCGTTTATTTACATCTTTGCTGCAATCATTATTGGCACAATACTGCTCTTAGGTTTAATAAGAACAAGAGTTAAGTTTTTCTGGAAGCTGTGGTTTTTCTTGGCGGTTATGAGCTGTTTGGCAATTTCATTCAGCGCTTTTATTCCAGCAGGAATAGCATTTTTATTAGCAACTATGCTTGCGTTCTGGAAAATAATAAAGCCAAACTTCTATGTTCATAACCTTACAGAATTATTCATTTATGGGGGGATAGCAGCAGTCTTTGTTCCAGTAATGAATGTTTTCTCAGCATCCTTGCTTTTGATAATCATTTCAATATACGATTTTATAGCTGTCTACAAGATAAAACACATGGTTACATTGGCAAAGTTTCAGAGTTCAGAAAATGTTTTTGCAGGTTTGTATATGCCTTACTCAAAAAAGGAATCAAAACTTATAACATCTTTAAAGAGAAGACATGGATTAGAAGATAAAAGCTTTGAAACAAGAAAAGAGAAGGAGAATGAGAATAGAAAATCAAACCTTAAAGCAAGAACAAGGAATGACTTTGAGATAGCAATACTTGGAGGAGGCGACATTGCCTTGCCCCTAATTTTTACAGGAGTAATACTGAAAACTTACGGGCTCTTAAGTTCTTTCACTATAATTTTATTTTCTACGCTTGCACTGACATATCTATTGTTTAAATCAGAAAAGAAAAAATTTTATCCTGCGATGCCATTCATAACAACGGGGTGCTTCATAGGTTATATCTCGATTTTGCTGCTGAAAAATCTTTTTATTGCTTTAATTTGAATTTTTAACAAACTCTTTAATAGCATTCATTAAGTCATCGATGCAGAAACCGATTAGTTTTATGTTGTTCTTGTTTATAAACTCGTTAAGATTATTCTTTAAGGCAGTCAAATCATCTTCTTCTAATCTTGCATTTTTAATCAAGTTTTCAATTTCAAATATTGAATTCTCAGGATGAATGAAAAAATCGCCTGTTATCTTTATGTCTTTGATTATGCTTTTATTTGCGCTATCCAAGATTGCTTCTATCCTAATCAATTTTCCATTTGTAACCTTATAATCAACCTCTTTTCTCATTTTGCTTATCTTAAAAAATTCCATTCTCTTGAAGAATATTTTTCCTTGAAAAGTTTTTTGCTAAGTTTTGTTTCAAAATCAGTTAATTCTTGTTCTTCAAACTCAACATTAAAAGCATCCTTAAAACCGTGTATTAAATTTTGTCTTATTGTTTCAATATTTAATTCTGTATTCATTATTTTATTTAAGCCAATCACTCTTTCTTCTGCAGAACTTATTAGTTTATCTCTAATCTTTTCATTAGGAACTTTCAACAAGGAAAACATTTTCTTAGCATCAACATCCAACAATAAAGTTCCGTGCTGCATTATGATGTTTTCTCTCCTTGTCTGAGCATTCCCAGAAATCTTTTTGTTGTTAACAACAATATCGTTTATTGGTTTGAAATCAGCATTTACTCCTAAAAAACCAAGCCCTTTTATTATTCCATTACAAATTATTCTGTATGATTCAAGAATATCAGTTGAAGCGTCTTGCTCTGATAAGACGATTGAATAGGTTATTTCTCTATCATGAAAAACAGCACCCCCTCCTGTTATTCTTCTAACAATATCTATTCCAAAATTATTTGCTCTTTCAATATCAACTTCTTTTTCAATGCCCTGAAAATAACCTATTGAAACGCACTTTGGGCTCCAAGAATAAAATCTTAGAGTGTTTGGAACAACGCCTTTAATCCTTGCAGTTAAGATTGCTTCATCAATCGCCATCTGCATAAAACCATTATCCTCGTTAAATCCTATCAATCTCCAAACTTCCTTGTTTTCTTTTTTACCCATATTTTTACCCATACATTTCACCAGCCATATAAGAACTTCTTACAAAGAAACCTGAAAATACCTTCTTGAAACCAACTTTCTCAGCAAACCTTTTTATTTCCTCAAACTCTTTCTTAGAATAATACCTTTTAACACTAAAATGTTTTTTACTTGGTTGCAAGTATTGTCCAACAGTAAGGATATCGCATTCTGCATTGTACAAATCAATTATTGTTTTGAAAATCTGTTTTTTATTTTCGCCAAAACCAAGCATGAAACCTGATTTTGTTGTTATCTTTGGATTTAATTCTTTGATTTTTTTTAGCAGTTTTAAAGATAAATCGTAGTTTCCCTTAGGCCTTAATATTTTGAACAATTCCTGAACAACTTCAATATTGTGGTTAACAACATCAGGATTTGAATTGAGCACTTCTTTCAAAGCATTCCAATTTCCTCTTAAGTCAGGAATTAGAAGTTCTATCCTGCAATTAGGGTTTATACTTCTTATTTCTCTAACAGTTCTTGCGAACTGCCCTGCGCCACTATCCTTTAAATCGTCTCTTGTTACAGAAGTTATGACGGCATGCTCTATTCTCAATCTTTTTATTGCAAGAGCAATTCTTCTTGGTTCTCCTAAATCAATTTTTTTTGGCACGCCCTTTTTTACATTACAGTACAAGCAATTCCTAGTGCAAACATCTCCTAAGATCAAGAAAGTTGCGGTCTTCTTTGACAAGCATTCGTAACGATTTGGGCAATTGGCTTCAAAGCAAATTGTGTTTAATTCAAAAGATTCAATTAATTTTTTTGTTTTTAAATAAGCTTTTTTATTGTAATTCTTTATTTTTGGAAATAATCTTTTTTTATTTTTTTTCATAATAAACAAACCATTTTTTATGAATATTAATGGCTTAGAGCAATTTTAAGCTTGCTAAGCTTATTTAAATATTTTGATGATTTCGCTTTAGTTGGTATTCGATCAGGAGAAAAATTTACTGATAATTTATTATCTTTGTTTGCATGTGATTTGGAGCATACTCGTCAAGATTAATGCTCATTCCGTCCTTTGCAGCCATTACATTCGTAGAGGTTTTCTTTGCAATGTTTCTTGCTTCTGTCAACGGGTTTTCCTTTAGCATTTCTATTCCGAAATGAGTTATTATTGCAAGATTAGGCCTTATGCTTTCAATTATTCTGCACGCATCTTCAGAGTTTAGATTGCCTTTTTGTTTTATAGAATTTGGCTTGACAACATTTAGTATAAGCACATTGGCATCTGAATGTTCTGTTTCCAATTCCTTAAAATATTCTGTATCTGAGAGATACGAAACAATTATCTTTGGAGTTATTATCTTAAAACCGATGTTTTCTGTGGTGTGTTTTGTCTTTGTTGCAATTATTTCAATATCATCAATTCCAACCTTTCTTCCAGGCTCTAAAACCATGTACTTTATCAAAGATTCCTTGTGAAAATTTGTGAGAACAGGTTTTTCATTATCAGAACCGTTTATCACAGAATTGGTGCTTATCAAGTAGCCCTTCTTATCTATTCCACCAAGGGTTAGAGCGTCTATAAGTGCGTTTAAATCATTGCAATGGTTCAAATGATTATGACTAACTAATATGAAATTGGATTTTAAGACATCAATCCCATTCTGAGAAGCCCTTGCCAATGCGCCTGGCCCAGGATCTAAGTGAAATTGGTAGTTACCTATTTTTAAGACAATGCCTCCTGAAGCCCTCAACTGTTTTCCAAAAACAACAGAATCTCCTGCTGTTCCAAGAAAAATTAGTTGAACCATATTAGATAAAAAAGTTCTTGCGTTTTTTAAATTTTTCTCAATTTTTTTTCAAAGTTTCGCAAATTTTTAAATATTAGAAAATGTTCTTTCTCTATAGGGGAAATTATGAATGTTGGATTTAATGAAAAAATAAAACTTTTAGCAATATTTTTTGCGTTTGTCTTCATTTCAGGCTGTTCGCATACAGATGCAGGAAAGGAATTTTTGGAAAATAACAAAACAAGCAGCAAAGCGCAAAACAAGAGCATATTGATGATAATAGCGCCAAAGGATTTCAGAGATGAAGAACTAAAAATTCCAAAAACAAATTTTGAGAGAAGCGGTATTAGGGTTTTTGTTGCGAGTTCAGAAGAAACATCTTATGGAATGCTTGGCTCAAGAATTAACAGGGATTTTTCCTTAGAAGAGGCTTTAAACAGGATTAATGAGTTTGACGCTGTTATTTTGGTTGGAGGTTCAGGAAGCGCTGTTTACTTTAACAATTCTTTAGTCAAAGAAATTGTTTTGAAGGCTTACGAGAGCAACAAATTAATAGGGGCAATATGCTTGGCTCCTGTAATACTCGCAAATGCAGGAATCTTGGAAAACAGGAGCGCAACCGTTTTTGATCACGAATACATAAAGATAATTGAGGAAAAGGGAGCAGCATATTCTTCAGAAGATGTTGTTGTTGATGGCAACATAGTTACTGCGAACTCTCCAAATTCAGCTTTAAAATTTTCAGATGAAATAATAAAAAAATTAAAATAAAAATAAAACAAAAAATAGATAGGTGATGAGAAATGAAAAAGTTTGATTACAAAGGAATAACAATTTCTTGGGAAGGGCATGCGTCTTTCAAAATAAAGAGCAAAGATAAAATTTTACAAATAGACCCCTTTCAATTGGAGAGCTTTGAAAAGGCAGATTTGATATTAATAACGCACGGGCACTACGATCATTGCAGTTTAACAGATTTGAGCAGAATAGTAAAGAATGGAACAATAATTGTTGCTCCACCTGATTGCAGCAGCACATTATCAAAGCTTCAAGGAATAGAAATAAAACTCATACAACCACACCAAAAATTGCAAGTTTATGATTTTAAGATAGAAGCAATACCTGCTTACAATGTTAATAAAACATTTCATAAAAAAACAAACAATTGGGTTGGTTACATAATAGAAGTTGACAGCATAAGAATATACCACGCAGGGGATACTGACTTAATAGAAGAGATGAAAGGGTTAAAGAATATTGATATAGCATTGTTGCCTGTAGGAGGGACTTACACAATGGATGCTAAAGAAGCAGCAGAAGCAGCAAACATTATAAAACCGAAAATTGCAGTTCCAATGCACTACGATAAGATTGTTGGGGACAAAGATGATGCAATTTTATTTAAAAAATTTGCTCAGTGCGATGTAAGAATTTTATCTTCAGAATAGTTGTCTTCAAACAGTTTAAGGAATTTAATGGAAAGGCAAGGTGGTTTTTCTGAGGTTGTGGAGCATTCATCCAAAGTACTTGGACAAAAAGGGCTTAGTTGCTTTGTGGAGAGAAGCTCTTCTTGCAAAAAAGGTTTTGGAAGGGAAAACAAGAGGCTATAAAAATCATCCGCAACTAATAAGATTCAAGAGTTTTAAAAGTCCTATTTTGGCAATAAATTCTTACCTTTACTTTGTTTACTTGGAATCAAAGAAAAGGGGTTACAATTTCAACATCAATAAATTAAAGATTAGAACAACCAAGTATACGAAACTAATTCCTATAAACAGCGGGCAAGCGATTTTTGAGTTTAACCACCTTCTAAAAAAACTTTCAAATAGAGACAAATTTCTTTATGAAAAATTGAGAGATTTAAACAAAAGAAGATTGGCTTTGAATCCTGTTTTTTACAAGGTTAAGGGCAATGACAAGGAATTTTGGGAAAGATAGTTAAAGCACGCTTTTCTTTTATTTGTTTAATCGTTTTTTTAAATTCATAAAAATTAGAGAAAGATTTTTATATATATAAGTATTGTATCTACTTAAGGATAGATAAAAAACGAAAGATTTATAAATTAAGTTGTTATCCCAAAGTAAAGACAAAAATGTTTTGTCAATAAAAGGTTACGATAAAATTTTTAATTAAAAATTTGCTTGGGGGTGCTTTATGAGCAAAGAACTTGAAAGCTTAACAGAAGAATACTACAAAAAGAGCAAGGAAAATAAGAACAATATAAACAAAAAAGATGTTCTTAAAAAGGTTCTTGCATTAATTACTGCAGGGACAATTGGAGTTTCAGCAACTTCTACATTTAAAAAGCACGATATTTACGCCAAAGCAAACAAAACAAATCAATGCTATCAAGAAATTAATCAAAAATCAATTTGTGATGGCGATGAAAAAAACCTTTCAACATTTCAAGAGGTTTTAAATTATATGCCAGAAGGCATAGTTCTTAGAGTTAACAGGGATGATGCCAAACAAATGCTTGAGAATAACTATCTCCTTAACTGGATGTTTACAAACTGGAATGAAGAAAGAAAGAAAGAATTGGAAAATTTAATGGATGGAAGAATAGAAAATGGGGAGTTAATAAGCTTGCTTTTAGGGAGAGACAAGGACTCAGCATACTATGGCGTTGACGCTTTGTTCCAAAGAAAAGACGGAACACCATACGAACTATTTGGCATTGACGGAGCAAGAGATCCTTACTTCAAGGGAATGTTCAATATAATCCTCTTCGAGATGATTAACAGCCCAACGCTCAATCAAAAATTCTTTAATGAAAAGACAAAAAACACAAGAGAATACCTAACCCTCGATTCAAAACTTTACGCTATTGTAAAAGAAGGGCTTTCAACAAAGACAAACTTAATAGCTGATTACTTAAAAAATACGCAGTTGATTGATGAAGTAAAGATTTTTTCAGAAGAGAAAAAAGATAGTTTAGGGAACATAACAACAAAATTCTATTTAGAATCAAAAGACAGGTTCGTTGGAAAACAAGAGCTAAAGCTTATTGAAATAGATAAAAAGGACTACAAATTCTTACAAAAGATAAAAGAAGTATTGGAAGAGGTCGAAAAAAGGTTTTCGCAAAAAGAAATTTCCATTTCATACGAGGAGAACAAGTCAGTTATAGATAATTACAATGAACTGATTGCAGAGCATTTAACCCACACTATCTCAGAAGGAGGAACAAAGAACGGTGTTAAAGAAGGAGATTACCTGTCGGATTATCCAAAGGAGTTGAGAGTTGCGCAGCTTTTAGGTTACAGCAACAGGGTGTTTGACCCAAAAAAGGTTTTATGGCAGGGAAAGGTAAAAACAAAATCAGGAACTCTTGATGTAAAGCTTTATGATTTTGAATTCGCAGGAGGAAAAAACATTGAAGGATTAAGTTGTGAGGATAACTGCAAGTTCAAGGACAATCCTGCAATTTTGTTCTCAGAATACCAATGTCCTAATGGGAAGTATCCTGCTTATATTATGAATATAGTTATGAAATCAGACAAGAAAGGAGTATTCCTGCAAGTAGCACCATTCCTATACGATAGAAAGGGCACAAAGAATTATGAGCACTTTGAGGCATTGAAAGATATTTACAAGAATGGAGTGCTTGAGGAAAAATTGAGAGATTTAACAGCAGAATACTCAACAGCGAATTTAAAAATCTTGCCAACCCATACTTACGATCATAACGGCACAGAAATAAATTATTTTGTTTTGAATTAAAATCGCTTAAAATAATTGAGAGGTGTTTTTATGAACAAAAGATATACAGCATTAAAAAACATTTTGTTAACATTGTTTTTAGTAGGTGTGATTTTATTAGTTTTATTTTCAAGAAAAACATTTGCTTGCGACCCGAGCATAGATCCTGACTGCGATCCAGACCCTTGCCCAGGAGGAGTTTGCCCTCCAACCCCGCCAGAACCTCCAACAGATTATGAACCAACAATACAGTCAATAACATTGCTCAATCAAAAATGCGCACAGCCCAATTCAAACATAAGCATAAGAGTTATAGCAAACGATGATCATGGGGTAAAAAAGATATATCTTTACAGAGGAGCAGTATTGGTTGCAACATATAAATGCCCTCCAAATTATGGTTATTGCGAGCACATATTCTCTGTGCAGGCATGCAGCAATCTGTGTGCCAATTGCGTCTTTAAAGCAAGAGCACAAGACAATAAAAATCAATATTCAAATTATAAAACCCTTGATGTTTACATTGATAATCCTCCAACAGTAAGCATTGTTTCTAATGCTTCAATAGTTAATATCAATGAACACTTTACTTTGCTTGCAAATGCAACAGACTCCTGCATCAGCAATTTAACAATACAAATAATAAACAAAACATTACAGCATACATGTTACAATGATTTAACATGTGCAATCCTTGCACTAACTTCTGAAACAATCCCTGGAAATTACACTTACACTGCAAGAGTAGTTGATAATTGTAATTGGAGTTCAAACTCAAGCACAACAGTTCAAGTTATAAGAACAAACATTCCTCCAGTTGCAATACTTCATGCTAATGTAATCCACGGTTATGCTCCATTGAGCGTTTTGTTTGATTCAAGCTATAGTTACGATCCTGATGGAATAATAGTAGAATACTGCATTGACTATAATGACAGCGCAGGTTATTGCCAAAACACTCCAATAGTAGAATGGCATAACTTTTCAATGCCAGGAATTTACAATGTAAGCTTAAGGGTTAGGGATAATGACAATGCAACTGATTATGATTATGTCACAATAATAGTTGAAACAAGAAACACATGCCCAACATTTAACCATACGCTCAACTTTACAGCATACGAAGGGCAGAACATCATCATTAATTTTTCAAACTATGTTTATGATGCAGAAGGAAATTTCTTGTTTTTCTCATACAGCAATCTTCCATCAGGAGTTATGACAAATAATGAAATATTCAATTGGACTCCGAATTATGAGCAGGAAGGCGATTATTCATTCAATATTTTTGTTAGCGACGGATTTTGTAATGTTTCAGGAGCTGTTGATGTTAGAGTTATTGATGTTAACAGAATTCCTTTTGTTGAGAATGTTTCTGTTTTGCCTGATAGTCCTGTTACTTCTCATGATTTGTTGTGTGTTTATGATTTTGTTGATTTTGATGGTGATGTTGATTTGAGTTTTGTGCGTTGGTATAGGAATGGTGTTTTGTTGAATTATACTGGTGTTTTGTTGCCTAGCAGTTTTACCGGCAAGGGTGATGTTTTTGTTTGCGAGGTTTTGCCTTTTGATGGAAAGGACTACGGAATTCCTGTAAATTCAAGCGCAAAAATCATAGGCAACACTTGTCCTGAATTTATTGAGGATTTGGATTTTGTTGTGAATGAGGGGCAAACCTTGCTTGTCAATCTAAGTTTGTTTGCAAGCGACGCTGATAATGATTTGCTGCATTTTTCAGGAACAGGAATTCCAGAAGGTGCTTCTCTTAATGATTCAGGGCTGTTCGTATGGACTCCTAACTATGAACAATCAGGTAATTACACATCAATCATTTATGTTTATGACAGCAGCTGCTATGACAATGTAGAAATGAGAATAAGGGTTATTGATGTTTTAAATTATTCGTTGAACACAAGCATAGATTGCTTTGACAAGGTTGTTGTTCATCATAATCAGAGTTGCAGTGTTTTTGTAAGGGACAATTTTGGTAACCTTGTTGGAAATGCAAATGTTAATATTTATTTCTTGAACGGGAGTTTGTTCGGGAGTTGCATTACCAATCATATTTCTGGCGGTTGTAGTGTTTTAAGAGAAATGAATTTTGTTGGAAATTACACTGTTTATCCAACAGCATACAAAACAGGTTATGTTAATGATACTGATACTTATCCAAGATTTGATTTTGAAGTTATTCCGCAAAGATATGACATATTTGATTTAGTGGTTTATAACGATTCTTTATTCACAAATCCTGATGATGTTTTTTACAGAGGAGAAAACATGTATGTCAAGTTTAGGGCCTATGATTATTTAACAGAATCATTTGTTCAAGGTGCTGTAACAGAGGTTGCCCTTGTAAGTCCTCCTGGAGGAATTGCAAACCTGACAAAAATCGCTGAATCAGGAAGTTGGTATTATTACAAGTTAGAGCCCATACCTCCAAATCACAATTTTTTAGGTAATAGTCAGGTCTTTGCATTTGTCTTTAACTTTTCAGACAACACAGGCGGAGAAAAACAGGTTAATGTTACAATACTTAACAATCCACCAATCATAACTCCTGAAATACCAAATGTATATACTGATGAGGTTACTCCTGTGACAATAAATTTGGCATTGCACGAGTTTGATGTTGAGGATTCAGGAACAAATCTGACATGGCAGATAATGAACTATTCAAATTCTTTGTTTAATTATAATTTAGTTGGCAAAACGCTTTCAATAAACCCATTAACTTTTGGTAATGGTTTCATAACGTTGAGATTGTACGATCTTGATTTGGATTATGACGAGCAGACAGTTATGGTTTATGTTTCAAGACAGGATTTGCCTCCAACCCTAGAAGCATACTATCCAATAGTTGTTTCTCCAGGAGAGAGCGCAACAATAAGATTAAGGGCCAATGATGATTTTGATGTTAAAAAGATTTATTTGTACAACCAAAGCATGGGATTAATTGGAATTTATGAATGCGTTGGGATACAAACAACATGCGAGCATAATTTTTCTGTTTCAATCTTAGGACCTGACTGCTCTTCAAAGGAATTCTATGCAAAGGCAGAGGATAATTCTTCTCAGTATTCTATTTTATTGCCAATAACAATAAATATTGATTCTTTACCTCAAGTTACCATAACAACAAACAATTCTCATCCAAGAATAAACGAGTCATTCAGATTGTTTGTCAACGCAACAGACAACTGTGGGCTTTCAAGATTAAATATAACGAGAGAGGGAATAAATCTACAAACAAAGAATTGCAATGGCGCAAATTATTGTTTTGATTATTTAATAACTTCTGAGAGTTTTGGAGGAAGTTTTGTTTATTGCGGAATTGCAAAAGACACTTCATCAAGAACATCAACAAGCTGTTTAGCGATAGAGATAAATACAACCCCTCTGAACAACATTCCTTTTGTTGAGAATGTTTCTGTTTTGCCTGATAGTCCTGTTACTTCTCATGATTTGTTGTGTGTTTATGATTTTGTTGATTTTGATGGTGATGTTGATTTGAGTTTTGTGCGTTGGTATAGGAATGGTGTTTTGTTGAATTATACTGGTGTTTTGTTGCCTAGCAGTTTTACCGGCAAGGGTGATGTTTTTGTTTGCGAGGTTTTGCCTTTTGATGGAAAGGACTACGGAATTCCTGTAAATTCAAGCGCAGTTGCAATAGGAAATTCATGCCCAGTAGTTCATTTAGCAGAAAACTATACTGTTGTTGAAGGAGAATTGCTTGAAATAATCATTAATGCAACAGATCCTGACAATGATAATTTAACATACGCTGTTAGTTATGCACCTTCTAATTCAAATTTAACAGGCAACATATTCACTTGGAGGCCAAGCTTCACGCAATCAGGAGCTTATCACGTAACATTTACTGTTAGTGACAGTTATTGTTATGTTGGGCAAGGAGTAGTGATTTTTGTATCTGAATCAGGAAATCACAATCCATACTTTATCAGCACTCCAATAACAACAGGCGTTGTAGAGGAAACATATGTTTACGATTCAAATGCAGTCGATCCTGACAACGATACTTTGATTTATTCGCTTGTGGAATTTCCAATCAACATGACGATAAATCCAACAACAGGAGTTATAACTTGGGTTCCAAAGACAACAGGAAGTTTTAAGGTTACAATAAGAGCAGAAGATGGAAAAGGTGGTTACGCATTGCAGAGTTATTCAATATCAGTTGAACCTAAAGAGGAAATAAAACTACCTAGGAGAAAGGTATTTGTTGAGCAACTGAGCATAATAAATGAGGATTGCATAGAACCAGGAGACGATTTGTACGCATTTGTGAATTTTAAGAACATGGGCTTTTACGACATGAGAAATGTCAGAATAACTGCAGTAATTCAGGAGTTGGGAGTTAGGCAGAGATTAGGGCCATTCAAGCTTGAACCAAAAGAAGAAATAGCAAAGATATTAATAACAAAGATTCCAGAGGATGCTTCAGAGGGAACATACTATGTCAGGTTCACGATAAATGATGACATGGTAAAGAGAGTTATTTATAGGGACATAATGATAAGAAATGACTGCAAACAAGTTTGTTGTACAAACTAAGAAGCACAAGCCAAAGGGTAATCTGTAACTACTCTATCATACTAAAAAACGAAAGATTTAAATAGTAGTTGCTATTACTCAATAGCAATAAAACAAAAAATCTAGATAGCAATTAACAAATTTATAAAAATATTCAAAACAAAATGAAAGGAGGGAACTGAAAATGAAAAATAAATTGTTTTTTGTAATAGTTTTGTTTGTAGTATTGGCTTTTGCTGCAACTGCAAGAGCATTACCTACAGTTGAACAAGTTAAGATAAATGGTGATGTTTTTGAAGCTGGAGACAGTTTGGTTGTTGAAAAGGGAGATACAATAAAAATAAGAGTAAAACTCCAAGCTGCTCAAGATGAAAAGAACATCCAAGTTCTAGCTGACATCATTGGTTATGAATACAGCACAAAAGAAAAGCTTTCAGATCTAACAGCTGTATTTGACCTAAATGCCAATGATACTGTCTATAAAGACCTTGAATTGAAGATACCTGACAAGGCAGACAAGGATTATTATGATTTAAGAATAAGGGTTGCAACAAGAACAGGAACTGCTTTTGAGGGATTGTACAGATTGCACATAATAGGGGCAAGACACAATGTTGTAATTAAAGATGTCATATTCACTCCGGAGAGAAAGATTGTGAGCGGAAGAGCGCTCCTGACGGTGGTAAGGGTAAAGAACACAGGAGAGCTTGACGAAGATGGAATAAAGATAAGAGTTTCAATACCAGAACTTGGATTGTCAGCTGCTGACTACATTGACGAGTTGAAGGCTGGAGAATCCACAAGCTCTGAAGAACTATACCTGAGAATACCTCAGTGCACAAAATCAGGAAACTACAATGTAAATGTTGAATTAATATACAATGAAGGTTATGCAGAGGTCAAGCAATCTTACTCAATATATGTTGAGGAAGAAGAGACATGCAAACCAATATCAGTCCCTCCAACAGTCGTGGAAAAGACAACAATAACATCCTCTCCAGAGGTTCAAGAAGTATTTATCGGAGGACAAGGAGCAATCTATCCAATTACAATAACAAACTCAGGAACAACAGCACAAACTTATGTAATTAGCATTGATGCTCCATGGGCATCAGTAAAGGTAAGCCCTTCAAATGTTTTGGTAATCGGAGCAGGAGAGACAAAGACAGCATACATTTATGTAACCCCAAATCCAACATCAAGCATAGGAGAACAAATATTCGCAGCAAAGATTACTGTTGGGGATCAAGAAAAGACAGTAACGATGAAAGCGATGGTAAAGAAGGCAGTAACAACAGATAACTTGAGAAAAGGGCTTGAGATTGCATTAATCGTGCTTTTGGTAATCCTAATCATAGTCGGAATAATCGTTGGCTTGAGCAAGATGAAGGGAAGCGAAGAGCACGAAGAAGAAAAAACACAGACATATTACTAAAAACTTTTTGGTTTTTATTTTTTAATTAATTTTTAATTTTATTTTTCTCTATTATTTTTTTTATTCCTTGTCATTTGGCAAATTTTATTTTTACAATATTATTTTTATTTTTTATTTTTATTATTTGATTTACTTGTTTTTTATCGACACTTTTAAATAACAGAAGATGCTTTTCCTCTCAGAAAAACAAAAGCTTTATATATAAGTTAATCTCTCTAAAGTAGTAACTAAATGCTAAACATACTAAACGGTTAAACTTGCTTTAGGGGGAATAATCATGAACAAAAAAAATAAAGTGGCATCATCTGCAATTCTTTTGTTCTCCATTCTATTCTTAATTGTGTTTGGTTCAAAGAGTGTATTTGCATATTTCAATGCTTATGCTTCAGAATCAACGATAAAAATGTGCAAGTGCGAGATAAAGAGTTACAGTATTCTATTAGAAAACTCAGATTCTTATGCAGAATTAGTAAGCATAACATATTCAGGTACAGGTCAGAACCTTGTAAGGGTTGTTCCAAGCAATGTTTTTCTAAATGCAGGTGAAAAAAAGCAGATAAGCGTGTTTTTGGATTCTCAATGCAAGGAAGGAGAATACTATATTGATTTTTACATGGAATCGCAGAGTGTTAAAAAGGTATTGAAACAAAAGATTGTTATACAGCCCTGCGATATTCTTGAATTGAAAATTGAAAAAAGTAATTTAACGATTGAGAAAGGAAAAATGCAGGAAGTTGCTTTCTCAATAACAAATAAGGGAACCTATATAGAGGAATTAAATTTCAAGTTTGATAGGATAAAATCAGAAAATTTTTTCATAGAACCAAATCAGACGCTTAAGCTTTCATTTAATGTCAGTGGACAAAAGCTTGGAAACTACAAGAAAGAGCTCATTGTCAATGCATTGAGAACTGGCTATAAGAAAACATCAAGCATATACATAAATGTTGTTTCTGCTGAAAAAGAAGAGAATGCTTTGAAAGCATTAATATTCAGCATCGGAAATTTCCTTAAGCAGTTCCAAAAATACATAATTACCGCTTTAATAATACTCTTTGTTTTGCTTGTAATCTTAAGTATTGGATTGAAGAAATCAGAGCAAAGAATTATAGAGGAGCCAAAGGAAGAGCAAAAAACAAAGAAAATAAGGAAGAAAAAAGAAGAAAAAGAAGAGAAATTAAGTCCTTATTATATTTCTGTAATAAAGGAAAGAAAGGGTTTTACAGAGTTTTTCAAAAAGAATTTTAAGCCGATAATCATAATAATAATTATTATATTAGCGGCTGTTCTAATCTTCTTTGCAATAAAGTATTCTTGGCATTCAAAGATATTTGGGTTTTTCAAGAAATCTTCATCGCTGTTTTTAGCCAAATTTTCGCTAAACAAAACAGAACAAAAAGAAGAGATTCCAAAAGAATTTGATGAAAACAGGCAAGGAATGTTTGTAATAGAAGAGGCAAATGAAAGCGCTCAGCAAAATGAGCAAAATGTTAGTAAGAATAAGACAGGAACAGAAAGAGGAACATTAGAACAAGAAAGCAGAGAAGAAATTATAGAAGAAACCTTAAACCAAACAACAAATCAGGTAAAAAATCAAACCAACCAAACAACTGAAGAGGAAGAAGAAAAAATTGAGGAGAATGCAACAGAAATCTCACTGCCAACAGAAGCAACAACAGAGGAAATTAAAAAAGAAAAGGAAAAGAGCGCTGCAAAAATAAGAGCAGAATTAAAGAGCGCTTTGACAGCAATAAAGGTTTTCTTCATACTTTACTTAAACTACATAATCTATGGGATTGTTGCGCTGTTCATAATAATAATGATACTTAATGTTTCAGTAATTAAAGAAAAGAGAAAGAAAAAGAACAACAAGAGGAAAAAAAGGCAGAGATGATTTTTAATTTTTGTTTTTATGTTTCTTTTATTTATTTTTATATTATTTATTTGCAAGCTGCTTATAATATTGCTTATAATGTCTTTTCTATGTATTTTCTTATAATTTTCTTATAATATTATTGTTATAATGTATATTGCTAAATTGCTAAAATTCCGAGAACATCCAAAACCTGATAAATTATCCCAAATATGAACAAGAGCACCAATGCTGCGTCAATAATAGCATTGCCCTTTATTGAAAATTCAGGTTTTTTGTCTCCAAACTTAAGGGCTTTTCTGTGCATGAAAACTATTAAAATTCCAACAATTCCTCCTGTTACAGCACCTGTTACAGAGATTATTTCTATGAAGTTTTTTATTCCAGATAAAAACAATAACAGAGGGATGAAGAGAGCCAAGAACCAAGCCAACTTATTGTTTAATTTAAAATCATAAATGTACATCTCTTTTAATGCAAGCCCTAAAGCCAAAAAACTGGTAGTTATTGTTGTTAATCCCATGAGCAGCCCAATCTTAACTGCTATCGGGTTCACGAAATTTATCAGCCCTGTAAAAGCATTCTCTGTTGTTAAACTGCCTGAAACCCCAACAATCAGCAAGGAAAAAATTATGTAAACAATCATTGGTACCAAACTTCCAATAATTATTGCGTTTTTTAAGAGTTTTTTCTCGTTGTTAACCTCTTCAAGCATCTCTGGAAGAGCAACCTCTCCTAAAAATGCGAAAAGCACAACTCCATAAGGTATAAAGAATTTTTTCATGTTTATGCTGCTTAAATTAACAAAATTGATTTTTGGAATGCAAATGAAAGCAAGTAGAGTTACTATTCCGAGCAGAAGAAACATCATTACCAATTCAGAACGCTCAACAACATTAAGCCCAAAATAGACCATAAGGGCAATAACAGAAAAGACAACTATGCTGAAAACAAGAGGGCTGAAACCCAAGATTGTGTTTGCAAAAAGCTCTGACAAAAACTCACCACTCATTATTAGATATGCAGTTATTGCTCCGTAAATAGCGAATATCATGTATATAGTCATAAATATTTTTCCCTTTATTCCCAAATATTTTTCAGCATAGCCTGTAAGTTGATGTGTTTCCTTTGTTCTAAGCAAAATCTCTCCTAAATACAGGTGAACTATTAAGAAGAGAATTCCGATTATTACTATATTCAAAAGCCCAGTTAAAAAACCGGCTCTTGAAACAACATAGGGAATTCCTAAAATTCCTGCCCCTATGATGCATCCAGTCAGAGTTGCTGTTGCTTCCAAAAGTCTTCTGTTCATAAAAAAACCTTTTTTATTAGTGGGGACACAGGGATTTGAACCCTGATTGGTCGGTTTCTTCTTTCATCGCGAAAAGCTCAAAGCTCCAAAAAACTGGAGCCGACTGTTCTAGCCAGGTTGAACTATGTCCCCGTTAAAAAATTAAAATAGGGTTTTGTTTTTTAAATCTTTCTGATACTAGTAAAATTTAAACTTTTCCCCAACTTTGATGTTCTTAAAAGCATTTATTGCTTCCTTTTCAGCAAATTCCAAAACAAACTTTGCCTTATACTTTGGAGTGTAAAATGTAAAAGGTTTCAAGATTTTTTTCTCAACAACAAACATTTTCTTGTCAAGAAAAACAACAAGAATTGGATAGAAAACAAAGAGCATGTGCAAGCTTATCCTCTTTTCGCAATCGAAAACAAAAAGGAGATTTTTTTTCTTTGAAAACATCAAACCCAAAAATTTTTTTAAAACGCTGCTGCAAACAATAACTCTTGCAGTTCTGTTCATGCGTTCCACATTTATTTTTCTAACTGAACTCATCTTGCTAAAGTTTTCATTTTTAATAAAAAATTGAAATAATCGCTTTTATGTTATAAATTTTTAGTAAGTTTTTTAAATAAGCGTTGAACACATTATTATTTTTATTGCATTCATAATTTTTATAAATAACCTTCATAAAAGCTTTATAAAAGCGTGTTAAGGTTGGGATTATGGACAAGAAACTAATAAAGGACTCCTTGGAATTGAGCAAACTGGCAGAAAGAATAACCAAAAACAACAATTTGGAAGATATTTCAAATATACTCTTGATATGCAGAGAATCAATAATAAGATTGAGTAGGAATCCAGGGCAGGTTGAAAACCAAATAATGAAACTGCTTTTGGACATGCAAAACCATGCTGAGAACCTTTTGGCAGAAGGGCAACACAAGGCAAAAAATCCTGATGGGAAGAGAGCAGAATACATTTTGAAGGATGCTAATGAAATTAAAAAATTAGTAGTTAGTTACATAGAAAAGAATTTCTCATAAGAATTTTGAAAGAATTTTAACCTTTTGTTTCTTTTCTTATGCTCTTTAAAACAATGTTCTTGTTGTTAATATTTGTTATCATTATTAAACCCTGCTTTTTCAGTTCTTCGAGATACCTGTAAAAAGATGCCTTTGAACAATACGAAAGCTGATCCACGATGAAATACTTTAAGTCAGGAAGTTCAATGCCGTTTTCTTTTATTACTTCAAGAATCTTTTTCTTTATTATGTTCTTCCTCTTCTTTCTGAAATTTCTTAGTATTTCGTTCTTTAATCCAGAGTTCTCCTTTTTGAACTCATTCATGGCCTCTCTAACAGCTTCTTTTACGAGCTCCTTTTGCATGAGCAGAAAATTGTTTTGGAGCTGAGAATACATTTTCTTTAATTCCTCAATTTCTTTTTTTATCTCAGACATCCCCATCTTATGCCGTTGTTGTTATTAGAGTTTAAAAAGATTTCTATATTTGAGATAGTATTAAGACAGAACTGAGACACCCCTTCATTTCCTGTGGAAATCAAAAACAAGAATTTTTCCGACTAAGAAAAAATTTGTAATAAAAGACACCCCATTATTTCCTATGGAAAATTGAGACATAATTGAGACAAAGTAGAAAATAAAATTTGTTTTTAAAAGTTTAAAAAGTACAAGAAAGGAACTCTTTGAACTTAGCATTATAAAATCTTTGTTTTTTTAGAAATTGAAAAGGAAAAGTTTTTCACTTTAAGATTTATACAAATGTTTATAAGCATTTTATTTTTATTTATAAAAATTGCAAAAAGAATAATAAAACTAAAAAATGATAAAATTAAAAAAGGGGTGTTTTCAATGAATAAAAAAACTGCTATAATTATATCTTCAATTATTTTTGCATTATTAATTCTCTTATTTTCCAGAGCAGGAAATGCTGCAATGACAATAACACTGAACAGCCCTGCTAATAACACATGGCACAAATCCTTGCCTATCGAATTTAATTATACCCCTATCAGCGATAATGATAGCGTTATCTTAAATTGCAGTTTAATAACAAATGAAAGTTCTTGGCCTTTCCTAGCACAAAACGATACAGAAATTGAGAACAATACAATCAACACATTTACTTACAATTTCAGTGGTTCTGAAGGTTATTTTCTTTGGAACGTTCAATGTCATTTAGATTACACAGAAATTTTATATTATGCAAATGAAAACAGAACAGTGATGATTGATTATACAAATCCTTCTACCAATGCAACACTTAAAAGTTCTGATGGAAACTTATATACCTCAGGGACTTGGATTAATAGCGAATACATAAATATAACTCTTACTTGTCAAGATAATCTTAGCGGTTGTGATAAAATTTATTATTGTACTGATTCTGATAATACTTGCACTCCAACTTCTGAGTATTCAAGTACTTTTAATGTAAGTGGTGAGGGAATAACTTATGTTAGATTTTATAGTAAGGATGTTGCTGGTAATAGTGAGGTTGTGCAGAATGTTAGTATTAATATAGACAGAACCTATCCTATTATTGATTTTGTTAGTCCTACCGAGAGTTCTGGTGTTAGTGTTAGTAGGGATTGGGTTGTTGTTAATGTTACTGTTACAGAGTTGAATTTAGCAAACTTGACTTATTTCTTGTATAATTCTTCTTCTTTGGTTAATGCGACGACTTTTTCAAACATAAGTATGGTGAATTTTACTGGTTTGGGAGATGGTGTTTATTTTTATAATGCTTCTGCTTGTGATTTGGCTGGTAATTGCAATTATACAACGACAATGAATATTACTTTGGATACAACTCCGCCTGTGACTTCTGCTTCTGGCAAGTTGCCTGATGATTCTAATTATACTTTTAATACTTGGATTAATGCTGATTATGTAAATATAACTCTTACTTGTCAAGATAATCTTAGCGGTTGTGATAAAATTTATTATTGTACTGATTCTGATAATACTTGCACTCCAAACCTTAATTATTCAGGGATTATTCCTATACTTAATGAAAGTGTAAGTTATGTTAGGTTTTACAGCAACGACACTCTTGGCAATGAAGAATCAGTCAAAAACATAACTGTAAAGATAGACAGAACTCAACCATTGATCACGCATATTGAATTACAACCTGAATTAAGTTATTACGGGCCTTCTGTAAGCAATTTGGTTTTATTGGTAAACTTCACAGATGAAACTTCAGGGGTTAATTTTTGCAATTACACAATATATTATCCAAATGCAACTCCATACCTTGAAAATCAGGATACAGATAATGACAATGGAATTTCAGGCCAGGCAAATGGAACATTTCCAATGCCTAATCTGACAGGAATTTATGCAATAAACATTACATGTTATGATGCTGCTGGTTTGTTTGTTCAAAATTCAACAACATTTAACTTAGACCTTGAAAATCCAATTGCAGAGTTGGCATTATTGCCTACTTATGTTAATGGAATTGTTGAAATAAACGGAACAGCAAATGACAATCAAAATTTATTTAATTACACAATAAACATTATAAATTCAACCTCAGGTGTTGTTTTAACCTATACAAACGACACAGCAAAAAATAATGAATTACTGCACTCCTTTAACTCTTCAGCGTTTGAAAACGGGCTTTACACAATACAATTAATAGTTTACGATTCTGCAGGCAATTATAATGAAACAAATATTACTACAACAATTGATAATGAACCTCCAACCACAACTTGCACAGCAGATGATTTGTGGCATAATAGTGATATGACTATTTACTTAATTGCCATCGATGCTTTGTCAGGGGTAAATGTCACTTATTATTGCACAGGAGAAAATTGCACTCCAACAAATGTTTATGATAATCTGACAGGAATTGATATAACATCTGAAGGCACTACTGCAATAAAATACTATTCCATTGATAATCTTAACAATGCAGAAACAACAAAAAATTGCAGCGTCAAGATAGACAAGACAAAACCAACAACATCTGACAATGTTCCTGATGGATGGCAGAATGCTCCTTATAACGTAACAATCATTCCGCAAGATGGTTTGTCAGGAGTGAATTATACAACATACTGCTTAGATGGGAATTGCAACAATGTTTCAGGAACTTTAGAATTTAACATAGAAATAAATACCTCTGGAAATCATACAATACAGTATTTTTCAGTAGATAATGCAGGAAATATTCAGGACAATGTTACAAAATACGCTGCTTTGGATTTGAATGCGCCAAAAATAAACTCCGCATGGTTAGGAGAACCAGATATATTTTATTCTCCTTATCCTGAAAACAGCATAATAACAATTTATGCAAACATAACAGATGAACATTCAGGAATTAAAAATGTGCTTGCAAACTTTTCAGGTCTAAGTTGCGGAGAAAAAAATATGACTTATAATTCAAGTTCAGGGCTTTATGAAACAAGCTGCGATGCGAGTTATGACGCTGAAACTAAGAACTTTGAAAATGTTATTCTTAAAATAATAGCTTATGACAATGTGGAGAATGAACAAGAAACACAACTATTGACCATTCTTTACAACATGACAACATTTGAATTTGAAAATCCTAATTGCTTCAGGCACGGCTCATTATCAACTAATTTCTCGCAACAACTTGATTTCAACTCAGTTAATTTCATAGCAGACATTGAGATGAACCTAAGCTGTTTCGGGTTTGATGTTGGTTGGATGAAAGTAGCAACATTGAACTTTTCAACTCTTAATTTTTCAGATCCGAGCATTGGTTCAAAACTTGCGAATTTGGCAAATGCGATAAACGTAACTCCAAAACTTCCAAGAGAACTTGGAGATGCAAGAATAGACATAAACACAACAGCATTTGCAGAACTTAACACGAATACCACGATAACTCTTTACAACCTGCCTTTTGCTTCACAGCCAAACATAACAGCAGACAATTCCTCAAAACAGGGTTCAATACGAGTAATCTCTTGGGAACCTTTCTTGATGCCATTTTTATACAACGGTTCTTTGATAGGAATACTAGGAGGAAACTTGACATTTGCGGTTGAGGGCTTTTCAGGTTACAACATAACAGAGAACATTGCTCCGACAATAAACATAACCATACCTGAAAACGGATCTTTGACAAGAAGTCCTTTTGTAAACATAACTGCAAATGGAACAGGAACAGAAATTAGCAAGGTTGTTCTGACAGTAAATGGAACAACATACTATTACAATTCCTCTGTACAAGATATTGAATGCGTTCCAATATCAGAAGGTTCAGACATATTCTACTGCGCAATAAACCTTACATCTCTGCCTGATGGAAATCATACAATAAACATAACTGCATACGATTATGGGGGAACATCTGGAAACAGCGTAACAGGAAGTGCAGTTTTTGAATTGGACAAGACAGCCCCTGTAATAATCTTCTCGTTGAGCACCGCAACAGTTTATGTAGGTCAAACAATAACAGCAACATGCACAGCAACTGATGCAAGGGACGGAACAATAACACCAACATATACCGTTAATCCAAGCACTTCCACAGCAGGAACATTCACAACAACATGCACTGCAACAGATGCTGCTGGAAACACAGCAATATCTTCATTGACATACACTGTTAACAATTGGCCTTCAGGAGGCGGCAGTTCAGGAGGAACAGGAGTGATTGTTCCGACTGCATCAATGATTTGGGCAGTTTTGGAAGAAAACAGCGAGAAAACATTCAATGTTGCAAACAAGGATATTGATGTCACAGAATTTTCATTGAGCATTAAAAAGGCATCTTCCAATGTGATGATAAAAATAAAGAAACTCGGTTCAAAACCAAGCATTGTTCCAGAACTAAAGAATGCATACAGTTATTTGGAGATTGAAAAAACAAACTTGCAGGAAGATAATATAAACAGGATAAAGATAAAATTCAAAGTATCCAAGAAATGGTTGAATGAAAAAGGGATTGCAAAGCAGGACATAACGCTCAATCATTACAAAAACAACAAGTGGAATGAACTCCCTACAACAATAAAATCAGAGGACTCTGAGTTTGTCTATTATGAGGCAGAAACAAGCAGTTTAAGCTACTTTGCAATTGCACAAACATCAAAACCAACTATGCCAACAACAACTCCAACTCCAACTGTAACTCCAACTCAAATACCAACACAAACACCAACACCAACAGAAACTCCTGAACAAACTCCAATGAAAACACAAACGCCTGTTAAAGAAGGAGAAAAATTGAGTGATAAAACTTCGTTGTTGATTTTAGTTGTGCTTATTGTTGTTTTGTTGCTGCTTACATACCTGATTTATAGGAAGAAGGCATTTGTCTAAAACTGAACAAAAATTCTTTATTTTAATTTTTTATTTTTTTAAGTTGAATAAATAAATTTCTCTTAATCAAATATAAAGTTTAGCAAAAGATATTCCAATAAAAGATAAACAAATAACATTATTTTAATTCATTTTAATTTTTAGATTTCTTAACTCTGTTTTTAAATCTTTTTAATGTTAGAGTTTTAGATAATGTAAAGTATGTTATTCAAAGACACTTAGATATTTGCAAAGAAAACTTTAAGAAATGATTATTAAAAATATTGCCAAAATCCTGTTTTTACCTAATAATTTAAATACAGGAAGGATTTTCCAATTTTTATGAAATTGCTCTGTTTTTCAGACATACACGGCGATATAAAGTCATTAAAGAGAATTGTTCTATATTCAAAGAATGTTGATTTGGTTATTTGCGCAGGGGATTTTACAGATTTCGGCAGTAAAATAAAAGGAATTCTAAAAATGCTAAATGCTTCAAGAGCAAGGGTTTTGATTATTCCTGGAAATCATGAGGAACCAAAAACCCTTGAGAGGTTGTGCAGTAGTTTTAAGAACATTTCGTATTTTCACAAGAAGCATGAAATCATAAACAACATGCTGTTCATAGGTTATGGAACAGGAGGTTTTGCCATCAGAGATCCTGAGTTTGTAAATTTTGCAGGAAAACTAAAGAATGTTTTGCTAAAGAACAAAAAAATGTTTAAGATTTTAATAACCCATGCTCCTCCATTTGATTCAGGAATAGATTTTATAGACGATGCTGAAAGAATGCCCTTAGGCAATAAGGACATAAGAAACTTTTTGCTAAAGAATAAAATAGATGTCTGCATTTCAGGGCATTTTCACGAAACAGCAGGAATATTTGGCTATCTTGGCAATACCCTTGTTATTAACCCCGGAGAATTCTTTGTATTGGAAGTATAATAGAGTTTATTTTCATAAAATTTATTAATCAAATGATTTTATTAAGGAATATTGGCATTATGGAAAACAAATTGACAAAAAATTGCAGGATGCTTGTCATTGCACTCCCATTCATCTTTTTCGTTTTAATCTTAAATCAAAGAGTAACTGCTCAAACATTGGAGAGTTGCAATTACATCTTCAGAATAGAGAATAGAAGGGTTTTTGTTGATCTCAAGTACAATTTTTACAGCCCAGAAATGATTGATTTGGATTTGGATTTGCCTGATGATAGCTCAAACATTGAAATATTCCTTGACAATCAGCTCGGAAAGATAAGTTTTTTGGACAGGGATGCAAAGAAGATAAAGATAAGAAGGACGATAAGCGAACTTGAGATAAAATATGTTACAAGAGAGATGTTAAAGGACAAGCTGTTTGTTTCTGAAGTAAGGGTTCCTTACAATTGTTCAAATCTTACAGTGAGAGCAATTCTTTCTCCAGAATATGTTCTTGAAAAGCCCATAAGAGGGGAGGATTTTGAGACAGCGACAATCTATCCAAAACCAGACAGAATAGAGAGCGATGGGCAGTCGTTAATTTTTGTCTGGTTTTTGGGAAGCACAACTAAAAACCAAAATTTTCAGTTTGTGCTTCTTGTAAAGAAGAGGTTTGAAATTATCATTGTTTTGGTTGTTTCAATAATTATATTCGGGGCTGCAATTATTCTATACCTTAAAAAGAAGAGCCCTGTAATTGTAAAGGTAAAAAAAATAGACAAGATGACAGACCACTTGAAAGAAGATGAAGAGCAAATAATTAACATTTTAAAGCAAAGGGGAGGGGCTTGCGAGCAGGGCACTTTAAGGGTTATAGCGGATATGTCAAAGTCAAACCTAAGTAGGATTTTAAAGGAACTTGAAGAGAGAAAAATCATTGAAAAACTGAAAAAGGGTAACAAAAATATAATTAAGTTAAAATAATATATATTGAACCTATTTGAACTTTAAATATCAATAATATGACTTGTTTTTTAAAAATAAAGCTCAAATTTTAGGGTAAAAAATATATTATTAATTGGTTTTATTACCTCTAAGCAAGCTTTATTTAGGATTTCACAGCTATATGGCTTGTTTTTTCTTTTTTTTTATTTTTTAGTAATTAAATTTTTATTTTTTTAAATGGATAGTCTTTTAAAATCCAAAAACAACACCATTTTTATGGATAACATAATAGTTGGGGTAGATCCAGGAACAACAACTGCATATTCTATTTTTAATTTAAGGACTTTGGAAATCAGCACATATTCAAAGAGGCACATGGGGATAAACCTTCTTTTAAGAGAATTAGTAAAACATGGGCATGTCCTTGCAATCGCCTGCGATAAAAAACCATGCCCAAAATTTGTTGAAAAAATCTGTTCAAAATTGGGCTCAAAACTTATAGTGCCTGAGGTTGAACTTAAAGAAGAAGAAAAGAGGATTATGAGCAACGGTTTCAATTGCAGCAATATACATGAGAGAGATGCAATAGCAGCTGTTGTTTACTCGCTGAAGAGATTGAATCCTTTGCTGAAAAAGATAGACAAAATAGCAGAGGAAAAGAATACAGGGCAGGAGTTCAAGGACGCTTTGACAAGGCTTGTTTTTTCAGGCAAGAGCATAAAAGATGCATACCAAATATTGAAAAATGTGAACTTCGAAAAAATCAGCAAAATGGAAAATACTTATCATAAGGAATCAAGAGAAAAAATCATTGAAAAAGGAACAGTTGAAAAGAAAGCCAATGATAAAATGATTGGTGCGTTAAAAACTGCTCTGAAAGAGAAGAACATACTTAGAGAGCAGAACAAGAACCTGCTTAAAAAGATTTCGCAGCTGAAGAGATACAACGATTTCTTGATGAAGAAAATAATAAGCCAAGAGAAGGGAAAGAGCTCAAAAGATGGAAAAGAGGATAATTCAGAAAATTATTTTAAAGAATTAAAGCAAAATTTTTTATTGGAAAATGAAAATTTAAAAAAGAGAATAGAGAACTTGAATTTAGAGATTGAAAAGCTTCATAAAATCATTTTAAACTTTGACAGCTTTGTTGTCCTAAAAAAACTTAAAAATTTTTTAAGCGAGGAATTTGAGACCAAGAATAAAATATTAAAAATAAAAGAAGGAGATGTGCTGTTGGTTGAAAACCCAAACGAATATTCTGAATCAACAATCAAAACTCTTAAAGAAATGGTAAATTTTGTTTTTTGCAAAACAGATGCAAACAAGAAAACAGAGGAAAAACTCCCATTTTTGTTTTTCAACTCAAAAGGGATTTTGCTTGAAGAAACAGAATTCTTTGCAGCAATAAGTAAAGAGGACTTTGAAGCAGAAAAAAGAAAAAAGGATTTCATAAAAGAGATAATAAAAAATTACAAATTGAAAAAGATTTAAATATTCAGAAAGTATACTCAAAAGGTTTTCATGAACATAATAGACAAATTTGGAATAAGGGAAAAGATAATAAATGAGAATTTTGATGACATCATAGGTCAAGAAGAAACAAAGAGGCAGTTAAAAACAGCGCTTATAGCAGGAAGGCACATAATAATAGTAGGGCCTCCAGGAGTTGGCAAAACAACATTGACAAAAAACCTGGCAAGAGTTCTACCTGATATTAAATTAAACAACTGCAACTACCATTGTTCTCCAGAAGAGCCGATATGCCCAGAGTGCATTTCAAAAAAGAACAGGTCTGAAAAAATAAAAACAAGGATTGTAAAAGGATTTGAAAGGTTTATTAGAATACAGGGAAGCCCTGACCTTACAGCAGAGGACTTGATTGGAGATATAGACCCGATAAAAGCAATGAAATCAGGGCCATTGAGCATTGAGGCATTTAATCCAGGAAAGATATTCAAAGCAAATAATGGAATCTTATTCTTTGACGAAATAAACAGAGCGCCTGAAAAAGTTCAGAATGTGCTTCTGCAAGTTCTTGAGGAAGGAAAAGCAACAATTTCTGGTTACGATGTTGACATAAAAAGCGATTTCATACTGGTTGGAACAATGAATCCTGAAGACTCAAGCACAGAAGAACTTTCTGATGTGTTCGTGGACAGGTTTGATTTCATTGAAATGAAATACCCAGAAAGTTTAGATGAAGAATACAGCATAGTTGTTTTAAAGGGAAAAAAGATAGTCAATTTTCCAGAGAATCTCTTGAAAGGGGTTTTAAGGTTTGTAAGGGATTTGAGAGAAGAGGAAATGCTTGAGAAAAAACCAGGAGTAAGAGTGTCACTTGGAATCTATGAAAGAGCCCAAGCAAATGCGCTGTTAAACAAAAGAAACACTGTCACATTAGAGGATGTCAAGGAAATACTATTCTCAGTGCTCCTACACAGGATAAGGTTAAAACCAGCGTATAGGTTCACTCTTAAAAAACAGGAGTTTGTTCTTGAAAAATTCAAAAAGATTGAAAGGGAACTGCAGGAAGAGAGCATTCTTGAAGAGTCAAAAACAGGTGGTTCTCTTTAGCCCAGCAAGGCGTGCAGAACACAAAGAAGAGATTGAATTTGAAGAAAAAAAGGGCAGTTCTCAATATGGTTCTATGAAAAATCAAAAGGAGAACTATTTTGAGAATGCAAAGCTCATAATGGATTCAATAAACAGGGATGTGTTTTTGAATTCAAATAAAATATTTGAAAATCTTATTAAAAGCTTTTCACTGACAAAGCAAAATCTTGGAGCAGAATTCATAAGGAGAATAACTGGCTATGATGAAAAATATCTTGAAAGAAACATAAGAATGCCTGAATTCCAAAAGGAGTTGAAGAAGAGAATAGATGAAAAATTTGAGGATTTGAAAAAACAAAACCTTCTTGATTCAGAAGACAGAATAACAGATTTTGGTTATGATTTAGCTACTTTCAATTTGGTGATTGAAGAACTTGATAATTTAAGAAACCTTGAAGAAGGGGTTTTGAAGAGCAAGATCAAGAGTTTTGAAGGAGAAAAACAGGATTTTAAGGATTTTAAAAATGGGCATTATAAAGACATTGACATAAGGAGGAGCGTTAGGACTGCTTTGAGGAGAATCCATAAGAACATTCTTGAGCAGGATCTAAAAGAAGCAATAAGAAAGGACAAGAGAGGAGTGAATATAGTTTATGCGGTAGATGCTTCTGGAAGCATGAAAGGAGAAAAACTTGAACAGGCGAAAAAGGCAGGAATAGCCTTGATTTACAAAGCAATAAAAGACAGAAACAAGGTTGGATTGATTGTTTTTCAAGAGAAGATTGTAAATGAAATTCAACTCACAGATAAATTTGAAGTTTTGATGAAAGAACTTGTAAAAATAAGAGCAAGGCAGCAGACAAACATAGAACAGACAATAATAAAATCCATAGAGATGTTCTCCAAAATAAAGAGCTCAAAAAACCTTATCATAATAACAGATGTTATACCAACGCTTGCAGAAAAGGGGCAAGACCCTGTTGAGAAAACCCTGAAAGCAGCGTCAATCGCAGCTTCTCAAAAGATAAGCATTTCAATCGTAGGGATAAAACTTGAAAAACCCGCTCTTGAATTGGCAAAGAGAATTGTTGAAATGACCTCAGGTAAGCTTTATCTTGTTTTGAACGCAAAAGAACTTGACAGAACAATGCTTGAAGAATACTCGAGAATACAGGCATAGTCCAAGCCCAATTTCTAAATTTTTATTATTGATAATTTTATGACTGCTAATTATTTTATTTTTTCTAAAGTTTTTTATAATTCTAAATAAAAACCACATTTATGGAAATCATAAGAATAGACGGTTCCTATCTTGAAGGCGGGGGGCAAATGCTAAGAACAGCATTAGGGCTTTCGCTGATAACAAATAAACCTTTCAGCATCTTCAACATAAGAACAAACAGGCCTGATCCAGGATTAAAAAACCAGCACTTGCATGCAATAAAAACAATCTTAAAACTCTCAGATTCTAAAGCAGAGAATGTATTCTTGGGCTCAAGAGAGATAAGATTTTTTCCAGGGGAATACAAAGGAGGTTCTTTGGAAGTTAACATAGGAACAGCAGGTTCAATAACTCTTTTGCTTCAGTCAATAATGCTTCCTGCAGTTTTCCTTAAAAGAACAAAACTCAAAATCATTGGAGGCACAGAAGTCAGTTTTTCCCCGACAATTGATTACTTCAAGAATGTAGTGCTCTATTATTACAAAAGGTACTGCAATGTTGAACTGAAAATAAAGAAGAGAGGATACTATCCAAAAGGACAGGGAATAGTTGAGATTAGCATAAACCCGTCAAATATTCCAATTGAGAACCTCAAGCAGATGATTGTTGATAAAAAACCGAGTTCATACGACATTTTAGGGATTTCAACAGCATCAACTGATTTAGCTCAAAAGAGCGTGGCTGAGAGGCAAAAGATTGCAGCAGAGGAATACATATGCAACGAGTTAAAGATAAAACCAAGCATAACTTCTGAATATTCTGCTTCTGAAAGCACTGGCTCATCAATAACTCTTTGGGCTTTTGGAGCTATTGAAGACAACTTTCTTGAGAACATTGTGCTTGGCAGTGATTCTTTAGGAGAAAAGGGGTTGAGTTCAGAAGAGGTGGGGTTAAGAACAGCTTCAATGCTTGTAAACGAGATAAAAATCGGTGGCATAGATAGATTTCTTGCAGACCAATTAGTGCCTTTGTTAGGAATAGTTGGAGGACGCTTAAAAACCACAGAAATAACGAACCACACGAAAACAAATGTTTTTGTAACAAACCTATTCTTGAATAAAAAATTGAGAATTGATGGTAATACAATAATAAGAGAATAGGGAAGCAGAGGGAAGCAGAAAGTGTAGCTTTACAATTTAAGGGATAATAACAAATAAAATCAAAAATCTCAAAAATCAAGAAAAGAGTTACAGGGTTGCAATCTTAAAATCAGTTCTTAGTTCAAGTATTTTGTAATAAAGGTCTTTTTTCTCATCTGACTCAGGCATTTTCTTGTGTTTTTCCTCAAGCATTTTTATAAGGTTGTTCGCTCTTTCAAAATCTCCTGTCTTTATTGCTTCCTTTGCTTCTTCAATTGCAGAATTGCTCTCATCAGAATCTATCATAGGCAAAGGCTTAAGCAAGTCAGAGTGAGAATCAGTTGAATCAATTTCCTTGACAGGAATGCTTTCATAGTTGCCGTAGTTTAATTTTTCAGTTTTTATGTAAAGCTTTAACCTCTCTTCCTCAAGCTTGTTCTTCTCCTCCAAAAGCCTGAATTGAACCTTTAGTAATTTTTCCTTTTTGTCCTCAAGTTCAAGTTCTCTCTGCTTCAGCTCGTTTTCCTTTGCTTCAAGTTCTTTTGTTTTGTTTAATATAAAGTTCTTTTCATTCCTGTACTTTTCTTCAAGGTTTTTCAGTTTGTTTTCAAGTTTTGGAATTTCTCTCATCAGTTTTTTATAATTTTTCTCAATGAATGGCATCTTCTTCAATATTTCTCTGCCTTTTTCAATTAGCGCGGTTTTCTTGTTAACATCCTTTTCTTTTTCTTTCAGATTCTTTTCAAAAGCGCTCAATTTTTCAAAATTCTGCTTTATTTTTTGTTCCCTTATGCTTAATTTTCTTATTCTTTCTTCATTTTTCTTCTTCTCTTCATCTAATTTTTTGTTTTGAACTTCAAGTTCTCTCACTCTTTCTATAATTTCCTTTTCTTTTTCATCAAGCATTTCTCTCTCTTCAAAAAGAGCATTAACCTTTTTCACAATCTCAGCTTCTTTCAAATCCAAGTTTTCCTTTATCGATTTTAATTCGTTGAATCTTTGCAAAACAATCTTCTCCTTCTCTCTTATATCTGATTCTCTCTTGTCAAGTTCAGAAATTTTATCCTCAACCTTTTTCTCAAAATCAAGGAGCTTTGCTTTTTCGCTTTCCAACAATCCCTTTAATTCCTCAACCTCTTTCTTCTTCTGTTTAAGCATTGATTCCAATTCTTTTATTCTCTCATTATATTTTTTGTTTTTTTTATCACTTTCTTGTTTTTTTACCTCTTTTTCCCAAGAAGTTTTGTATTCTGGTTCAGAAGGCAATTCAATTTTTTGAGGGGCTGTTTTCTCAATTTTTTCCTCAATTTCTTTGCTCTGTTCAACTTCTTTTTTTGATTCCAGTGGTTCAATCTTTTCAATCGCAGGGGTTTCTATTTTTGGAAGGATTTTTTCTGTTTGCTCTTTTTCAACAGGTTTTTCCTTTTTTGAGCTTCTAAGAGAGAAAACGATTGCAGGTTTTTTCTTTTTATTATCTGAAAGAGCGCTGTTCTTTTCAACAGGAATTTCTATTTCAGGCAATTTGTCAGGCACAAAATTGTTGTATTCAAACGCCTTTTCCTGTTTCTCAAGAGCAGGGACTTTGTTTTCTTTAGGGAAGATAATTTTAGGATTTAGAATATTTTCTTTTTCAAAACCTGTGTTTTTGAATTTCAAATTTTGGTTTTCCTCAACCTTTTTATCTTGAACTTCTAATTTTGAAATTTCTTTTCCATTTAGAACATCAATCATCTCTTCCTTTGTAGAGCAATTCCTTAAACTATAAGCAAGTTCCTTTTTTCCAAAGACATGCTCTATCCAATTTGCAAAATCGTTCTTGTGATTTTTGACATGGTGCTTGAATGTTTCATCATCCATAAAACTGAGATAAGATTTCAATTCCTCAATGTTCTTTATTCTGTCTCCTGTTCTCAAGACAAAATACTTTTCAGGAGGTATTTCCTCATTTTTATTAGAGAGTATTTCTCTTTGCTTGTCTTGAACAAGAGAACTGCCTTCGCTTTCCTGTTTCGCAACTTGTCCATCTTGCCCAGTTTGCCTATTCTTTCTGAAAAGAGAAAAACCCTTCTTAATTTTTCTAGGAAGTTCAGGAAGTTCAAGATTATCAGGCATAAAACACCCCCTATTTTATTCGCACGAATATTCTCTTCTTTAATATCTTTTGAATATGACAAGTTTATTTATATATTTTTGTTATTACTTAAAAATTTAAAATCAGAAATTTTCATTTCAAAAAGCAATTTTCATTTTTTTTGCAAATAGCAAACCGCAAGGCTTTTAAATACCTTGACTAAACCATTCAACATGCAGAAAGGTGATTTTATGATTAGATGCACTTCATGCAAAAAGGAACTGACGAATGAGAGCGGCGTTGTAAGATTTATCTGTCCAAATTGTGGAAAGTTTGAAATAATAAGGTGCAAAAACTGCAAGAATTTAGGAATAAAATACGAATGCCCTGAATGCGGTTTTACAGGCCCAAACTGAATAAAAAGGAATAAAAATGGCAAGAGTCATTGTTACAATAAGAATAATGCCTGAAAGCCCTGAACAGGATTTAAACGCAATTGAACAGGAAGCTGTCAAAGAACTTAAAACTCTTGGTTTAGAATTTGGCAAGAAAGAAGTGCAGCCAATAGCATTCGGGCTAAATGCGTTGATTATTTATGCAATTCAAGACGAAGCGCTCGGTTCTTTAAACATTGAAGAAAGGCTCTCAAAAATAGAAGGAGTTAACAGCGTTGAAGTTATAGATGTCAGAAGAGCTGTTGGTTAATTTTTATTAACCTTAAATTCCTTATCTTTAAATTCTTTATATTCTTTATTAATTCTTTATTCTGTTTATTATTTTTGCTTTTTCTTTGCTTTTTTCTTGCTTATTTTTTTCTTATTCTTTTTCAGCCCTTCATTATGCTAAGGAGTTCATTTAAACGAGCATCTGTTCTTAAACTCGTGTTGTCAAAATGAGTTCTTGAAGCCTTAAATCTGCTTTCCTTTAATTTTTCAATTATTTTATCCAAAGGAAGGAGCTTCAACTTGTGTTTTTTTGCCAACAAATGTGTATTGAAAGTAAATGGGATTTCTATCCTGTTTTCATCTATTAGAACATCAAGATACTTCTTTGTTTCCTTGCTTATTGTTTCATCACCAGCTCTTTCGGTTCTTTCATAAATTCTTTTCATTTCTAACAATAGTTCCTGCTCGCAAAGTTGCCCTGAATAAAAACTTCCAAAATAGTTAAATTCTGAACCGCAAAAATCACACTCATTTCTATTAAATAGGACCATCTTGCTGAAAACATGATCAGTGATTTTCCTGTTGCAGCAGTTTTTGCAGTAGAGCAGATAGTTGTGTTTTTCAAAAACAAAATCTGATTTTTTCTTTGACTTCTCAGCAGAAAAGAACAAGCCGTAATGATGTTTGTAATGATAAGAAATTAGAGGTTTCAACAGGATGTTTTTCTTTGCAGCAATTGTTTGAAGGTCCTTTATGAGAATTCTTATTCCAAATTCATGATTAAAGTCCTCGTGCAGGGGTCTTGAGCAGTACCTTCTCATGCAGGTTTTTGGATAAGTTCCTGAAAGGGTTGCTGTGTCTGTGGTTGTTATTGCCAGGATTCCATTTTTCTTTATTCTTCTCAAACTAAGTTCAATGAATTTGTGGACATCATCAAAAGGGTCTATTTGTATGTAATCAAAGGATTTTGATTTAAGCAAGAGCATATTGGCATCCATATTGTAAAACCTTATCCTTTCATCCTCTCTTAGATTGTTCATCTCAAAATTTTTGATTGTTGCTTCAAAGCATTCTCTTGAGATATCATTTACAACTAAAGATTTTGCATCTGCCTGAAGAGCAATTCTCAAAGCTCTTATGCCAGAAGCACTCATAAGTTCTAAAACATTTAGTTTTCTGTTCTTAAATTCTTGCAGCGCCCTTAAGATGAGAACAGAAAAATCCCTGTTTATCCTCATGAGAGGATTGTAAAAAACAAAACCCTTCTTTGTATTAAGATTTTTTTCTGAAGCGTAGAACCTTACATTTGCTTCTTCAAATAGTTTCATGCATTCATGAAATTTTAATGATAAATAAAAAACTTTTGAAAACTTTTGAATAATTGAGAAACATTTAAAAAAACAAAAGCAAGCACCAATGTTATCTTCTAAAAGAATGAAGGGAAAATGAAAACAATGAAAACAAGAAAAAATGAAGAGGAAGTTGAATCGAATTCAAAGGAATTGCAAAAAGAGCAGAAAGATGGAGTGTTGAGAAGTCCTATATGCGTTGTGGTAGGGCATGTTGATCATGGAAAATCATCGTTATTGGATAAGATAAGGGGAACATTAATAGTTGAATCAGAACCAGGCAAGATAACTCAGGCAATAGGAGCTTCATTAATACCTCTGCCAACAATACAAAAAATTTGCGCAGGATGCGTAAGGAACATAAAGATAGATTATAGGATTCCAGGATTGCTTTTTATTGACACTCCAGGGCATGCTGCTTTCAGAAGTTTAAGAAAGAGAGGAGGAAATCTGGCAGACATTGCAATCTTGGTTGTTGACATAAATGAAGGTTTTAAACCACAAACAGAAGAATCAATGGAAATATTGAGAAGCTACAAAACCCCTTTTGTTGTGGCTGCAAACAAGATAGACCTAATTCCTGGATGGAAATCATGTCCTGAACTTACAATAGAAAATGACATAAGGGCGCAAACAGAGAATGTTCAAAAAGAGCTTGACATAAGAATTTACAAAATCGTTGAGAGTTTGTACAAGTTTGGTTTCAATTCTGAAAGGTTTGACAGAGTTGAGGACTACACAAAGCAAGTAGCAATAGTTCCTGTTTCTGCAAAAACAGGAGAGGGTTTGCCAGAATTGTTGATGATCCTAACAGGTTTAACGCAAAGGTTTATGGAAAATAGTCTCAAGACAAGAACATCTAATTTTGGAAAGGGAACTATACTTGAAGTCAAGGACGAGCAAGGACTTGGAAGGACAATAGATGTGATACTCTACGAAGGGCTTTTAAGGAAAAACCAAACAATAATAGTTGGAAGCTTAGACAAGCCTATAATTACAAAAATAAGGTGCTTGCTTAAACCTATGCCTTTATCAGAAATGCGCAATAAAAAAACAAGGTTCAAACAAGTAGATGTTGTTTATGCTTCAACAGGAGTTAAGATACTTGCTCCAAACCTTGAGAATGTTTTTTCAGGTATGCCTGTTGTAGGGATTAGCGAAGGCGCTAATGTTGAAAAGATTTCAAAGGAAATTCAAGCAGAGGTTGAGGAGGTCTTAATAAACACTGAAAATGAAGGAGTGGTTGTTAAAGCAGATTCATTGGGAAGTTTAGAGGCAATGCTCTTTTTGCTTAGAGAAAACAACATTCCTGTAAGAAAGAGTTCTCTTGGCTATATAACAAAGAAGGACATTCTTACTGCTGAAACAAATAAAGAGGAATATAGAGTTGTTATCGGCTTTAATGTAAAACTTTCAAAAGAAGCAGAGGACTATTTGAGTTCGTGCCAAAATAGCATTAAGATAATTTCAGGCAATATAATTTATAAGATAGTTAATGAATACAAAGAATTTTTGGCAAACATTGAAAAGGAAAGGATAAACAAAGAATTGTCTTGCTTGACAAGGCCTTGCAGGATAAGAATAATGCCTCAGTATGTGTTTAGGCAGTCAAACCCTGCAATTGTCGGAGTTGATGTTGAAGCAGGAATTCTAAGAGCAGGAATAAATCTTATGAACAGTGAAGGTAAAGAGATAACGACCGTTAAGAGCATACAGCTTGAAAACAAGAGCATCAGCGAAGCGTCAAAGAAGCAGGTTGCAGTATCTCTTGAAAATGTAACATTCGGAAGGCAGATAAAGGGCAACGATGTTTTATACTCCTCAATACCTGAAAGTGATTTCAAAAGGTTGAAGGAACTCAAAAAGCATTTGAGCAGCGAAGAGATTGAAGTTTTAAAAGAGATAGCTTCAATAATGAGAAAACAAAACCCTGTTTGGGGAATTTAGTTTTTTAAAATGGAGCAATTGAAAATTTTAAACAGAAAAGAAATCAAGAAAATTCTCAAGCTTCTTAGGGAAAGGTTCTGCTGTGATTTTGGCTTTGATTCGGATTTTGATTTTGGAATGCTAAAGAGCAGCAGTGGGAAACTTTACTTGGTAACAAAAGAAATCTCAAAACTCAACTTTAAAAAACTGAAAATTTCAAGAACAGGAATATATTTTGCAGATTATGAAGAAAAATTTAAAAACAACAAAATAAGATTGAGCATTGAAGGAGCGCAGTTGATAGGAGCTTTGGCAAAGAAGAACATCCTTGAGATTGACGAATCAGGGCTGAGAAAATGGTTTTTTGGCGAGGATTTGATTGTTAAAAACGCTTCCAATGTGAGCGATGGCTTTGTAATTCTAAAATACAACAACGATTTTGTCGGATGCGGGCTCTTGAAGCAGGGAATACTTAAAAACTATGTTCCGAAAGAGAGAAGGGCAAAGGACCTGATATTGTGACAAATAATAAACGAGATTGATTTCTACAAGAAAGTAGTGATAAAAGAAAGCTTTATAAAGGTTTTTTCATTTATAGTTGAAAGGCGAGTTTTGGAACAATCTTGGAACAAGCACTTACATGCAAGAATTATAAAAAGAGTTTTGTAATAGCATAAAAACATAAAAATTACGCTCTTTGGGTTGGGGGAATTTATGAGCACAAGCGATTTAGAGAAGGATTTAGAAAAAAAATTAGACAAAAAGTTAGAGAACTATCCTCCACTAAACACTCTTTTCTATCTTGAAGAAAAGGAGTTTGGCAACACCAGAGCGTATTTTTTGAATTTTAAAAGAAAGGAATTTGATTCTTTGGAAGAGGTAGTTGAAGTTGTAAAACGCAGGGACAACAGGCTTTACGAGCAGAGTTATTTTGTGCCTTTAAAAAATAAGGGAGAGAAGAACCTTGAATTTGTCCTAAAAGAAGAATACAGGCAAGAATTCAACGAAGAGAAAATAAATGAAGATATTGAAAACAGGAAGAGAAGGATAAAAGGAGGTTTTGCATTTTATGAATCATCTCTTGGATTGACAAACATACTGAAATTATTCTATGGCAATGAAAACTACATGTTAGTTAAACTTGGGATAGACCCTACAAAGGATTTGCACTTAGGGCATTTGAGCGTTTTATTGAAGGCAAGGGTTCTACAGGAAATGGGGGCTCCTGTAATAATAATTTTAGGGGATTACACAGCAACAGTAGGTGATCCTTCAGGAGGTCTAAAGAGAGAGGACAAGCCGATATTAGAAAAGGCAAGGGAAATATCAATTGATTATGTAAGAAAAATAACAAATATCCTTAATCCTGAAAAAACATTCTTTGTTTACAACAGCAATTTTCATTTGCCAGACAACAGAGTTTATGATTTGGTAAAGGTTGCAGAAAACTTCAGCGTTTCAAAAATTTTGGAAAAACCAATATTTTCAGGAGGCAACTTTCCGCTAAGCCAGTTGTTGTATCCTCTTGTGCAGGCATTGGATTCTGTGCTTACAGGAACACTTATAGAACTTGGGGGAACAGATCAAAGAGAAAATCTGCTCTTAACAAGAGAATTGCAGAGGGCTTACAATTTAGAAGATGAAGCCCTGATTTATGAAACGCTGATAATAGGAAAAGATGGAAACAAGATGAGCAAATTCTTGAACAACTACATTTCTTTGAACTCTCCAAAGGAGATCTACTCAGGAATCTTGAGCTTTCCTGACTTTATAGAAACAGACATTCTTAAAACAGAGATAGATGAATTGAAAGGCACTAAAAAAACAAGCAAAAAATTGGTTTTCTTTCCAGAATACATAAATCTATGCATCAGAAAAGAAGATTGCGATAAAAACAAGAGTCCAATCCTAAACGATTATTCAAGAAATTCTGAGGAATCAAAGCATTTTTCTGAAAAGATGCTCAAGATTTTCAATCCATTAGAATTGAAGATTAAAGCAGCTGAATACATATGCAGATTATTATTTGGGGAGCAAGGAGCAAAAGAAGGTTATGATTTCTACTTGAAAAACATTAAAAAACAAGGAATTCCAGAGGAAGCAATAGATGTAAAGATAAGCAAACTTTGGAATAAGAAATTAGCAGACATACTTAGCGAGTGCACAGGACTTTCAAAATCAGAGATAAGGAGGATGTCTGAGCAAAACGGAATAAAAATACTAAAAGATGAATATGGTGTAGGAAAAACTCCCTTAGAACCAAATTATCTAAATCAAAATATAGAAGATTTTTTTAAAAATATAGAACAATACAAGATAAACAAGGAATACATTATGCTGTTTGTTGGTAAAAAACTTTTCATAAGAATAAGCGAGTAAAAATGGAAGAGAAAAAATTAAATGAAGATTTGAAGTTTTTAATGGAAAAGATAGGACTGAATTGCAAGTTTTGCGATGCACACTGCTGCAAAATTATAACCTCAAACTCCAAAAATTTAAACATAATCTTGAACGAGCAGGACGAAGCATTCCTTTTAAAAAGAATGCTTGAAACAAATAAAGATTTAATAAAGTATGAGGCCTTTGATGCAAGAAAATACGCTTCTAATGAGGGAAAATATGTTGTAAAAAAGATAGAACAGCATTTTGATGATTTAAGCGAATTCATAGGCTTGGAAAAAGACCATGTACTGAAATTGGAAAACGGCTTCTTGAAAATACCTGTAATGAATTTTAGGGAAATTAAGGAGGAAAAAAATAATGAATATTTGAGCATGAGCGCCTGCACAGCCCTAAACACAAAGACTAACAGGTGCGAAATCCACGATGAAAATCCATTGTTCTGCAAATTGTTTCCTTATTATTTGGAACCAGTGATAAGAAAAGGGGCTTACAATTCGCGCTACTTTTCAGGATATTTTTCAATAAAGATAACTCCATGCAATGAAAGCATTGAAAATAAAATAAAAAATTTAGGAGATGCTGACAGAGCTTTGATAAAGAGAAAGATTCACGAGATTTTAAGGGAAAGAGAAAATTTTTTGGCAAGATTGACAGCTTTTTACGAGTTCAACACAGAGATTATAAGTAATTTTGAATCCTCAAACAGAATTTCCTTGTAATGATTTTAATAATGTAATAATGATGTAATAAAGATAAGGTGATAAAGGAGAGCAATCTAAATCTTGAAATTCCAAATAGAATCTCCATAGCAGTGTATGTTCTTAGCAACAACTCCTGATTTAAGAGCAGAGATTTCTTCGGATTTGAAAAGTGATTGAGTAAATGCTATTGGTTTCATGTTTTGCTCTTCAACCACAACAGCAATTTCATCTTTATTCAAATCAGGCGAATAGCTTAAAATTCCAGGACGCATTACATCTGCCCTGTTTATTATGTGGGCTATTGCTCCTCTATCAATAATGATCTTCTTCATTGAATTGAGGATGTTTTGGTTTTCAAGCAGGATATGCAAAGATGGCAAAATTCTTTCTTTGAAATAAAAGAACCCTATTCTTTTATTAAGCACAATGACCTTACGGTTTTCGACAAGAGCACTATAAACTTCATTACCCTTTCTTAAAACAAAGCCGTACTGCGACACTTCTTTTGAGAGTTCCCTCAATTCTTTGTTGCTCAATCTTTTAAGATTCATTTTGTAATTTTTTATCATTCATTTGATTATTCATCTTTTATATAGGAAAATTCCAAAACTTTCTGCGCCAAAATGAGTTCCAAGAACAAAATCAGAACAAAGGTATTCAGCATAAATGCCTTTCTCGCTTAGAATTTCCTCAACATCTTTTAACTTATCTCTTGTGTTTTTTCCTGTATAGAGTAAAATGGCTCTGTTGTAAAATTCTTTTCTTTCACCCAATTCTTTTACCACTTCCTCCTTAAAAGCAATAAGAGATTTCTTTTCTCCCTTTATTATCTTTAGGAGATTTACCTTGCCTTCCTGCAGAGTTATTAGTGGAATTATTTTAAAAGTATTCATGAGGTTAGTTATCGGCTTTAGAACATCTCCTCTTCCGCCAATATCAATGTACCTCAAATCAAATATTAACCCTCTCATAAAAACTTCTTTATAATAATCATTAAATTCTTCTCTTGCTTCGTTATTTATAATTCTTTCCAAGTGATTGTAAGCGCAAAGCCCAACAATCTTGCTTACGCTCTTTGAGTCCAAAACAAAAACATTCTTTCTTTCGCTTTCAGGAAGTTCGTTTAAGGAAAGCAATGCAGTACTATAAGTGCTGCTCAGTTTTGAAGAGATCGTTGAAATGACAACAGCATCATAATTGCTTATTCCTTCAAGTGATTTTGTAAAATCAGAGATGTTTGGTTGCGATGTTTTAACCTTTCCAGGACCCAACGATTTCAATATCTCATAAAATTTTTCTCTTGGAGAAAAATTGTTGAAATTAGAATTATTAATGTTTATCCCCAAATCAGAGAGCAGTTTGTCTGTTTCTCCTTGACTGTTCAGAATTTCCTCAAGTTCTCTTTCACAAAAAGAAACCGTTTTATTTTTGCTAATTGACTCAAGAATCAATTTTAAATTAACATTCTCAACATCGATGTTATTGTCTTCTCTGCTTAAAATCTCTTCTGGAAATTCTCCCCCGCTCAAAATTATCTTGTACCTTTTATGGTTCTCTTTCTTTGGTAAGTTCATAAGGTGTATGCTTAGCATTTCTTATATAAATTTTTCCTTTGAAGTGAAAATTATTTGAAACAAAAATAGAAAACAAAGAAAAATCATCTGAATATTATTGAAGCATAGCTAACGCTGTTTTTGTAATCTCCCATTATGTCTCCAGAAGTGTAATACTGAAGCAATTCTGCCTCATTCTTTTTTATTGAATTTATAAGGGTTGCTATCGGTATTGCACCGCAGATGGTTGCTCCTGTTTCATACACATAGTTCAAAAATTCGTAATCATTGAATTTTCTTATGAAACTGATTGCTTTCTTGTCAAGTTGGTATATTCTCTTTTGAACATCTGTTGTGAACGGAAGGTAGCTGTAATTCCTTCCGTAGTGCGTGAAATCAGAACTTGCTATTATTGTAGCCCTTTTCTTGGTTTCAACAATTGTTTCCTTGAGGTCAAGAGCAAATTTTTTGTAATCAAAATCAGAACTTAAAACTATGGGCAAAATTTTCAATTCATTTATCCTGTCCTCGTTGATAAACTGCAAAAACGGCAGTTGAACTTCAATTGAGTGTTCTTCCAGATGAGGAAGCTCTGATTCAGCAATAGAACCCTTGCTTATCAATCCGTTTGCAAAACTCTTGTCACACCTCACAATACCAAGAGGAGTTTCAAAAGCATTTGTTGTCAGAGCAGAACCTCCAAGCCCTGTATGGTTTGGGCCAATTATTATGTAAAGGTCAGGCATTTCTGATTCAGCCAGTTCTTTGTAAGCCCATGCAGCGCAAGGGCCTGAATAGATGTAGCCTGCATGAGGAATTATTGCTCCTTGAACAAAACCGGTTCTCTTTTTTATAGGAAGAGCCCCAGGCCCTCTCTTTGATTCAAAGCATTCAACTATTTGGTTTCTAAGAGCTTTAGAGTCATCTTCATAAAAAAGTCCAGCAGCAACGCTTCTCCTTATATTTTGCATAATAAAAATGGATTTATTTCTTATATAAAAAACTTTTCCAAACTAATGATTGAGTTTTTTGTTGTTATTTTAATGTAACAGCAAAAGTTTTAATAAAAAACAGGGTTTTTAATTGGTATAGAGGGGGTATTAATGAAGTTCGGGCTCTTCAAGAAGGAATCTAAAAAGGCAGAACAAAAGAAATCAGAAAAACCAGGGGAAACTCAGCTCAAAGACAAAAAAGAAGCAATTCTGCAGGAACAATTTCCAGCATTTCAGAAAGGATCATTGGAAACAATGAACATCGAATCTAAAAGCCCGTTTGAACAACACTTTGAACAAGATAATTTAGGAATTGCAAAAACTGAAAACAAAGTTCTAAATGAGATGCAGCAAAAACCTCAAACAATTTCAATAACACCTTCTTTAAATCAAGATATCCAAATAGGATTTGGAACTCAGGAACAACAATACAAGAGCCAAGAGAGCACAGCTCCTTTGTTCTCAGATACAATAATTCCACCGCCAAAAGTTTCAGATTTACCAAAGAATTCTAATGCAAATGAAAAGGAATTTGAATACAAGGATTACTCAAAAGATTACTTTAACATTCATAGGATAGAACCTATAATACTTAAACCTGACGAGGAATATGCTGAAACAAGCTTTATGAAAACTTCTGAAAGACAAAAAACAAGAGAGCTCTTCCTGAACATAAATGACTATAAGGAAATTCTTCAGGAGATAAAAAACCTAAAATTAATAATAGAGAGCACGAACTATTATTTAGAATATGCAGAGGAACAGGATAAAAAAGAGGAAAAGATTCTAAACGAGTTGAGAGTGAGGTTAGAGGACATTGAAAGGAAAATACTCCTAATTGACAAGATTATTTTTGAAAAGTGATTAAAATGGAAGATATTCCAATTTACAAGAAAGTTGAAAATTACAAGGAAGTGCTCGACATAATTGAACTCCTGAAGCACAAAATTGAGGAATTGAAAGAACTTGTATTGACTTTTGAAGAGCTTAAAACTAGAGAATCTGAAATCATAAGCGAGTTGAAGAGCGGAACACGAGAGATAAATCAAAGAATAGAAAAAATAGATTCTGAACTGCTAACTCCAAAATGAACTCTGAATTTTTTGTCAGGATTGAAGAACCAAGAACTCTTAGGAAGGAACTCTTGGAAACATCCAAAATTACTATAAATCTTCTTAAAAAACAAGAGAACATTAAAAAGATAAAGATTGAAAAGAGAGAAACAATAAGCAGAATAAGAAAAAAAAACTCTGAAATAAAGCTTCTCTTGGAAAGAATGGAAAAACTCATGCCTGAAATTTCTATGGAAAAGAAAATTGAGCCTGAATACAAAATTGCAGAGAGCAACATAGACGCTTCAAAGAAATTAGAATTAAGGGGAATGCAAAAAAACATTAGGCAATCAATTCAATCAATTCAATTAAATAGGTCAAGTGGATCAAGCGTATCAAACAGACCAAGCAGATCAAGTTTGAGTATGGAAAGAGGAAATGCTTCTCTTGAAAAATTGAAGAGCTTGGAGAAGGAACTTAAAGAACTTGAGGAGAAGATAAAGAACATCTAAATGAAATTTCTCAACAATTTTTTTGCAGAACATTCTTAAATCAAAAAAATTTTTAAATAGAGCAACAAAACTTTATTCAAAGAGAGCTTTTTATTGTTTTTCAAGCGCGGGGGTAGCAAAGTGGCCAAATGCAGCAGGCTCAAGACCTGCTCCCTTAGTGGGTTCGTGGGTTCGAATCCCTCCCCCCGCATAAAACAAAACAACAAGATTTTTAAACCTTACAAAATTCTGAAGTTTTATGGAACAAAAATATTTTGAAAAGGTGATTTTGGACAGTTCTGCGCTTTCAGAAGGAGTTGTCTCAAAGTTGCTTAGGGAAAATAGCATTGCTTTCGATGAACTGATAATTCCAGAGGCGCTTGTTTCTGTGGTTGAAAATCAGATTGAGCAGAACAGGGCATTCGGCTTTTTAGGAATAGAAGAACTTGAAAATCTTAAGAAACTGAGTTCAAACAAATTCGGGATAAGATTTTCTGGAAAAAAACTTTCCCATTTTGAACTTGAAAAGATAAACATGTTTGAAGTAGATTCAATAATCAGGGACATAGCTTATGAAGAAGGAGCATGCTTGATAACAGCAAACAAGTTTCAGGAAAAACTAGCGCTCTCAAAAGGCATCGATGTTCTTTTTGTCAAACCAGAAGAAAAAGCGCAAGAGCTTGAAATAAGCAAATTCTTTGACGAGCACACGATGAGCGTTCATTTGAGAGAAAACAATCCGGCTTTTGCCAAGAAAGGAGTTCCTGGGAATTGGACCTTTGTTAAACTTGGAGAAAAAGTTTTGACAAGGGAAGATGTTTCTGGTTTTTCAAGAAACATCATTGAAGTTGCGAGTTCTGAGAAGAACGCATTCATAGAGATTGAAAGGCAGGGAAGCACGATTGTTCAGATAGAAAATTTTCGCATAGTAATAACAAAACCGCCATTGTCAGACGGATGGGAAATAACTGCTGTTAGGCCTGTAAAGAAACTATCATTACAAGATTATAATCTTTCAGAGAAACTAATAAAGAGAATCTCTGAACAAGCAGAGGGGATTTTAATAGCAGGAGCCCCTGGGCATGGAAAGAGTACCTTTGCGCAGGCTCTGGCAGAGTTCTACGCTTCAAAACAAAAGATTGTGAAGACGATAGAAGCCCCAAGGGATTTGGTGCTTCCTGACAGCATAACTCAGTATGCAATATCTTACGGAAGCCCTCAAGAGATCCACGATATTCTGCTGCTTTCAAGGCCTGACTACACTATCTTTGACGAGATGAGAAACACTGCTGATTTTCAACTGTTCTCAGATTTGAGATTAGCAGGCATTGGATTGGCAGGGGTTGTGCATGCAACAAACCCAATAGATGCGATACAGAGGTTTGTTGGAAGAATAGAATTGGGAGTTATCCCGCAGGTTATAGACACTGTGATTTTCATAAAAAATGGCTCTGTCCACAAGGTTTTAAGTTTGCAGATGGTTGTGAAGGTTCCTTCAGGAATGACAGAAGCAGACTTGGCAAGGCCTGTTGTAGTTGTTACTGATTTTGAAACATCAAAATTAGAGTATGAGCTCTATTCTTATGGAGAAGAAACAGTTGTTGTTCCTGTAAAAACAGAGAAATCTCCTCTAAGAGAGCTCGCCTCAAAAACAGTTGAGGACTATTTTAGAGCCTATTCTGACGAAGTTGAAATTGATTTTATAAGCGACAGCAAGTGCATTGTAAGGGTTCCTTCAAACAAGATAGCAGCCATAATTGGGAAGCAGGGAAAGAACATTGACTACATAGAAAAGAAACTTGGAATAAACATTGACATTCAGGAGTTGGAAAGAAAAGAAGAAGGAAAAGAAGGTCTAAGGTTTGATTTTGAAATAACTAAGAAAGGAATAATCCTTAAGTTCAAGCAAAAATACGCAGGTAAGAATATTGACATTCTTGTAGATGAAGAATTTCTCATGAATGCAAACATCGGAGCAAACGGGCTTGTAAAGATAGCAAAAAAGAATAAGATTGGAAAGATAATAGAAGATGCTTTAAATTCTGGAAAACTGGATGTTGTTCTGAGAAAATGATTTTAAAACATTTTTAATTTTTTATTTCATGACTCCATAGTATTTCAGCATGAACAGGTCAGCGCTTCTCAACAGTTCAAATCCAAGCCCTTGAACAATTGCGCAATTGCCCTCAAATGCAAGCATTGTCGGAGCTTGGTGGTTTAGGAAGATTATAGGTTCGTTTTTGTGCTCCTCAGAACTGCAATTAATTATCTTGACATTTAAACAGCCCTGATTGTCTTGCTGCGTGCAAGAAGCAATCGGCATCTTGTTAAGAAATCTTGAGAGCCCTATTGAGAGATCTCCTGCTGCCAGTGCGACATAACTCAATTCCTCATCAAAAGGATTAAATGTTATGTAAACATAGTTCTTTGAGTTAAAAACATCACTCATGTTTCCGATGACAGGTATGTCAAGCAATTCCTTAGGAGAATACCTTAAAACCCACTGGTCCTCAAGATAGCCATTTTTTATTGTCATGTTCCAGAAATTTCCATACCTGACAAATTTGTAACCATTGTAGTAATATTGGTTGGCTGACAATGATTTCTGTCTTACATAAAAGAAGCCAATTGAAAAAGCACAAAGGATCATTAAAACAATGATTGCAATAACATAGTAATCGTTCCTTTTTTTGCTGCTTTCCATTTTGCCTTCTTTTAAAATCTTCTTTTCTTCATCATCTGTTTTTTCTTTAATTTCTTTGATTTTTTCTCTTTCTGTTTCTTCTGCTTTAAGAGAAGCATTTGTTCCTTCCTTTCTTACTTTTATGACTTTTCTCATTTTGTTTTAGAAGCTTTTTTTAATTATTTCATAACCCCAAGAATGCTGTAGAGCAGTCTGTCCTTCAAAGCAAGAATTTCATAATTTTCAGAGCACTCAAGCACAATGCAATCGCTTTCCATTCTTATCTCTGTTTTATTGCCTTTGAACATGTATATTACAGGAGTTTGCTGAGTTGAATTAGCGCAGGTTATTATTGGAAGATTGTATTCATCTGATGAATTTGCAATTGCTGAAGCAGCGTTTATTCCTTTCTCATACAATGCACTCCCAAAATCATACCTTGCTCTATCAAAATAATTCATCGTGAACCTGTCAGATGGTTGAAATGTTATTATTACATACTTTGAACTCAATATTCTGTCCCTTATTACAGGAGATAAATTTATGTTTTCAAGGACTTTTGGGTTGTAATCAAAAACAAACTGCTTTCCTTCTATCTTTGAATACCATCTTAGATTTCCATAGTTGTCCTGCTCCTGTCTGAAAACGAAATTGTTGTATCTCAAAACATTCACAGGATTTCTATTGCTCATGTATCCTGCAATGCTCGTTATCATCAAAAATGCTAGCAGCAAAGCTGAAATAAGATTTGTCTTCTTCCTCTTGGCAACCTCGCTTCTTGTAAGATGCTTTTTCATTTTGTTTTTCTCATTTGCTTAACCTTTTTCCTTTTCCTGCTTCTAAACAGATACTTTAAGCTTTTGAACAAAAAATAGAGTGCAACAACAAAGAAGAAAACTATCAAAAAAACTATTATTAAAGGTATTATCACTATGAAAAGCAGGAGCAAAAGTATTGTAACTATTATTGCAAAAGCGAACAAAACAATGAACGGAATCCTTGCAAACCTCAACCTTATCATAAATAGTGGTTGTTTTTTTATTATTTAAAATATTTTCTAATTTTTAATTTAACTGACAAAAAAATAGTAATCTTTTAATAACAAAAAGCATTACACGCTTAAATTAAAGAAAAGGTAAATAGAAGGTGGGCTCTATGCTTGATTTAAAGTTTATACTGAACAATCCTGAAATAGTAAAAATGGACTTAAAGAAGAGAAGAATGGATGAAAAGATTTTTTGGGTAGACGACATTATAAGAATAAATGAAAAACAGAAAGAGATAAAAAAGAAACTTGAAGAACTTAGGCATTTAAGAAACAAGACATCAGAGGAAATAAACAGGTTGAAAAAACAGGGAAAGAGCACTGAAGAGCTGTTGAAAAAAGCTTCAAAAATCCCTGAAGAAATAAAAGAATTGGAATCGGAATTCCAAGAAACAGAGGAAAAGATAAAATATTACTTGATGAGGATACCAAACATACTGCACGAAAGCGTTCCTATAGGAAAGGATGACAGCGAGAATGTGGAGCTATACAAAAAAGGAGTTCCAAAAAAGATTGATTTTGAATTAAAGCCGCACGGGCAATTGGCAGAAGAGTTAGGAATTGCTGATTTCAAGAGAGCAGCAAAGGTCATAGGAACAGGGTTTGTTTATCTGAAAAAAGAATTAGCATTGTTGGACATAGCAATACAGAGGTTTGCAATAGATTTCTTGATGAAAAAGGGTTTTGAGCTTATAGAACCGCCTTTCATGCTTGGAAGAAAGGCCTACGAAGGAGTTACAAGCTTAGAGGACTTCCAAAATGTAATGTACAAGATTGAGGGAGAAGAAGCTTACATGATTGCAACAGCAGAGCATCCCCTAGTTTCAATGTACAAAGACGAAGTAATTGATGAGAGCAATCTACCAATAAAGCTTGTCGGCTTTAGCCCTTGCTTTAGAAAAGAGATTGGAAGCCATGGAGTTGATACAAGGGGTTTTTTTAGGATGCACCAATTTAACAAGGTTGAACAAGTTGTTTTTTCAAAACCAGAAGATTCGTGGTATTGGTTTGAAGAGATTTTAAAAAACACAGAAGAAATGCTGCAAAAACTTGAACTTCCATACAGGGTTGTTAACATCTGTACAGGAGACATTGGAATTGTTGCTTCAAAGAAGTATGACATCGAAGTATGGTTTCCAAGAGAAAATGCGTACAGAGAAGTAGCGTCATGTTCAAACTGCACATCCTACCAGGCAGTAAGGCTGAACATAAAGCTTAAGAGAAAGAATGGAGAAAAGGAGTATTTGCATACTTTAAACAACACAGGGCTTGCAACCTCAAGAATCATGAGAGCAATACTAGAAAACTATCAGAACAAAGATGGAAGCGTTGATGTCCCGAAAGTGCTGCAGCAATACATGAATGGAATAAAGAAAATAGAGAAAGCATAGAGAAAAATTTTGTTTTTTCTTTATTAATTATTTATTAGTTTATTAGAAATGTTTATAAATCAATCAGCAAACCCTATGCTTATGGATTATGATGACTTCATGAAGGTATTTGAACTTGAGTTTGAGGATTATTCAGAACTTCCTGAAGAGTTGTTGAACCTTGACAAAGAACTTATGCTCAAAACCAAAAAATTAGGTTTTCTCCACCCTGCTTCTTAATTTGAGAAGTCCAAGCAAAAAATATTTAATCTTAAAACAAATTTCTTTTGAATATGGATTATAAGGACTTTTTATCAGGAGATGAAACCCTGTTCAAAGAGCCAATAGTTCTTGATTATGATTACATGCCAAAACTTATACCTTACAGAGAGAACGAGCAAAGAGAGATTGCGCTGGTGATAAAACCTTTGCTTGCAATGAGGAATGGAAAGAACATCTTTATTTATGGAAATCCAGGCATAGGAAAGACACTTGCCTGCAAGCATGTGCTCAACGAACTTGAGGAGCAATATGACATATTTTGCTTGTACATAAACTGTTGGAAGAGAAATACATCATATAAAATAGCGTTGCAACTCTGCGAGGAATTAGAGTATCCTTTTGTACAGAACAAGAAAACAGACGAACTCTTTGACGTGATTAAAAAAGAGATAAACAAGAAATCAGCGGTTTTTGTTTTGGATGAGGTTGACAAGCTTGAAGATGTGTCCTTCCTCTATTTTCTATTAGAGGAGATTTACAGGAAGAGCATAATACTTATAACCAATAACAAGGAATGGCTTGTAACTCTTGACTCAAGAATAAAATCAAGATTGACTCCACAAATATTGGAATTCAGGAATTACAACAGAGAAGAAACAGAGGGAATATTGAGGCATAGATTGAAGTATGCTTTCAAAGAAGGGGTTTTCCAAGAGGAAGCTTTTGAACTTGTTGTTGAAAAGACATTTGAGAAGAAAGATATAAGAATAGGGCTTTACCTTATGAGGGAAGCAGGTAATAATGCAGAATCAAGGTCATCTAAAAAAATAACAATTGAGGATGTTGAGCAGGCAATAAGAAAATTAGGAGATTTCTCAATAAAAGACAAGAACGAACTTGATAATGATTCAAACATGATACTGCAGATAATTAAAAACAATTCTGGAAAGAAGATAGGAGAACTTTTCAAAATATACCAAGAACAAAATGGGAATTCTGTTTACAAGACATTCCAGAGAAAGGTATTAAAGCTTGAAAAGGCAGGTTTTGTGAAATTAAAAAAGATAGTTGGAGGGGCTGAGGGAACAACAACAATCGTTAATTATGCTTACAAAAACCTAATCGATTTTCAATAAAAATGGCTCACTACTACTCTGAAAAGCAGGATTCTGATTTCAGGCAAAAAATCATAAGCGAGCGCATCAGAGGCGTTGATTTTAGTTTCTGCACAGCAAGCGGGGTTTTTTCAAAAAACAGGATTGACAGGGGAACAAAGGCGCTTGCAGAAAACTGCTTAGTCAATGACGGATGGAAGGTTTTGGATTTGGGCTGTGGTTATGGGGTTATAGGTATAGTTATTAAAAAATTGTTTCCAAAATGCGAAGTTGTGTTAAGTGATGTAAACGAGAGAGCGCTGAAACTATCAGAAATAAACGCAAGATTAAACAATGTTGAGGTTAAAATAATAAAGAGTTTTTTATTTGACAACATACAGGAATTGTTTGACACTGTAATCGTAAATCCTCCTCAAGCAGCAGGTTTAGATATTTGTTATAAAATGATAGAGCAGAGCTATCAGCATCTTAAAACAAACGGCCTATTTCAGTTGGTTGCAAGGCACAACAAGGGCGGCTCAAGATTAGAAAAGAGAATGTTAGAAGTATTTGAAAACATCAGTTCAAAGAGAATTTCTACTTACAGGATTTACACGAGCAAAAAAGAAAACAACATCAAAAATCTTACAAGAAAATTAGGGCTTTAACTCTGCCTTTTTCTTAAGCCACTTTATCCTGTTGCTTATTATTTTTACAAACTCCGCTTTGTTTTGGCTCTTTTTTAAGTCGTTGGCCAGCTTCTCGTCCTTTATTATGTCATAAACCCACTTTGCAAAATCATTCTTTTCCTGATTGACATGATACTTGAATGTTTCTTCGTTCATCATCTTCAAATGTTCTAAAAGTTCATCAAGATTTTTTATTGTTGAACCATCACAAAGCCAAAAAACAAACTCTGGCTTGACATCCTTCAAAGCCTCTAACGCCTGAAATTTTGTTCTTATCATGGATTAGCACCTTCTTTATTTTAATGCATATTAATTATTTGTTGTAAAACAAAACTTTTAAATTTTTATATTCACTTAAAAGTTGATTAAAACAAAGATTATTTTCGTTGCCTGTTGTTTTTTCTGAAAAAGGATTTTGTCATGTTTAAGATCCAATCAAAATGCAGGATTATGTGAATGGTCATCATTATGATTAAAATTATTCCTGAATAACTATGAAAATCCTTTAAGGAACTTCTCTGCATACCCAAAAAATTAGTTCTGTAATTATGATTTCTTCCGCCTTGAAAACCTCCATTGCCCATGAAAAATATCACAACTCCAGTAAAAGCGCAAACTAAAAACAGAACAATCATTGCTAAATCCAAAAAATAATTTATTCTTATTTTATTCATAAATTATAAAAAATTGAAATTGTTTTTAAAAGTTTTGAAAACTTAAAGTAACTTAAAAGTTATAAAAAATAAAGATTAAGTAATAACCGTTATACCGCATACTTATTATTTGTATTGTAAGTTA
>JBNAUL010000001.1:246835-318713 GCA_049700835.1 Candidatus Woesearchaeota archaeon
AAATACAACAAACCAAGATCATTATAAAAAAAGGAGAATAGAAGAATTTAAGTACTTTCCTGAAATATAATTTTAACAGCTGTTGGAAGAAGAATCTTTGATAAAATAATTGCTGTTTATGATAAAGAACTAATTGTAATTCAATGCAAATATAATAAAAAACAAAAATATATACTTTCAGCTGTGTATTTGCCTGATAAGAATTCTTATAAATATAAAACAGATATCATCTTAGGAGGTGAACTTAAACTTTCAAAGGTAGAGCGTTTAAATGCTGAAGACAAAGATAAATTAACAAAAGGAAGACTGGAAAATATTCTGCACGAAAAAGGATTTTACGGTTACTTAAATTTTTGGTAATTTAAAATTATCTTAAACCACACAAAAACGGAAAATTTTTTAAGTTCTGTTGCAAATTACTTGGATTATGATAGAACTTAGGAGTGTTAGCGGATATGAAGAAGTTGGCAGGAACATGAGTGCTTTGAGAGTTGACAATTCTGTAATTATTTTAGACATGGGCTTGGAATTGGAGGCTTATGTCAATTACATTGAAGACGAAGATGTAAATAAAATCAGCGTCAATGAATTGATAAAGAGCAGAGCAATACCAGACATAAGCTATATAAGTGATTGGAGGAACGATGTTAGGGCAATACTATCAACGCACGCTCATTTAGACCACATCGGAGCAATGCCATTCTTAGCAGAGAACTTCAATGCTCCTATAATCGCATCTCCATACACAATAGAAGTTCTCAATAGGACAGCTACAGACAACGGACTAAAAATAAAAAACCCTTTGAAGAAGATAAATACGAATTCAAGAATAAAGATTGATGACAATTTAATGCTCGAATTCATAGGAGTTACTCATTCAACTCCGCAAACAGCAATGATTGCAATACACACTCCAGAAGGCACAATAGTATATGCCAATGACTACAAGTTTGACAGCTATCCTATAATTGGAAAGAAGACGAACAAGGAAAGGTTAAAGGAGCTTGGAAACCAAGGGGTTCTTGCGCTCATTGTTGACAGCACAAGAGCTTCTGAACCAAGGAAAACGCCTTCAGAATCTGTTGCAAGGGTCATGCTTAGGGATGTGATGCTTGCAACTGACAACAGACGCAAGATTATGATAGTTACAACATTTTCATCTCACATAGCAAGATTAAAATCAATAGTAAGCTTTGGGGAGAGGTTGGGAAGGAAAATTGTTTTTTTAGGCAGAAGCTTGGCAAGGTATGTAAATGCTTCTGATTACCTGCAGATAAGTGATTTTTCAAAAAAAGCAACAGTAATTCCTTATGCTGACAGGATAAAGAAATTCTTGAGAGACATTAATGATTCAGAAAGAGGAGATTATCTTTTAGTTGTTACAGGGCACCAAGGCGAGCAGAATTCTGTTCTTTCAAGGATGGCAAACGGAACTTTCAAATTTGATTTTCATAGAGAGGACTCTGTAATATTTTCATGCACAACAATACCAACGCAGACAAATCTCAAGAACAGGGAAGTATTAGAAAAGGCATTGTTGAAGAAAAGGGTTAGATTGTTTAAAGATATTCATGTTTCAGGGCATGCTGCAAAAGAAGACCATAGAGATTTAATAAACATGCTGAAACCAAAACACATAATACCAACTCACGGAAACTTTGAAATGGCTAAAAAATTAGAAGAATTAGCAGTTGAGATGGAATACAAAAACATACACATTTTGGGTAACCAAAATTCAATAACTCTAAAATAAAAATAAACAAAAGAGGTTTTTGCAATGGCTGAAAAAAAAGAAGATAAAACAAAAGAAACAAACATGGTTTCAAAAGAAGAAGAAATTGGATTTCACAAAGGAGCTTTGACAACCCTTGCAAAGGAAAGGCAGGAATTCATAAGATTGTTAGGGGTTGTTGAGCAGTTGATGAAATTGCACATTGAGTCGTTAAAGAAATTAGGAGTTGATTTGGAAAAAGAAGCATCTGAAATTCAGAAGAGCGAGAAAAAAGAGAAGAAGGAAAAGAAACCTTTGGATGAAGTTCTTTGAGTTTTCTTTTTTGTTTTTTTTTAAAACAATAAAATTTATTAATGCAATTCATTTTATTGCACTTTATGAATATTTTTGAAGTAATTGAGAGGAGAAGGAGCATAAGAAATTATTCTGAAGAACCTGTAGAGTGGGATAAGGTTGTTAAAATCTTGGAATCAGCAATAAAAGCACCTTCTTCAGGCAATGTTCAAAATTGGAGGTTTGTAATAGTAACTGATAAAAATTTAAGGGCAAAACTTGCAGAAGCTTCTTTGCAACAGTATTGGATGGAAAAAGCTCCAATCCATATTGTTGTTTGTTCTGAAAATTTTATGGTGAAAAAGCTTTATGGCGAGCGCGGGGAAAAACTCTATGCAATACAAAACTGCGCTGCCGCGATACAGAACATGCTCTTGACAGCAACCGCCTTAGGGCTTGGCAGTTGTTGGGTTGGAGCCTTTGAGGATGAAGCGGTTGCTAGGATTCTCGGGATTTCAGGAGATGTTACAATACAGGCAATAATCACTCTTGGCTACTCCCATGAAAAGCCTTCAACGCCTATGCACATTACATTGGAAGATGTTTGCTATTTTGAAAAGTATAAAAACAAGATTAAGGATATTGATACTGTTCTCTGGAACTTCAATGTTGTTGGCAAGGCAGTAAAATCAACTAAGAATTTTGGTTTAAAAATAACTGAGAAACTAAAGAGACGCTTGAAGCAAAAGAACAAATAAACCACAGGACAATTCTTAAAAACAAATTTTTAAATAGTAATTCCAAAATAAGAGAACATAATGCTGGATTTTGATTCTTCGGATAAAGAAACCAACGAACTTGAATTTTTCCCTTTTGAAAAACTAAGGCCTGAACAGGAAAGGATGATTCTTGACATAGCAAATGCTATTAAGAAAAAAAGAAACATTCTCATAAACGCTCCAACAGGGATTGGAAAGACAATAGCGGCATTGACGCCTTGCTTGAAGCTGATTTCAAAAAATCCTGAAATGAAGATTTTGTTCTTGACATCGAGACACACGCAACACCAAATTGTAGTAGAAACAATAATGAAAATAAACAAAATTCTTAAAAAGGATTTCAAAGTCGCGAGCGTTTTTGGCAAGAAAAACCTTTGTTCTTTTGAGGCAGTAAACTTCACCAACTCCGAATTTCTGGATTACTGCAAAAAACTCAGGGAGTCCAAAAAGTGTTTTTTTTACTCAAATGTTTATGAAGCAAAGAACAACAAAATCTTTTCAGAAACAGCAAGCTCTGCAATGAACTATCTCGCAAAGAATTTTGAGCAGGTTGAAAGTTTAAAGGATTTTTGCAAGGCAAGGAATCTCTGCACTTATGAAATTTCTTGCGCTCTTGCAAGGAAGGCAAATGTAATTGTTTTGGACTACAATTATGTTTTCAACGATTCAATAAGAGAGGGCTTTTTCAAGAAGATAAATGCCTCGCTTAAAAACTCGGTTTTGATAATAGACGAAGCACACAACCTGCACGAAAGATTGAAAGAAATCCTAAGCCAAAGGATAAGCAGCAAAACGATACGGCTTGCAAAGAAAGAGGCAGAGAGATTTAATTTTGATTTTCAAAACGAACTCAATGTTTTGGAGGAATTCTTCAGCAAGGAAGCATCTTTGATAAAAGAGAAAAACTTCAACGAAAGGCTGATACCAAATAACAAGCTCATAGAATGCGTAGAGTCATTTGACAAAGATTCAAGTTTTGAAGAGTTTGCAAATCTTTTTTATTTGTATGGAGAAAGGGTTAGGGAATTAGAAAACAGGAGTTTCATTGGAAGAATAGCGGATTTTTTATTTTTATTAAAGCAAACGCACAAGTCTGAAGCATTCATAACAGTTTTAAAGAAAATGGATGATGTTTTATTCTTAAATTACACCTGCTTGGATCCATCAGTCCTGAGCGAGAAAATACTTAACGATGCGTTTTTTGTCATTGCAATGAGTGCAACCCTTAATCCTCCTGAGATGTTTAGAAAGATATTGGGTTTTAAGAATACTGAGATTAAATCCTACAAAAACCCTTTTCCAAAGAAGAACAGATTAACTCTTGTTATTCCAAAAACAACGACAAAGTACGATTTCAGGAACGAGCAGGAGTTTATCAAAAATGCAATGATTATCTCAAGCATAATGGAAATTGTTCCTGGAAGGATGCTTGTTTTTTTTCCGAGCTACTACATAATGAAGAGGATTTCTTCATTCATAAAATTTCCTGCTAAAAAATTGTTTTTTGAAAATCAGAGAATGAGTAAGGAAGAAAAGAAAAGGCTAATTGAAGAATTTCTAAGTTATAAAAACTCTGCGCTTTTTGGAGTGATAAGGGCCTCTTTTTCAGAGGGAATAGATCTTCCAAACAAATTGAAAGCAGTGGTTGTTGTAGGAATTCCTTTAGAACCTCCAAGTTCAGAAGTGAAGAAAGTAATAAGTTATTATGACAAAAAATTTGGAAATGGATTACAGTATGGCTACATTATACCAACAATAAATAAGACAATACAAGCAGCTGGAAGATGTATACGAACAGAGAAGGATAAAGGTGCTTTGATTTTTATTGACAGAAGGTATTTGTCAAAATTTTACAATTCATTCTTTCCAAAGGATTGGGAAATCAAGGTTGGTTTTGATTTTGAAAACGAACTTAAAAAGTTTTTTAGAGAAGAAAATTAAAATATATTCTTTAAAACATGTTTTTTGATATATAAAAACCTAAGAATATTAAATATAATAATATATAAAAAAGTATTTCAGTATACAAATTAGTAACATTTAAATATAAGTTATGCTTTATAATCTTTAATAAGGCGAAGCAAGCAAAAAATTCTTGCAAAACAAGCCCTAAAATCAAGCTTTCTGAAATGTTTTAAACAAGCGCTCAAAAGCAAGAAGACAGTAGCAATGCAAGCCCATAGTTGTAGGTTCAGCAAATAAGAGATAAAACAAGCATTGAAATTTTTATGAACAGTATTTGAATAGACTAAATTAAAATGTATTTAATTAGTTAGTAAACCTTAGTTAGCAAACTAAGAAATCAAAGCAAGAATCATAATCAATTATAATAAAGGATTTCAATAATCACAATCCCAATCAAGGTTAAAATGATACAAAGCAGTTATGCAGAAGAAAGGATTGAAAAGATAATAAACAACAATTCAATATTTGCAATTGCTTTAAAAGAGGTAATTCCAAAAACAAACGAGATTAAGGAGCCAAAGAGGGAATACAACGAACTGAAAAACGCTCCTGTCAGAACACTTGATTTTTATGTTTCAAAGAAAAACAACATTGATGAAATTTTAGGCAGAACAGCAGCTCAGATTGCAATTGAAATAGGAGCAAATTGCGTTGTTTCTTTTAAAAAAATAAACAGCGAAGTTCAGAATGAAGATAGGATACCTATAAAAGTCAGTGTTTTCAAAAAGGATTTTGATTTCAAAAAGATAGAATATGAAACAAAGGTTAAAAAGGAAGTGCTTGGCTCAATAAACCAGACTAAGGAAATTCTGATTGAAGCTGTCAATAAAAAATTCATAAAGAACGGAGATAGAGTTGTTTGCGTTCAGGACCAGAGTTTAGGAACAGGGTTTCATGGCCTAATATTTGTTTTTGATGTTGACAAGTTATTCTTTAATATAAGCTCCTACAGGCTGACAGAAAATATTGATCCAGAAGTTATAAAATCAGTAATAAATCTTGCTTTGGAAATAGGAAAAGAAGGAAGGGAAGGAAAACACATAGGAACAGCGTTCATAATAGGACCTCAGGAGGAGATCTTGAAGTATTCAAAACAAATGATTCTCAATCCTTTCAATGGTTATCCAGAAAGCATGAGGAAGATAATTGACGAGGACCTGAAAGAAACAATAAAGAATTTCGCGCAACTTGATGGGGTTTTTATAATAAACAATGACGGCACGATAGTATCAGCAGGAACATACATTGAGGCAAACACAAACATAGAAGAAGTTAAAAACCTTAAGGGATTTGGAACAAGGCACTTGTGCTCAGCAGCAATAACAAAGCTCACAAAATCCATCGCAGTTGTTGTTTCTGAATCAGGAGGGGTTGTGAGGGTTTTCAAGAATGGAAAGATAATATTAACTCTATCATAAAGAGCAGGGGTTAGAATTCCACAGCAAAAGCTATCGCCCCTGCTTCACAATTTATTTTTTTATTTCTTATATTTTATAAGCAGATTTTAAACATTGTATCTTCTAAGGATGTGTTTAACTTGTTTTAGCTCTGAATGTTATCTAACAACTAATACAAAAAGATTTAAATAATCAACACTTGTTTTTATAATCTCAATCTGTTTAATGCGCAATAAACTCAAAATTAAAAAATCAAAAATAAAAAATAAAAAAAGGTGAATTTTATGGAAAGAACAAATTCCTCAAGCTTTCTGTTTTTATCAATTGCAATTTTTGTCTTGGTTTTTGTTCTAAAAGATTCAAACGCATACACTGTTGAAAGGAACAATGTGACATTTGTTGCAGGTGGAAATGTTTATGTTGATTTAAAATTCTCAACAACAGGATATCATTTGAAAGATGGCTACGATAATTTAGTTCCCAATAATTCCTATGTTTGCAACAAGGAGAATTACCTGAAAGCGCTGAAGGACGATTTTTATGATTACTATGAAGGAGACAGCAATGGAGAATGGTACTTCAACGGAGGATCAGTTGGAAGCCCTGAAATAACATTTGATGAAGAAATTTTCAAAATACTCAGCGATTTGGTTCAATGCAGAAGTGGAATGGAAACTTGCAACAATTATACTTTTCAAGGCGCAACCCACGAGAATTGTTATATCTATGGTCCAGGAGATTTAATTTTTAATGGGAAGAGAACAGGATGCAATGTTCAGTGTTCAAAGAAAGATGGGGTTTTTATGTGGGGAACAGCTTATTGCCCAGAGGGACTCTATTCTGACTGGAACGCATTCTTTGAAAACAGAATAAAATTCAGCAATGTTCAGATAAACTCTGGCTGGAACAACGATAACGGAATAAGGCCTTTTGCAGTAATATGCAAAAGTGATTTTGAAGGAATAAAATGCTTGGCATTGATAACAGGAATTCACAATGATCTAAGGGTTCTCTGGCCTAAAGACCATCTTGAGGATCTGCTCGTTGTAAAGAATGAAATGCTGGAAAAAGCAGAATTTCTCAAAGGCAGCGAAATAAAGAGTTTTGAAGACTTGATTGAAAATTATAACATCACAGATGCTTCTGATTTAAAACCTGGACTGAAAATTAAAAATACCAATGTTTCCCTGACATTTGATTCCGCTGTTCTTTCTTTTAATTTGGTTAATGATGGAGAACTGCCATTAAAAATAACAGAGGTTATTGTCAAGGATTCTAAGGGCAAAGAGCGCAATGTTCAGGATTTGACAAATAATCTCTTTGAAGAACTTGATTTAAACCAAAACAGGAGCGTTTCCCTGCTCTTAAAAGATGAAATATGCGATCTCAAGGGAGAAGAATTGAGTTTGATAATAAAATATCAGGCAGAAAATTTCATCTGCAACTATACAGTAAACTCAGAAGCTGAAAGCAAATTCGAGATTAATGAAAAGAGCGTGCTCAACTTTGAGAGGAAGGTGTTTTATCCTGACTATGATTTCTATGTTTATTCAAAAGAACCAAAGAAGAACTTTGACAACAGAATAGACCTGCATGTAGGCAACAAAGAAGGAATAATGAGAAGTTATGTGCACTATGACATCTCAGAAATAAAGAGAGAAAACCTTGTTAGAGCATACCTTAAATTAACTTCCTTTGAAAACTCAAGTTTAGGTGAAGTGAGTTTAAATTCAATACCAAACGACTGGAATTTTGGAAAGGTATCTTTTGTTGTCAAGCCAAAAACAGGAAGTTTGCTTGAAAAAAAGAACATAACATCAGGGGCAAACAATTTTGATATTACAGAATATGTCAAGAGCGGTAGAGGATTTGGTTTTGAAATAAAGGCTTATGACGAATCCATTGATCAGGACATAGTTTTTTATGCATTAGAATCAGACAAGAAACCAAAGATAATATTATACTACACAGGGGAGGGAATAACCCTGAAAGAACTTTGCAAGTAAAAAGTGAATTGAAGAATTTTGGAATTGCGCATTTATTTTCTTTAATCTTATCTTATGTCAAAAAAACTGTATTCCTTTTCAGGATTTATTTCTTCAACCCTGAAATCCTCAACATAGGCGAACAAAGGGCCTCTCTTGCATTCCTTTATAAACAGTTCAAGATTTTTTTCATCACTACTTTGCGCTACTATTTCAAGAGTTCCGTTGCTCAAATTTCTAGCAACGCCCTTTATTCCATGCATTTGGGCTTTCTGCCTTGCAAACAATCTGAAACCAACACCCTGAACTCTTCCAGATATTGTAATTTTTACTGTCTTCATAAAGAAAGGTTAATCTTTAGAATTTAAAAAATTTTAGTTAAAAATCAAGAATTGCAGCAAAATTTCAGCATTTCAGCAACAGAGTTTTTTCTAACGATGTTTTTTTGATTTAAATTTTTTCAAAACAACAAATGCATTTTAATCATTTCAATGAAATTTTTTTGCGATATGTTTTAAGGATAAAAAGGCACAATTGAAATAACTGCTTTTTAGTACATTGTTAAAAATTGTTAAAATGAAATTAAAAAAGGGTTAATATTTTAAATTTAACATTTAACCTTGCATCAAAGATTTTTATGAACCTTATAAAAGTCGCTTAGCTATTTTTTACTTAACTAAAAATTAAAAACAAAAATTTAAAAGTTAAATCATTGAAAATATTCAAGCAGAATTTTGATTGCATAGTTGCATGGTTTATAAAATATTCACTGCTCGTGAACTTTTACTTAAACTAACTTAAACTATGTAAAGAAAAATTATAAGGAGAACAAATTACAAAAAGAACACTCCTGATTTATTATTTTGATGCATTTTTAAGCATCTAAGTTTAGGCATTGAGCGCATTATAAAGCAAACTATGCTTCTGCAAATTTTCTAATCTCTTCTACACATCATTTATTTAACTCATCAAAGTGCTAAAATCAAAAAGGTATTTATAATATTTATAATGTATTTCTTAATAATAAGGGACAATCTTCCTGTTGTTCTTTGTTGCTTTGATGCTTAATTCCTTCATCCTTTCAAAGAACAATCTTTCAATAGTTTCTTTGCTGAGATCAATCATTTTAATCACCAAGAAAATCTTAAGAAGTTATGCTTTTTATAGTTTATACGCAGGAATGTCCTGTGGTTTTTGTACAGTGCTTTTGCTTCTGCTATTTTGGTCTTTTTTTGCTTTAATCAGATATCAATGATTTTGCCGTTTTTTCCAACATTTATAACCAATGTCTTGCCTATCTTTTCTTCAATTCCTTCTGCCTCGTGAACATGACTGCAAAGAAGTATGTCTGGCTTCAATTCTTCAATTGCTTTTCTCACAGCAGAACTTCCTTTAAAGAATTTTGTAAAGTTTTCCATCTTAGAATTAGAAGGGTGAACATGAGTTACCATTATTTTTTTGTCAGCATCTTTAACTCCTTCAAAACCCTTTTTAAGGAGATAAAACATCTCATCCTCGTCAATTTGGAAGAGCCCTATGTTTGCTCCTCCTGCCCCAAAAAATCCTATGTTGTTATAAAAAAAATAATAGCCATGAAGATTTTTTATTTGATAAACATTTGCCAAGAAATCAACTGTTGAGACAGTTTCATGGTTTCCTGGAATAAGCAGAACATCCTTTCCTATTTCCTTGAAAGGGCCTATAAGGTTTTTTATTGATTTTTCTCCATTGGTTATATCGCCGCACAAAACCACAAGACTTACATCTTCCTTTTTTGCTTTCTCTGCAAGTTTCTTGACCAATCCAATGTCTCCGTGAATGTCTCCTGAAGCAAGTATTTTCATATTTTCAGCAGTTTGTTTTTCTTATTTAAAAAGTTTATCTATATTCCTTAAGAATTATGATTAAGCAAGATTAAGCAATATTCAAACAAGCAGTCATCTGTTTATTATTTTCGCTTCTTCTTTTGTGAGATCAACTATCGTTGAAGGTTTTCCGATAATTTCTCCATCGTATATTATGAAATCTGTTTCTGCTTTTATTCTTTCATCAAGGTTGTTGAGTGATGTCATGTAGTCCTCTCCACTTATGTTCACGCTTGTTGTTATTATCAGCAACTCTTCCTTTTGGAAATACTTTGTGAGCCAATGGTTTGGAATTCTTACGCCGATTGTTCCCAAATCATTGTTGACTTCCTTTGGAACAGCATTGGCATTCTGCAGTTTGAATATAAGGGTATAAGGCCCCGGAAGTTTCTTAATCCATTCCTCGTGTTCTTCTTTAACAATGCAGTTCTTATAAATCCATTCTTTTGACGGGATTATTATTGTAAAAGGCATTTTAGGTCTTTGCTTTATTTCCCTTACCTTATTAACTGCTTTTGGGTTTGTTGCTATGCATCCTATCCCATATATAGTGTCTGTAGGATAAATGAATACTGCTCCCTTTCTTATCATCCTTAAATACTCCTCATTGTTGAGTTCAAATTCTTCCTTAGAGAGTATTATCATCTTAACCCCCTAAGGATTAGAAAAGGATTTGCTGATTTAAAAATCTTTGCTTTTAAAATAATAATAAGAACCTCAACCAATGTCAAAAAGATTTGCAACGAAACTCTTACAACTTATTGTCCTAAAAACATTCTTAAGATTACCATTTTTCAAAGCATCATAGGTTAAACACTGTTTGAAAGATCTTCTCAGTTCCGCAGGGTTTTCAAGATTAAGATTAGTAGATTTAAACTTCATAACAGAATAACCTGCGTTTTCAACATCTCCAAGCACAGAGTCGATTCCTACCACAACAGGAATCAATTTTTCATTTGAATAAGACAAAACTTTTTTTCTGTAAGGAAATATTAATTCAAAATTGTCAAAGATTTTCGGCACTTGGCAATTCCATTCAATAGCATCAGTTTTTGTTTTTTCAGATTCCAACAATCCATTCAGTGTTTTTTCATCAATTCCAGAAACAAATCTCATGAAAGGATGAGCAATTATTATTATAGAATTTTTTTCCTTTAACTCAGCAATCATTTCTTTCGTGCTTTCAACGCCCTTGCCGCAATATTTTCTGAAAATATTTTCAATACTTCTGTCATAAAAGAATGCAAGAGTGTGCGGAGGGCTCTTTATTCCAAAGTGAAGTTCCATTCCCTTGACAAGATAAATATCTGACATTTTATTCTGGTTTTTTTCATAAAATGAAAACCTTGCAAAATAATCATTAAATTCTAAACCTATTTCCTCAATTGAATTTTCCTTAGCTATCCTTTCAAAATCTTTCTTTTCTTTTTTTTGGTTTGTTTATTTCTCTTTTGATAAATTTGATTGTTTTTGACATTTCATTCTTATTCTCAAGTTTTCTTAAGAAATTGTAATAATCCTTATCGCTTATTCTTTCCTTATAACTTGTTCCTGCAAGCACTATAAAATTTCTTTTTGGCTCTGCATCGAAAGCGCTGACTATTAATCTTTCAAGCCCAAGATTATTTTTATCCTTGGGAATGTGAACATGAAACTCGTATTTTGCATGACAGATTCCATTGACTCTTTAGCATTTTTCTCTTCGTTCATGTTTGCACCTAAAAAAGAAGAAAAACTCAATTTTAAAATCTTTCTATTTTAATTACTAATTAGTGATAAATAATCTCTATTTGTTGTTTGCTCATTGCTTTGCTTGCAGATTTTTATCCTTTCATAACTCCCAAAGGAACTAATTTTGCAACAAGATTGCCAATCCCTAACTTGTGCGAAATCAAAACAACCTCGTCTATGTCCTTGTAAACATCAGGAGCTTCTTCAGCAATTCCTTTCCAGGAAACGCCCTTGACATAAATTCCCTTGGCTTTTAGGCTGTTTGCTATCTGTTCCCCTCTAAATTGCTTCAATGCTTGAATTCTTGACATAACCCTTCCAGCTCCATGGGCTGTGCTTCCAAAACTAATCTCCTCTGCTTTCTTGGTTCCAACAAGAACATAGGAAGAAGTTCCCATGCTTCCAGGAATGATTACAGGTTGCCCAAAATTCCTATAAACTTCAGGAACTTCTTTTCTTCCAGGACCAAAACTCCTTGTTGCTCCCTTTCTATGGACTACTAATTTTCTATTAATGCCATCAACAACATGCTCCTCAACCTTTGCAATGTTGTGGCACACATCGTAGACCTGCTTTATCTCAACATTTCCAAACAATTCATCAAATGCCTGTCTCACATAGAATGCAATCATCTGCCTGTTAGCAAATGCAAAATTCACAGCAGAGCACATTGCTTTGAAATACCTTTGCCCGTATTCAGAGTTGAATGGAGCATTAACGAGTTCTCTATCAGGTAGGTTCTTTGAACCAAATTTCTCTTCAAAAATCTCAATATAGTCAGAAGCTATTTGATGCCCTAAACCGCGGGAACCGCAATGAATCATTACTGTTATCTGCCCTTTTAATAATCCAAATGCGTTTGCCATTTTTTCATCATAAACTTCTTTTACAAGCTGAACTTCAAGAAAATGATTTCCGCTGCCAAGGGTTCCGAGCTGATTTTTTCCTCTTGAGAAAGCTCTCTCTGAAACAAAATCAGGATTTGCTTCCTTCATGCAGCCGTATTCTTCAGTTGTTTCAAGATCTTCCCTTGAAGCATAGCCTTTTTGCAGGCACCACTCAGCTCCTTTTGATAGAACCTCTTTCAGTTCATCCTTGTTAATCTTTAAACCTCCTATTTCGCCAATCCCAGCAGGAACTTTTGAAAATATTTTGTCAACAATCTGTGGAATTTTGTCTTTGATATCTGCGTAATTCAGGTTTGTCCTCAACAACCTAACCCCACAATTGATATCATAACCAACGCCTCCAGGGCTTATTATTCCTTGGTTTATGTCAAAAGCCCCAACCCCCCCAATTGGAAAACCATAACCCTCGTGAGCATCAGGCATTACAAGAGCATGCTTTACAATCCCTCGCAGAGTTGCAACATTTATCAGTTGCTGTATTGTTTTGTCCTCCTTTATCTTATTTAAAAGTTTTTCAGAACTGTAGATTACCGCAGGCACATTCATAGAACCCTGCTTTTCAACAGTCCAAACATAATCGCTTTTCTTCTTTATTTCATAGTTCATACAAACCACCAAAGATTAGTTGCATAATTTTAATACAAGAACATAAGATTTGTTTTTAATTTAAAAATATTTTGAATCAAAAAAGAAAAGAAACAAAAAAAGAAAATTTTAATACTCTAAAAATTTTAAAACTTACAAACAGTTTATCAAAGGATTTTAAAGGTGCTGCAATGGAGCTCAAAGAATTGGAAAACAAAATGAAAATCAAGCCAGAGACTGAAACAAGAAGAATAGTTAATTTTATTCAAGATTTTCTTAAGAAGTTGAAAAGGGAAAGAATAGTTATTGGATTAAGCGGAGGCTTGGATTCAAGTGTGATTTTAGAGCTCTGCATAAGAGCGATTGAAAACAAAAAAATAACCGCTTTGATAATGCCTGACAAGGACACGAGCAGAAAACACCTCAGGGATGCTGTTCTTTCAGCAAAAAAATCAGGGGTTAATTACAAGATTATAAATATAACAAGACACCAAAAGGTTTTTGGAACCTATTACTTGTCATTTTACAATAAATTTTTCATACCGAGAATTCTGAGTGAGAAACTTTCAAAAAAGGCCTACTCGTACTATGCTGAAAAAACCGAGAGTAGTCCATTCTCAGAATCAATTGTCTGCAGCAAACCTTCTGAAAAAATATTTTTCTCAAAATATGTAAAGGAAATTAATGCTTATTACAGGATAAAACACAGAATTAGGATGCTCTTGATGTACAAGTACGCTGAATTGAACAATGCCCTTGTCGTAGGGGCAGCAAACAAAACAGAATTCTTAACAGGATTCTTTGTGAAGCACGGCTGTGACAGCTCAACAGATATAATGCCCATAATGCATCTCTACAAAACCCAAGTTAGAATTTTGGCAGAATACTTGGGAGTTGAAAAAAGAATAATCAACAAGGCGCCTTCTCCGGACATAATCCCTGGAATTGACGATGAATTTGCGCTTGGAATTGATTACAAGACGCTTGACCTTTGCCTTTTGGGGCTTGAATTGAAAATAGGAAATGATGAACTTTCAAGGATTCTAAAAATCTCTTTAGAAAAGATTGAGCGCATAAAACTTCTTGTGAAAAATTCAGAGCACATGAGAAATGTTTATTCGTTATTGAAAAAAACATGTTTTTAATTCACAAAACAGAAATTTTTATATAGTATGATAAATTAATTCTTTTTTGGGGTGATTTTAATGGGTTCTAACTTCAAGAAGTTCAAGACAGTTGAAAATTTTGCAAAGGCATTTGTTGGAGAATGCATGGCGAGAAACAGATACACATTCTATGCAAGCACTGCAAAAAAAGAGGGCTATGAGCAAATCTCAGAAATATTCACAATAACAGCAGACAATGAAAGAGAACACGCAAGTTGGTTTTACAAAATGCTCATGGAAATAAGAGACAAACACAATATTGATCTTAGCGATTTGAAAATAGAAACGCATGTTCCTGTACTTAGAGCAACAACTCTTGAAAATTTGAAAGGAGCAATAATAGGGGAAACAGAGGAATACAGCATGCTCTATCCTGAATTTGCAAGGATAGCAGAAGAAGAGGGTTTTAAAGAGATTGCTGCAAGGATAAGAGCAATAGCAGTTGCTGAAAAACACCATTCAGAGAGGTACTCAAAACTGAAAAAAGAGTTGGAAGCAGGAACTCTGTTCAAGAAAAACAAGGAAACATGGTGGGTTTGCAGGGAATGCGGTTATGTTCATTACGGTGCAGAGCCACCTGAAAAATGCCCTTCCTGTGGACACGAGAGGGCTTTTTATCAAGTGATGTGCGAGAATTATTAACAGAAAAATAAATAGAATTTTTTTTTTAAAATAAAATGATGAAAATGAATGCAAAAGCCCTTTACAAAATCAGTTATGGACTCTATGTTGTAAGTTCAAAATTGGATGACAATAAATTCAATGCTCAAATAGTAAACACAGTATTTCAGGTTACTTCAGAACCAAAAAAACTCGCTTTTGCAACAAACAAGCAAAACTTTACTCACAACTACTTGGTTAAGAGCAAGGTTGTGGGGATAAGCGTTTTATCTAAAGATACGCCATTGGAGTTTATTGGAAGGTTTGGCTTTAAATCAGGAAGGGATTTCAACAAATTTGAAGGGATAAACTACAAAATCGGAATTTCAGGAGCGCCAATAGTTTTAGATAATGCCACAGCATTCATAGAAGGAAGAATAGTTAAGAGTTTTGATTTAGGAACCCACACTCTGTTTATAGCAGAAGTTGTTGATGCTGAAATTATTGATGAGAAAGAACCAATGACATATGACTACTATCAAAAAATAAAAAAGGGTTTTGTTCCAAAAACAGCACCGACTTATAATGAGGACTTAAATTCAATAGGAAATTTAAATAAAGAAAAACCAAAGAGGTACAGGTGCAAGGTTTGCGGCTATGTTTATGACACAGAAATTGGAGACAGTGCACATAATGTTAAACCAGGAACAAAGTTTGAGGAACTTCCTGAAAACTGGAAGTGTCCTGTATGCGGAGTTTCAAAAGAATATTTTGAAGTTTTAAATTAAAAATAATTAAAAATAAGGAGGTGGTTTTTATGGACGATGAAATAAAAAGCTTGCCATTGATTGGTGATAAGATACCAAGTTTTGAAGCGCAGACAACTATGGGCAAAATAAAAGTGCCGGATTTTTACAAGGGAAAATGGTTTGTTTTGTTCAGCCATCCGGCTGATTTCACGCCTGTTTGCACAACAGAGTTTGTTGCGTTTCAAAAAAGATATCAAGAATTTAAGAAGTTAAACTGCGAGCTGATAGGACTAAGTATAGACCAAGTTTTCAGTCACATAAAGTGGAAGGAATGGATTAATGAAAAACTAAAAGTAAAAATAGAATTTCCAATAATTGCCGATGACCAAGGAGAAATTGCTAAAAGCTTAGGCATGCTTCATCCTAAGAAAGGGAAGAATACTGTCAGAGCAGTATTTATCGTTGATCCTAATGGAACTATAAGAACAATACTTTACTATCCGCAGGAAGTTGGAAGAAATATGGATGAAATTTTAAGAGTTGTGAGAGCATTGCAAGTGGCAGATAGAGAAGGAGTTGCTATGCCGGCAAATTGGCCTAACAACGAGTTAATAGGAGATAATGTTATAATTCCTCCAGCAACAGATGAAAAAACAGCAATGAAGAGGTTAACAGAATTTAAGAATTATGATTGGTGGTTTTGTTATAAAAAATTAGAATCAAAAAATAGAAATTTTTTTAAAAATGTTACTGAGGTGAGATTATGACTGAAAGATTGCAGGTTTATAGATGCAATGTTTGCGGGAACATCGTTGAGGTTTTGAATACAGGAGCAGGAACTTTAGTATGCTGCAATCAAAAAATGGAATTGTTGAAGGAAAAAGAAGAAGATGTTGGAATGGAAAAGCATGTTCCAGTGATAGAAAAAACAAAATCAGGAGTGAATGTAAAAGTAGGTTCTGTTCCGCATCCAATGGAAGAAAAACACTTCATACAATGGATTGAGTTGGTAACAGAAAAGAATTCTTACTTAAAATTTTTAAAACCAGGAGAAAAACCAGAAGCAGAGTTTAAGATCAATAAAGAAAAAGTTTTATTTGCCAGAGAATACTGTAACATGCATGGGTTTTGGAAGAGCAAGTAAAAGAAGTTTTGTTTTTATTTGTTTTTTATATTTTACTTAATGTTCTTAAACAACTTCGTGAAAAATTTTGAAAGTGATTTAAAAATAATTTTAAGAGGATTTGCTTGAATGATAGAAAAAATTCCTACTGAAAAAAATTCAATAAGAATAATTGAAAATGATAATAAGAAAAACCATATTTTGGTTATAAAAAAGATAATAAATGATTTTAATGCTCATAGAAGTCCTGAAATAACTGCTGAGTTTATTTTTATTAAGAACAAATTCTTGAGAATTAGCTTCTCTGGAAGTTTTTGTTATGCTTGTGGTTTTTACGATTACTTTGAAGATTTTTTAATTGAGTTAGAAAAGCATAAAATTAAAGCAAAAACAATAAATATAAAAGAAGTTGGTAATAAAATCCTTGTAGATTACAAATTAATTTAAATTTTTAATAATTTTTGTTTACTAACTTTTTTGAATTAACTCGATTTAATAAGGTGTTTTAATGAAACCAAAAGAATTTGAATTAATAAAAAAGATAGAAAATTTAAAGAAAACAAGCATTAAGAAAAAAATAAACAGCAGAATAAGAGAATTTGAAGATATTTTAAGAAAGAGAAATTATAACAAAATAATGAGCGAGTTGTTCTTCTGCATTCTGACTGCAAACTTCAATGCAGAGAGGAGCATAAAAATACAGAACACCATCGGAGATGATTTCTTAAAACTTAGAGATTACGAGCTTGCTTCAAGGCTAAAAGATTGTGGTCACAGATTTCCAAATACTCGGGCAAACTTTATCTGCAACGCAAGAGAAAGGAAAAAAGAGATAATTGAGAAAATAAAAAGCATAAATGAAAATCATGGAGAGCATGAAGAGCACGAAATTAGGGAATGGTTGGTTAAGAACATAAAAGGAATTGGTTACAAGGAAGCATCCCATTTCTTGAGAAACATTGGTTTTAAGAATTTGGCAATAATAGATTTTCACATCGTTGATATTCTTGAAAGGCACAAAATTATAAAGAGGCCAAAAAACCTGGGTAAAAAAAATTATTTGAAAATAGAATCTGTTCTCAAAGAAATAGCAGGAAAAACCAATCTTAGTTTGGCAGAACTTGATTTGTACCTTTGGTTTCTTGAAACAGGAAAAATATTGAAATAAATATTAGACCAAATATGAAAACAACACAAAAACCTAAAATTCTTTTTTGTTTTTGAGATAATCAACTACTCCAGGAGTTATCTCAGGATTTCCATCTTTGCCAAGCAAAAACCTGAAAGGAAGAATAACCTCTTCATTCTTTCTAATCTTTAAAATAATCCTGTCTTTGAACTTCAACTCCTCAAACTTTCTCCCTTCAAGGATAAGTTTTGCAACTTTGACAGCAGTATCTGTTGGCATTTGTTTTTTTCCAAGATTTCTTGTTTTGCAGCAAAACTTTGAACTAAGGAGTTTTTGAGTTCTTTTTTTAGCAGGAAAATCCCCAAGAATTCCGCCAAAAACAAAATAATCAAATTTTTTTGAATCTTTGCAATCCAATCTTTTCTTAGCTTCAGGATCAAGAACGCAAACCCTTTTCAGATTTAATTCAGATACAGATTTTTCCATTACTGTACCATAATCCTTTAATTTTTCAAAAAATTTTCTTCTTATGTTTGTAAATATAAGATTATCTCTGCCGACAATTTTTGAAATATTGACATATTCCAAATAACACCACTTTGGCAGTCCATTTTCCAAATGTTCTATTATATATTTCATTCTAAAAAAGCCCTAAAAATCAGCTAAAATAAGCTAAACATCAAGAGTTATTTCAGCAACATAAAATCCATACCCTCTCTTGAAAACAAAATCATTGTAAGTAACAGCCTTAACACTGAGGGAAAAATCGTATTCTTTAAGATTTTTATCCCCTAAGACAAACGCATTCAGAACATAAAAACCTTTCTTGCGCGTGATTTTTACGCATTCCAATTCAGATGCAATGAAATTCTCAGAATCCAACAAGAACAAAATCTCTTCCAAAAATTTTATCAACAATTTGTCAAGAGTTTTTGCTTTGACCTCAACCCCTATTTTTTCTTTTTTTTTAACCTTATCAGAATCAACCATTACATTGATCATAGCTCTAAATGAATTTTTAAGAAGTTCTTCAAAGTCCTTGCCAACAGCCCTAAATCTAACATCTGCTGTTTTCTTCAGGTATTCAAATTCCCTTTTAGTAGAGTTGCACTCCCTCATAAAAATCTAAATCTTCTTCTTCGTTGCCTTTTGTTTTTTTATTTTCTCCCGCTGTATTTTCCTGTTTTCCGAAGAAATCAGCAAATTGCTCTGAAGCTTCAGAAGCAATCTCAAAGTTCTTCTTTGGTTCCTTTTTTACAACAGCGTTCAGAAAGCTTATCAATGCTTCAATATCCTCTTTTGAATCGTTCTTCGTGTCAAGTATTATTTTCATGGCAATCCTCCTTTTTTTGTTTGCATATTGTTTGCATCAACGCATTATATAATCTATAATATTTAATATATGATTTTATTTATTTTGCGATTTGCATTTTAATTTTTGTAATTATTTTTTCCAGTAATATATTCTTATTATTTTGTATTTGCTGCTGTTTGTCTTGTTGTAAATAAACAATGATTCTGAAAAAACATCTTTGTCAGCAAAAACCAAACTTAAATTCTGGTTTTTGGTTATTATGAAAGAAAAGTTATAGTTTTTTGCGCTTGCATTAAATATTTCCTCTAAAAAAGCCCTGACCAAAGTATAGTTCTCGTTCAAAACAGCACTTCTAAAATCCTCGTTGTAAGGAAAGTTCCTAAATATGTAAGATTTTTGCTCCTTAAACTTGTTTTGTTCTGGCAGAACAAAGATTATGAACAACAAAGTTATTATGACTGCAACAACCATTTCAAGAGTTCTTATCACTCCTTCTCTTTTCTTTTTGTTTGCTCTGAAAAATCTACCAGGTAGCAATTGTGATAATTTCATTTTCATAGCTCCCATTGCGATGCAGTATTGGTTTTGAGACTGTTCTTGCATATATGTTAAGATTTTCAATAGTTTCGTTTCCGTAATAAAAAACACTATTACCAATCCTCATTGAAACCCTAAATTTTTTTGAAGGGCTTAAATTTTTTGAAAGTATGTTATTAACAAGCGAAGAGTTTTCCAAATAATCATAGTATATGCCTGAAAGTTCTTTTGCAAAACCGTATGCATAGTAATAGAAGCCCTTAAATTGAAGGGTTGAATAGCTTGAATTGTGCGCAACTATTGTGCACGAAAACAAATCATCAAGTGTTGAGCTTATGTTCAAAATTATAGAATCATCTTCAGAACAAAAACTGATTTCTGAAAAGTTGCTCAGTATAAAAGACAAACCCTTATCTTCATCATAAAAATCAACATAGTCAGAGTTGAAATTGTAGCAGTTCTCATACGAGTAGTTTATTATGCCGCTGTTAAGATTGTCAGAGTAAAAATTGGTGAAATTAGCAATGCTGAAAGTCATGAGAATGTTGTATGAAATGTTTGAATTGCTCTGATTTCTAAAGTTTTCATTTTCAAAAAAGGAATATATTCTTTCCTTGTCCTTAAAAATGTAAATGCTCTCCTTAATTCCTGAGGAATAAACCTTATACAAATTTACAAAGCCTTTGTTCAAAAATGATGAGTTGCTGCTATGAAAAGAAGCATTGTTTATCAGTATGTTAAAATCATTAACCAAAACAGAACCGTTGAATGAAACATTTTTGACAAAAAAATCTGAAAATTCAACTCTGAGATTTTGCGTTGTTGTATAGTTTTCATTTCCAACTGTTATTTCAGAACTTCTTGTCTGGTTTGAGAAATTATATTTAGAATGGATTATATAGAAAACATTTTTAGAGCTTAGATTATAGTATAGGAGAATTTTTCCTTCGTCTATGTAAAAATCAACAGGAGCATCTTTATTGTCAGTTACCATGATGTTATCAGAACTCCAATTCAATGGAAAATTTAATATCAAAGGTTCATCTGAACTAATGTTTGAACGCACATAGAGCATTAATTTATTGACCTCAGCATAGAGCTGTTCAAGATTTTTTTCTATTGTCTTTGTCTCCTGATTTGGATTAACATTTGATTTTAAACTTGGGGTTATGAAGAAGAAAACAACAATCAAATAAAGAACAAAGAGCGCTATGCTTATTATTGTATCTATTTGAGTATCCCCCCTTTTATCATAAAAAATTACTGAATTCATATTTCAACTTATACGCCTTTAAAATGCACCTTCAAATGCTTGCTTTGCTTTTTTTGATTTTAACAATTTTCACAGGACTTATTGTTTATTGTTATTTAAAAATGTTGTGAAAAATTTCAAAATATTCAAAATATTTTTATATGATTTCAGCATTCCAATCTCAGCATGATTGAAAAGAGTTACAACCCTCAAAAGGTTGAAGAGGAAATGCTTGAGTTTTGGAAGGAGAACAAGACATACGAAAAACTGAAGAAGAAAAACAAAAACAATAAGAAATTCTATTATTTAGACGGCCCGCCTTATACAACAGGCGCAATACACATAGGGCATGCTTGGGGAAAAGCGCTCAGGGATTCTATAATGAGATACAAGAGAATGCAGGGCTTTGATGTGTATGACAGGCCTGGATTTGATATGCATGGATTGCCTATAGAAGTTGCTGTTGAAAAGAAATTCGGCATAAAAGACAAAAAGGAATTATTAGAAAAGATAGGTATTGACAATTTCATAAAATCCTGCAGAGAGTTTGCTCTTGAACAAATGTATCCAATGATCAACGATTTCAAGAGAGAAGGGGTTTGGATGGAATGGGATAATCCATACATGACAATAAACAATGAGTACATAGAAGCTGTTTGGTGGGCTTTGAAAAGAGCGCACGAAAAAAAACTCTTATACAACGATTTCAAAACAATGACTTGGTGCCCTAGATGCGCAACAGCCCTTGCAAAGCACGAGTTGGAATACAAAAATGTAAATGACAAGTCAATATTTGTAAAATTTCCAATAATTGGTTCTGAAAACAATTTTTTAATCGTTTGGACAACAACTCCTTGGACCATACCTTTCAACTTGGCGGTAATGGTTCATCCTGATTTTGACTATGTGAAAATTAAGGTTGAAAACGAGTTTTGGATCGTGGCAAAAGCGCTTTCAAATGCTCTCTTTGGATTAGTTGGAAAAGATTACAATGTAGTTCAAGAATTCAAGGGTTCAGCATTAGAAGGAATAAGATACAAAACACCATTCTACGAGGAGCTTGATTTTCACAATAAACTTTTTGAAGAGAACAAAAAATCGTATTCTGTTTTGCTTTCAGAAGAATATGTTGATTTGAGCGCAGGAACAGGGTTGGTGCATTGCGCTCCAGGATGCGGGCCAGAGGATTATGAAGTCGGGAAAAAGAACAACCTTCCAGCTTTTAATCTTCTGGATGAAGAAGGCAATTTTGTCAATGCTGGAAGCTTAACAGGGCTAAAGGCAAAGAAGGATGATGAAAATTTCATAAGATTGTTGAATGAAAAAAAACTATTGGTTGCTGAAACAACAGTTGAGCACGAATATGCGCACTGCTGGCGTTGCAAGACTCCTGTTGTTTACAGGGCAACAAAGCAATGGTTCTTGACTGTTGAAAAACTCAAGCAGAGAATGAGAGACGAAAACAAGCGCATAGATTGGGTTCCAAACTGGGCTGGTTCAAAGTGGTTTGATTCATGGCTCGATAATCTGCAGGACTGGTGCATTTCAAGACAGAGGTTTTGGGGAATTCCGCTGCCAATATGGGTTTGCGACAGATGCAACAGCATAAAGTTAATTGGTTCAAAACAAGAGTTGGAAAAATTAAGCAAGCAGAAAATAGAAGATTTGCACAGACCTTGGATTGATAGCGTAAAACTAAAATGTTCCTGCGGGGCTGAAATGCAGAGAATTGAAGATGTCCTTGATGTGTGGCTTGATTCAGGAGCAGCTTCTTGGGCAACTTTGAAATATCCTTTAGAACAGGAGCAATTCAAGAAGCTATGGCCAGCAGATTTGATTCTCGAGGGAAAAGACCAAATAAGAGGATGGTTTAACTCCCTCATGTGTTTAAGCTTTGTTGCGTTGGAAAAATCTCCTTACAAGAGCGTTTACATGCATGGATTCATAAACGATGCCCAAGGAAGGAAAATGTCAAAATCGTTGAAAAACATAATTTCTCCTTATGAAATAATAGACAAGTACGGAGCAGATACCATGCGCTATTACATGATTTCAGGAACAAGCCCAGGTGTTGACCTGAACTATAATTTTGACGACATGAGGATAAAGTTTAGAAATCTTTCAATACTCTGGAACATACACCTCTATCTTTTTGACATTGTAAAAACTCATAACCTTAACATAAAAGATGTTGCCAGCGAAATAAAGAAAGAAGAACTTGACACTGCTGAAAGGTTCATTGTTTCAAGAGCAAACAGCGCAATCAAGGAAATAACTGAAAAGTTCAACAAATACTATCTAAATGAAACTCCTGTTATTGCAGAATCTCTGTTCTTGGATTTGAGCAGGAAGTACATAAGGTTGAGCAGGGAAAAGGCTAATAAGAAACCTGAAACGGTTGCAAAAATAATTTTCAATGTTCTTATGTCTTCTCTTAAGATATTTGCTCCGATAGCGCCGTTTATTACAGAAAAAATATACCAAAATATTAGAAGAGAATTCGCTCTGAAAGACGAACTTAAAGAGGAGAGCATACATCTTTTTGAATGGCCAAGTTACGATGAAACCTTGATAGACAAAAAATTGGAAAGCCAATTTCAGACAGTCTTTTCAATAATACAGGCAGGACTTTCTTTGAGGGAAAAAATTGGACTTGGAATAAGATGGCCATTGAACAGATTAATCATAGTAACAGAAAATGGAGAAACAAGGGATGCGGCAAAGGTTTTGTATTCAATAATAAGGGAGCAGTTGAACATAAAGGAAATTTTATTTGAAGACAGAATAGAAACGCATAAGAAGGTAAAACTCAATTTTTCTTCATTGAATCAAGAGCATAGGAGAAGCATACCAAAGATAGTTTCAGAACTTTCTCAGGCAAGTCCTGATTTCATAATAAAAAGGATTGAAAAGGAAGGATGTTATAAGATAAAGGACGGATCTACAGAGATAAAAATTCTAAAGGAAAACTTGATAATAGAAGAGGAAATACCGAAAAATCTTGTTGTCTCGGAAATAGAAAACGCAAAAGTTATTCTTGACTCAAAAATCACTCCTGAACTTGAAGCAGAGGGCTATGCAAGAGAACTTGTAAGGAGAATACAAAATATTAGAAAGAAGAAAGGGCTGACAAAGATTCAGAGGATAGAACTTAAGATTCTTTGCGAAGAAAAAATGCTTGATCTAATTTCAAGTTTTAGAGAAGCTATTGGAAAGAAGACAGGTGCTTCAAGCATTGAAATCTCAAAGATGGAAGAAAAGACGGAGAACTTTGAGTTAGAAAAGATAAGAGGAAAAGAGTTTGCGATAAGCATGCGCTTAATAGATGATTAACAACATAATCTTTCTCAGAAAAATTTTTAAAGAAAGCAACAATCTTATTCCAAAATGAAAGTATCAAAGGAAACTCCTCTCTTAGAGATAACTTTGAGAAAATACGAGAGGCCTTCTTTTAAGGATTTGAGAACTCTGATAAAGAAATTTTGCCTTTGCCTTGGGCTCTTGCAAACAGGAGACTCAAGAGACATAATCGTAGATGTTTTAATAATTTTATTAAAAAATTCTAAAAAGAAAAGAGAGCTTACATCGATGGAAGTCAGAGAAGAAGTTATGAATTACAGGAAGAAGAGAAAACTTAGCTTAAACGGCACAGCGCACTCAAACATAAGAAGACAGCTTTTAAGATTGAGGGAGCTCATATTGGTTGAAAAGAAGAGAAACAAATACAGGATAACAGAGTTTCTAACGATGAAGGACATCTTGAACCAAAAGATAAAACTCTATCTTATTAATGATGCTTTGTCAAGAATAGAGGAATATTGCGATGAAATAGACAGGCAGGTATTGACAGTCAAGTGAGCATTTGATGTATAAAAATAGTAAAGTTTAAATACTAATTCAATTTATTTTCAGACGAAATAAAAAGGCTTGGGGTTTATATGCCTAAGAGATAAAAAAAGGTGATATGTAATGGCACAGAAAGTTGCGAAAGTAGGTGTTAAGAAAGAAAAAGGATATCTCTATTTTGTGGATAAGAATGGAGATGTCTCAAGAGCTGTAATGGCTCGCGGTGGAAAAGTAAAGGGAAAGAAGGTAGAGAAGGTTGCAAAAGTCGGAATAAAGAAAGAAGATGGCTATCTCTACTTTATAGACAAGCAGGGAGATATCTCAAGAGCAAAGATGGTCAGAGGAGGAAGGAAAAAAAGGAAGAAATAAACCTTTAATCAAATTTTTTATTTTTATTTTTTTAATTCTATGTTAATTTTATATTAATTCTATATTCTTTCACATTAAAACTTAAATACGCATTCATTTTATTTACGATTCATGAAACCATATACAGCAGAACTCTGCATTAGGTGCAAGGGAAATCTGCTCTGCGGACTGAACTATTGTCCGTTGATAGCAAAAAAACTTTCAGTAGCAGCAGTAAAGGAAAAGTTTGAGAAGATAAATGACGAATTCTCCACGCTATCAAATTCAGTGCTAGTAGGAGCAAAGAACTATCCAAACATAAATCTTGGAGTTCTTGGAAGCCTTGAAAGAGATTCGCAGGAAAAAACATTCTTTGATTCTCCGAGGGAGTGGAGCGCAAGGAACCTTGGAATAAATGATGTAGTAAGACTTAGAATTTCCCTAATGAATTCAATAAAGAAAACATTGGGGGTTAATATAAGAACAAAGTATTTAGAAAAGGCGCAGGAGATTGCGCTCTCCTCAAAGCCGTTGTACACAGACATAAAGCTTTCCAAAAAAGCGTCCTTCAATGTTAATTTTGACGCATTCACCCCACCGTATGGACCAAGTGGCTATATGAAAAACATAATCATAAATGAAAACCCAAGAATTGATTTTAGGATTGAGAGATTTTACAACGATTACGATGCAAAAGCAGGTTTGGCAATAGTAGAGCTTTACAAAAAAGGTTTTGAAGAAAATTTTCTTTCAAAAGCATTGAGCGTAGGAGCTTTTGGAGTAAAGACAGAAAGAAAGATAGTTCCTACGAGGTGGGCAATAACAGCAGTTGATGACAACATCGGAAAACAACTGATAGAGGAAATAAAGAATTACGGCAATTCTGAGAACTGTGCTTTTTTTGGAGGATACTTAGGCAACTATTACTTGATTCTATTTTTTGAAAGGTTTTGGAGTTATGAATTGTTTGAGAGTTACATGCCAAATGTTGATTGGAACATAAGCAACAAACTTATGTTCATGAAGGATTACGAGAATTATTACGGAAGAAAAAACTATGCTGAAAACACCTCAGGAGGTTACTACGCAGCAAGATTAGCAATTCTTGAAAAACTTTCAAAAATAAGGAGACAAGCATCTGTTCTTTGCATAAGGGTGATAACTCCTGAGTACTATGCTCCTTTAGGGGTTTGGGTTGTAAGAGAAGCAACAAGAAAAGCCCTTTCCAAAAACCCGATTGCATTTTCAGATCAAGAACTAATGCTGAGGTATGCTGAAATCCTGCTAAAAAAGAAATTCGGTATTGAACTGAGCGCTATTTTAAAAGAGAGCAAACTCTTTAAAGAGATGAAGCATCAGAAGAGCTTGAATTCTTTCAAGAGAACTTAAAGAGAAATTAAAAAGGAATTAACAAAAGATTTTTGCATTCGAGAAAACAAAATCAGAACAATATTTTAAAGATTTGTTTCAAAGATCTAAAGTTGCTTATCTATTGCTTTAAACTCTTATTCTCTTTAAGAGATTTCTTTATCTCCGAAGCAAACCTGTTTATTGTCTTTAAAAGAAACTCTTCTTGAGTTTTTAAGATGTCGCACGATTTCTTTATTATCTCATCATCGCTTCCTTCAAAAATCTTTTTTGAGGAAAGTTTAAACATTCTTTTTTTATTCTTTTTTACAATGTCCTTCCACAAGCTAAACAATTCCTCAACCCTTCCAGGAATTTCGCTCTTATTGCAGTCCAAAATCCTGCAGAGCTCTCTTAGCAATTCCTGCTGCTCTTTGATTATTTTCATAGCAGCGTTGCCAGCAACAAACTCAATCCTCACAATTCCGTCTTGTATCTTTGATGTCTTTACTATCTTTATGACCTCTGCCTCAGAGGTGTTATTCAAGTGCGTCCCACCGCAGGCCTCAACATCAAAATTAGGAATTTCAACAATCCTTAATTCCCTTCCAGGAACAGCCCCTCCTTGATATATCATAAAACCAAACCTTTCCTCTGCTTCGTTCCTAAGCATCAAATACTTTTTAACAGCAATTGCTTTTTTTACAATATCATTAGACAACCTTTCAATTTCCTTTGTTTCCTTATCGCTCAACTGCTCGTAATGGGTTATATCCAATCTTGCCCTTTCCAATGTTTTTGAAGCTCCTGCCTGCCAAACATGATTTCCAAGAACCATCCTTGCAGCTCCATTGATAATATGAGTTGAGGTATGATGTTGGGTCAATTGTTTCCTAATCTCAAAATCAATCTTTCCAATAACAATGTCACCTTCTTTGAAATCAACGCTATCTAGGACATGGACAACTAAATTGTTCTGCTTGAAAACATCCAAAACCTTGTTGCTGTTCAAGAAACCAAAGTCATGCATTTGTCCTCCCGAGGTAGGATAAAACGCTGTTTTGTCAAGAACAACATAAAACTTGTTGTTTTCCTTTTTAATTTCCAAAACCCTTGCCTTAAAATCCACCAATGAGTAATCATCGTAGTATAAGACTTCTGTCTTTTTTTCTGTTTTTAAATTTACAGCATCCTCTTTAAATGTCTGAGTTTTTTCAATGCTCTTTGAACTTTGGTGTCTTTCATTTAGCAGAGCATAAAAATTGTCAGGAATTTTTATTTCAATTCCTTTTTCAAGAGCCTTCCTCACTATCAAATCAGGGCTTATGCCGTTGCTGTCATACAATTCAACAAACTTTTCAGTTGAAAGTTCTCCTTTGTTCAAGAATCTTTCAATGATAACCTCTGATTTTTCAATGGAACTCCTGTATTTCTTTTTTTCAACATCCAAAATCTTTATTGAATCTTCAAGATTTTCGCTAACTTCAGGGAATATTTCCTTAAGTTCAGCAGCATGCAGCTCCATCACTTCCTTTAAATCAATGCTCCACTTGTACTTTTCAATGAACGACAAAGCCCGTCTCAAAATCATTCTTAAATTATAACCACCTCCTGAGTTGCTTGGCAAGCATCCGTCGCTGAAAGCAAACAACAGTGTTCTTGAGTGCTCTGCAATGCTGTAAAGAGCAGCAATCCTGTAAATCATTTCTTTAAGCTCGTTTACATTAACTCCAATTTTTTTGCTTATGAAAGACCAAACGCTGTTTAGATCCTCATTCTCATCAACATTCAGCATGGATGCAAATGGAAGAAACTTTTTCAAAATGGAACTGTCATAACTTTCTCCTGAAACCTCTTTCAATCTCTTCATAACCTTTGGAAAAACAGCATCATAACTTGTTGGAGTTGCCTGAGAAAACCATGTGTTGCGCTCATGCCCCATTCCCATATCCAAAACTTTCAGCTTCAACGGCTCAATTCCATCGTTTGTTATTTGGTGACTCATATAGACCTGATTTCCAAGCTCTAATCCTCTTGAAAAGAACTCCATGCAAACCCCTGCATTGCCTCCGCCAGCCCAGGCATCCTCATGATAAATAATTTCCTTAACAGGAATCTTTAACCCCTTTACAAGCCAATTGTGGATGTCTTCAAAATACTTTTCCTGATCGAACTCAGAGGGTTTTTTAAAAGCGTGCTGCCCAATCATTACAAAACCAGTATAGTGAGATCCAGTTAAACCTACATTATCCACATCATTGAACCTTAAGCAGAATTGCGGAACAACCAACGGGTTTGCAGGCGGTTCTATCATTCCAGAAACAACATACGGCTGAAAGTCATAGATTGATGCCTGAACAAAATCAGTATCGTCGCGCCATCTTGCAGCAACAGGATAGCGTTTTATTGGAGCATAACCAAAATCCTTGAACATTGAAGAAAACCTCTTCCAAAGCCCTGCATAGGTGAAGCTTTTCCTTGCAGGAGTTTTTTCAATAAAACCATAACCTCCAACGCATGTTGAATCCCCGCAGAAATCCCTTTCCTCTATGCTCCAGAAGAACCTTCCGCATTTCTTGCATGTCCTTCTTGAAAATCCAAATTCTCTTAGTTTATTGACTGCAAAAAACCTTTCAGGATTATCCCTTGACAATTTCCTGAATTCTGATTTAACTTCCTTGTCTGTTAGCATCTAAGTAAGAGTTTTATATTGCTTATAAATATTTTTTGATTAAAGAAAATCTATTAAATCTTTGATGGGCCTGTCCGGATTCGAACCGGAGACCTCTGCCTCGTGAAGGCAGCGTTATAGCCACTAAACCACAGGCCCTTTTACCAATTTGATGTTAGGATAATTCTGCATTTTTAAAGTTTTTTAAAACGCACAGTTAAAATCCTTAAAAGGAAAAATTCCTGAAAAAGCAAACTAAAAATTATTAAGCAATTCTTTTGAAATTTTATGGGCAATCCTTATTGGTTCTGGAAGTTTTTGTTTTTCACTTAAAAAGCATTTGCTAACAATTCGAACTGCTGTTTTTAAGGTTATCATGTTTCCAGGGTTTACAAACAACTCTCTAAAATCATTCCTCTTCAAAACAAAACCAATCTTTTTATCGTTCAAATAAACATATACTCCCTTCATAATCCCGCACAGCAAATTCTTAGCAATTCCTATTGTTGGTTTTTTCAAAACAACCCCTGCGTGAGATGCAAAACCTGCAAATCTCGGATGGATAATTCCATTGGCGTCAAAAAGAAAAACCTCTGGCTTTAATCTCAATTTCTTAAAAGTCCTTAAAAATCTAGGAAGTTCCCTGAAACTCAAGAAATTAGGAACATATGGAAATTCTATTTTTGAAAATGAACTCTTGATTTCAAGAACGCTCAATGTTTTAAAATCCAAAACAGCTATTGCATTGACGCAATATTCTTTTCCATTGATCTTTTTATAAGAGGAATCAACCCCTGCAACGCAATTTATGCTTTCAATTTTAACAAAATCTTTAAATATTATTTTCTTTGCAATCTTAGATTGTTCACTTTTTAATCTATCAAGATCTAGCATCTTAGATTTTTGCTCTTTGTTTTGTTTTTTAACTTTGTGCTTGCTTCAAAATTCTGAGAAGCATTTCTCTTATGCTTTTAGGTTCATTGCAAAGTATTCTGCCAGTAACATAGTTTTCATTTCCTCCAATCTTTCCAGGAAACTCTTTGGTTATTATGCTCTCAAAAAATCCTTTTAAATCAATGTTTATATCTTTTGAACTCATTGCAACAACATCGTAACTGCAGTTATCCTCAATTTTGCTCCCAATATTTTCTTTGTTTTCATTACTGCATTCTGTTCTGTTCAAAAAACAGACAACCCTTTTTTTAGTGCAGAGTTTTGAAGCGTTCTTTACAAGTAGTTTTAAATCCTCATCCTCAAAAACAAGAAAACAGAACTCCAAGCCATTGATGTTTTCAAAACAAACCCTCTGCAAGAAATCAGAGAAATAATTGTAATATTTTTCCTTGAACCTTTCCTTGTCTGAAATCTGTTTTTTCAAAAAATCAAGAATTTCAAGCTCATTCTTTCCAGAATATTCCTCAATCAATCTCAAAACCCTACTCTGCAAAACAAATGCTCTCTTCGCTTCACTCCCTGTTTTAAATTTTATTACAAATCTTTCATTTCCAAGATTTTTGAAATCAGTTATTAAGAAAGATTCAATCTCTTTTGCATTCTTGACATGTGTTCCTGTGCATGCAGAAATATCAATTCCTTTGAACTCAACTATTCTTACGAAATCTTCTTCAATCCTTTCTGTTTTTATCCTCAACCCATTTTTTATTTGTTTGTCAATGTTGTTTTTGTCAGAGTAATGAACAAGGACATCCACGCCATTTTCTATGAGGTTGTTAGCAATTTCCTCTGCTTTGAACAAAATGTCAAAATCAAGTTTTTCAGTTTTAACAAAAAGATTTCCTTCATCCTCTTCAAGATTGATCTTTTCTGCCTCTAAAAAACTTCCTTGCTCTTCCAACAATCTTTTTAAAATTCCAAAGAAGAGGTGTTCGCCAGAGTGCATCATCCTAAGCTTTTTTCTTCTTTCAGCATCTATTCTTGCAATGACAAAATCATCATTTTTCAAACTGCCAAATTCAACCTTAACCTTATGGATTAGAAATTCTCTATCTAAAACCTCCAAAACAAAACCCTTGAAATAATCGTTTTCCAAAAAACCGTTGTCGCTTGGCTGTCCTCCAGAACTTGGCCTGAAAGGAGTTTTTTCAAGAACAACTTCCAAAAAATCTTGCTTTTCCTTCGCGCTCAAAACTCTTGTTTTCAATTCATAAATATCATTGTCATAAATTTCAAAATTTTCCCTTTTCATAATTTAGATTATCAGTTTGAGTTTAATAAAGTTTTTGATGCTTTGTTTTGCTGAAATTAATTTTAGCTAAATAAAAAACAAAAATTTATATATGATGATCTCTTAAAAAGATTTGGGGTGGTCTAATGGAAAAGCCTGTTGGAAAAATAACCCATTATTACACGAAAATAGGGGTTGCAGTAGTCGAACTGACAGACGCTTTGAAAGTAGGAGATAGGATACATATAAAAGGGGCTCATACGGATTTTGAGCAAGATGTTGTTTCAATGCAAATTGAGCATAAAAATGTCAGCGAAGCAAAAGCAAAGGCATCTATAGGGCTTAAAGTCAAAGATCATGTAAGAAATGGGGATGTTGTTTTCAAGATTGAGGAATAAACTTTTTTATTTTTTATGGTTTCTTTAGAAACATTTATTAAATAACAATGCAAAATACTTTCTATTATGAGGATAGAACAACTCAAGGGAACAAGGGAATTTTTGCCAGAAGAACAGATATTAAGAGAATATGTTCAAGATACTTTAAGGTCTGTTTTCAAGCTTTATGGTTACAAACCGATTGAAACATCAATCCTTGAATTCTATGAAATAGGCGCTTCAAAATACGCAGGCGGTGCCGAAATCCTAAAAGAAACATACAGATTAAAAGATCAAGGCAACAGGGATTTGATTTTAAGATATGAACTGACATTCAAACTTGCAAAACTAATTGCATTAAATCCAAACATAAGAATGCCTTTTAAGAGGTATGAAATAGGAAAGGTTTTCAGGGACGGGCCTGTAAAATCAGCTAGATTGAGGGAATTTACCCAATGCGATGTGGATGTTGTTGGCATAAAGAGCGTTGTTGCTGACGCTGAAATTATCTCGATGGTTTTTGATGTTTTTAAAAAACTAAAACTTGATGTTTTTGTCAAGGTAAACAACAGGAAATTGCTTTTTGGAATACTAAAGGAATTTGATGTTAAGGATGAAAAGTTCATTGATTTCGCGCTTTCTCTTGACAAGATTGAAAAGATTGGAGAGGAGGAAGTGATAAATGAACTGAAAACAAAGGGCTTCAATGAAGGAACAATAAAAAAGATATTCTCGCTCTTTGAAGAAGCATCAGGAAAAAAGGATAACAAGGAGGTTCTTGAATTCTTAAAAGACAGATTAAGAAATGAATACGCTAAAGAAGGCATAATGGAATTGGAAGATTTTTTTAATTATTGCAGTTCATTCGGAATAAAAGAGGATGTTGTTTTATCAATAACCCTTGCAAGAGGGCTTGGTTATTACACAGGAATAATGTATGAGGTTTTTCTTAAAAAATCCTCAATAAAGAGCACAATAGCTGCAGGAGGAAGATGGGACAAGATGATTCAGAATTTTGCCCAGTCAAAACAAGAATATCCTGCAACAGGAATAGCATTTGGTTTGGATGTTATTTACGAAGCATTGAAAGAAAAAAACACAGAAATTAACATAAAAGTACCTTCAGTACTGATAGTCTCTTTTGACAATACAGAAGAATCCTTAAGAACAGCAAGGGAATTGAGGGCTTTTGGAATAAGTTGTGACATAGCGTTCAACAAGAAACTTACAAAAGCGCTTGACTATGCAAACAAAGAAAAGATACCTTACTGCATAATAATTGGAGAGGACGAAATAAAAAAGAAACTTTTGAGATTAAAGGACATGAGTTCAGGAAGCGAAGAACTGCTGAACATGGGAGAAATCAAAAGATTCTTTTCTGAGAAAAACAAAAAATAATCAAAAAATAAAAAAATATTTTTATAGAACATAAAAAACATAAAAAACAAATCAAACTGAACAAATCGAGCAAGAAAATAAAAAAAGAAAAAATAAGACAATGGCCTGCATTCTTTGAGAATTCTTGCAAAATTTTGGATTAATTTTAAATTCTAAGAAATGCAAACATGTTCTTAACCATACAGTCTCTATTTTTCTTGCATTGTTATTAAGATAAAATTTTGCATTAAAAATTATCATTTTTTAATTTTTGTTAAATTGCAATGCTTTATTCTTAAGATTGTTAAAAATTTACAAATTAGCTGTTCTGTTTTTAATAAACAAAACTTAATCTTCTCAAAGCATCCCTCTTTTCAAAATCGCCAAGTTTTGCCTGTTTTAGAGCTTCTCTTAGCAATTTAGTATTATCGTCCATCATTTCTTTATCAACAGGATATGGAATTTTGTCTTTGCCTCCGTGAGCATAGCTGAACTTTGCAGGATCTTGCCAAGAAGTTTCAGCTCCGTATACGAGCTGAGATATCAAAGCTAAAGCCCTTATTGTCTTAGGACCAATTCCCTTGATCATTAAAAAACTTTCGTAGTCCTTTGGCTGTATTTCATAAACCCTTTTCAGAGTTTCATAATCTTTTTCTATCATTTTAGGAATTAAATGATTGCTTTGCATTGTAAAGCCACATCTTAAGCTGGATCTTAAGCGTGATTCTTCTTTTGAAGAAAAATCTCCAAGGGTTTTTTGATTTTCAAAGAACCTATTAAAAATTCCTTTAAGATGAAACGGGTTTTCCCTTGCCAAATCAAGAGACACAGCTCTGTTCTCTCTGCTTTCCTTTGATGTTAAATCCATTACATTTTCTAAAAGAATCTTTGAATGAATGCCTGAATGCGGTTCCTCAACAAAACTCTCAACCTTGAAACTCAACCAATGGTATCTTCTTGCATAAAGAGAATTTTCATTCAAGCCCTGTTGAACAACGCTCCACGAACCATTCTCGCTTATAAAGAATGAATGGTGGTAAAGCTGAAAACCATCTTGCACCATGGAATTATCAACCTTTGCGCTTAGCCTTGACGCCTTTTTAAGTTCTTGCTCTTTTTTTGAACTTAAATTAAAATTTTCAACAGCAGTTTCTATGTCCTCAAGAGTTTTTTTAGAAGCACTTCCTTTCCCTCCAGCACAGAACAATCCAAGTTCTTGAGAATGCTCGTTTATTGATTTTTTCAAAGCAGCGGTTACTGTTGTTGTCAGGCCAGAACTGTGCCAGTCAAAACCCAAAATGCAGCCTAAACTTTGAAAGAAAAATGGATTTGCAATTCTACTCAAAAATTCTTCCTGTCCGAATTCAAAAACAATGAAAGCAGTTATTTCTTTGCCTAACCTTGCCATCCTAGGGAAGAGCCATTTAGGACATTTTCCAGGATGGAGCGGCAGATTAACAACTCCTGTTCTTTGCATGAGACTAATTCTTAGTTTGGAATTTAAAAATATTTAGAGCAGGAATGTCTAGTGATTTTTGTTCAACAATCTTTCAAACTCTAAAGCATTCTCGTACATGGAATAATTGTTGAAAAGAATGAAAATCTGTTTCGGCTTGAATTTTTTTTTCAACTCAAAAATTCTCTTTTTTAAAAGTTTTAATTCTTTGTAATCAAAATTGTAATTATACATTATCTTCTTTCCAAACCCGTGCAATCTGAAATACAAAAATTGCCTGCAAAATAAAGGATTGTTTCTGAAAACATCAACGCAATGCTCAATGTTGTTTTCCTCGCATATTTTTCTAATAATTTCCTCATGATCCAAGAAATCTCCGCGAAACTCAAAAACAATTCTTTCATCATCCAATTCTTCTGACGCCTTTTTCAAGAATTTTCTTAGATTATTGACATTGTTCTTTGTTGGTTTGAAAGAACTTGGAGTTTGAATTAACAAGATTTTTGAATTCAATGTTCTTGCAATATCTAACGATTTTAAAAAACTTTGTTCAGAATCTCTTGTTTTAAACATATCAATGTGAGAAACAACCTTATTTACCTTCAATGCAAAAACAAACCTTTTGTTGACAGCGTGTGCTTCTTCAAGCCATCTTGATGTGGTTTTTTCATTAGGAAAGTTATAGAATGTGGAATTCACTTCAATAAAATTAAAGAGAGAAGCATAGCACTGCAATCTTGAAACAAATCTCTTTTTCCAATCGTTACTAAAGTATTTTTTAGGTGAGAAGTAGCCCCAGCCGCAACAGCCAACAAAGCATTTTTCTGATTTCATACTTTGTTTATAAAGCAATCTTTCTTTAAAATTTTTGCTCTTTCAAACGAAAGTTTTATTTATTTAAAACAATGCCTTTCGAACATGCCTGCTGAAACGAGTTGCGGAGCAATAATTTTCAATAAGAGCCACGGAGCAATAAAATACCTTTTGCTCCATTACGAGTCAGGGCATTGGGACTTTGTAAAAGGGCACAAAGAAAACAAAGAGACGGATTTTGAGACAGTAATCAGGGAAACAAGAGAGGAGACAGGAATAGAAGATTTAAAATTCATAGACGGCTTTAAGGAGAGAATAACATACTTTTATAAAACTCCTGATGGAAAAACAAGCTTTAAACAGGTTTTCTTTTATCTTGCAGAAACAAAGACAACAGAAGTGAAACTCTCTTTTGAGCACATCGGATACAAATGGCTGAGTTTTGAGGATGCTTACAACATGGTTACTTATAAGAATGCAAAAGATGTTCTCTTGAAAGCGCACTCATTCTTGAAAACCAAGTCCTAATAATTTTATCACTTGATAATAGAAAAATTTATAAAAGATTGTGCCATAATTGCAAGGATGCACGAACTCGGATTTGAGGCGTTGAGCAAAAAAATAATTTTATTTTCAGACCAATTCTTAGGACTGAATCACAAGATTACATATTATTGGTGGGGAAGCGTAACAGGAATTGAAGCAGATTTTGAAGATGAAAAATTAACTTCTGAATTTGAAGATTTTATAAACAAGAATTACAATTCAACCAAACTGTTTTTGAGATGCTCTGAAATGCAAATGCCTTCTTATACAGTTCTACCAATCAGATACAATATTCATAATAGATTAGAGCACATGATTGCCACAGCAAAAATAACAAAAGAAGCATTGGAAAAGATTGCTTTTGAAAGAGAATTAAGCCAAAAAGAAAAAGAGATTTTGATTTTGTATGCAAACATGCATGACATAGGGCACATAGGGCACGAACTTGAATGGTTCTTCAAAGAGTATTACAAGAAAAATCATGAGAGCATAGGACTTACCTTGATAAAAAAATATGCTGATATGAAAGAGGAAGATTTTGAGCTTCTTGAACAATTTTTTAAAGAAGAGAATGTGCTGTCAAAGATCATTTCTGGGGTGATTGGAACAGATAGAATAGCTTATATAAAATGAGATTTGGAAGTTTTAAAGCGTTTGGTAGAAGACAATTCTTATTTTTTGGCGTCTCTCAAAAAAGAAGAGAGACAATTTTGATTTCATTAGGGAGCAAACCATTTCTATCATCAAAGAAGTAGAAGATGAGTTGGATTGCAACATAATAAAGAGGGATTTTTCAGAAGTGATAGATAAAAATTGGAATTTCAAAAATGAAAAAGCAAAGAAAGAATATTGTAGAGATTGGCTTGACAAAAAACTTGATTATTCAAAGATGTTTGAAAATGCAGCGTTTCCTTTCAACAGAACATTTATAGTGAATGAAAACGCATTTGAAACAGCTAAGAATTTTATAAAAGTCAGAATGATGTTGTACGACAGGCTTTATGGAGGACCATTGTCTTATGTGAACGCGGCATTGTTTGAGGCATTCACAAAAAAACTCATAGATCTAGGTTTTATAAATACCAAATTGAATTTTTCCAATTATTGGAGAAAAAAAGAAGAGTTGATAAATGAGATTCTAAAAATAAACAGTCAGCTTTATTCTTATAAAAAGATTAATGCAAAAATTGGAATCGACAGCATTAACGGAATAGTAATCTTTCAAGACAATTCACCAATAATCAGGATGCATATGAACGGAAAAAAACCAGAATCATTTTTAGGACTTTTAACAGAAAATGAAGAACTAAGCACTAGTCTGCGCCAACAAATAGAAGATTTATTTAGTGATTTTAAGAATATGCAGTTTTTGGAATACAAGCCAAACCTCATTGAGCTGACAGATTTGGATATATACAGGCTAATGATGGGAGTTGACTCTTTCGTTGAAAGGCGAAATCTTAATGAAAAGGATAAAGCAAAACTGAAAGTATTATCAGATGCGTACAACAAAATATCCTCAAATCCAAACATGATAAAAAGGTTCAGCAAAGAAGAAGTTAAAGTATTCCTGAATGAAACGAGCTCTAAAGACTATTACAAACAGATATTCAGCAACTTTCATTCAAAGGTTTTCTTGAACATGCATGAAAATAAGCTCGTTGTGATTGCAAATACAGATATGGTTATACATCCTGAAGAAATTTATGGAATAAAGGATAAAAAACTAAAAAACCTTTATGAAGAGAAAGATGTTGTTTATTTAATGAGTGAAATAAACAAGAGAAGAAAAGATTACTATTTTGCTGACATAAAACTTTCTTAGAGTATTGTAATGTGATTGCAAGATTATTATCATTTTTAGAAAAATTTTTAATGAAGAAAAATATTTTCATATTGGATGAAAAACATAGAAGTTGCAAATTTGTTATATGACATTGCTGACATTCTTGAAATACTTGGAGAAGCATTCAAACCGCAAGCATATAGAAAAGCTGCAAAGTCAATAGAGAGTTTAGGCGAAGACATTGAGGACTACTATAAAAACGGCAAATTGAGGGAAATTCCAGGAGTAGGAGAGAGCATAAGCGAGAAGATAAAAGAGTTCATAGCAACAGGAAAATCAAGTTATTATGAAGAACTCAAGAAAAAGATTCCAGAGGGAGTTGCAAGTTTAATAGAAATACCTGGAATGGGGCCTAAAAAGGCAATTTACTTATACAAGACATTGAATATAAAATCAATCGAGGATTTGGAAGAAGCAGCAAAGAAAGGAAAATTGAAAGAGCTCAAAGGTTTTGGAGAAAAGAGCGAACAGGATATTCTAAAAGGAATAGAAATCCTGAAGAAGGGGCAGGAAAGATTTCTTTTAGGAGTTGCTCTGCCAATCGCAGAGGACATAGTTAATAGATTAAAAACCCTGAAAGAAGTTCAGAGGATAAGCATTGCAGGCTCTCTGAGAAGGATGAAGGAAACGATAGGAGATGTTGATATATTGGTGGTCTCGAAAAATCCAGAACCTGTAATGAATTATTTTACAAGCATTAAGGAGGTTAAAGATGTTATTGCAAAGGGAAAGACAAAGTCATCTGTAATATTGAACAGCAATTTGCAGGTTGATATAAGAGTCGTTGAAGATGAGAGTTTTGGTTCTGCTCTGCAGTATTTTACAGGAAGCAAAGAACACAACATTGCTTTGAGGGAGATATGCAAAAAAAAGAATTTGAAATTGAGCGAGTACGGGCTTTTTGACAGCAAGAACAAAAGGATTGCAGGAAAGAATGAAGAAGAAGTTTACAAGAAGCTTGGGATGCAGTTCATAGAACCAGAACTTAGGGAAAACAATGGGGAGATAGAAGCTGCCCTAAAATGGAAATTGCCAAAACTTTTAGCATACGATGATGTGAGAGGGGACTTGCATGTCCACAGCAAATGGAGCGATGGAGTTGATGAAATAAGGGAGGTTGCAATAGAGGCAAAAAAACTCGGCTATGAATACATCGCAATAACAGATCATTCAAAATCTCAGAGAATTGCCAGAGGACTTTCAGAACAAGATTTGGAAAAGAGAAATAGGGAAATAGATTCCTTGAATGAAAAGCTTCCAATAAATATATTGAAAGGCGCTGAGGTCGACATTCTTCCAGACGGAAGTTTGGATTATGATGACAGAGTGCTAAAAAATCTTGATTTAGTGATAGTTTCAATACACTCTAGGTTCAAATCAACAAAGGAGGAAATGACAAATAGAATATTAAAAGCGCTTGACAACCCCTATGTAAACATCTTGGGGCATCCGACAGGAAGAATAATAACATCGAGGATTGAATATGAGGTAGATATTGACAGAATAATAGAAAAGGCAAAATCAAACAGGATTGCATTGGAAATAAACTCAAATCCTGAAAGGTTGGATTTAAGGGATACCTATGTAAGAAAAGCAGTAAATTCTGGCGCAAAGCTTGCAATAGGAACTGATGCGCATTCAAAACTCCATCTCCATTTTATTAAATTTGGGATTGCCACAGCAAGGAGGGGATGGGCTGAAAAGAAGGATGTCATCAATGCTATGAGCTTTAAAGAACTCAACAAATTCTTGAAAAAAACAGAGTAGAATTTCCAAGCAGGAGCAAATATGAGAGCAAAGCACTGAGCATAGCAGTGTTCTAACAGCATTTTCTAAAAATCGTTAAAAACTGTTGTTAAAACTGCAAAACGAAAGATTTATATATCTATATAGATATATCTGTTTAGATATGTTTACAGGCTATCTAAAAATCGCAATTCTGAATGAGCTTCAGGCAGGGGAAAAGACAGGATATGACATCATGAAGAGCATACATGAAAGGACAAAAATCTTAAGGCCTTCTCCTGGTTGCGTTTACCCCTCTTTGAAGGAACTTTTAGAAAAGGGACTTGTAAAAATAACTAAGAAAAAATCAAAAAAGTATTATTCCCTTACGAGGGAAGGAAAAAAGAAGATAGAAGAATTGAATGCGCAGAGAAAGAAAATTTTTGAAACTGTCTTAAACAAGCTTAGAGCTGCAAGGATAAGCAGCAGTGTTAAAGAATTTGATGAAGTAGAACTGTCTTATGAAAACTTGAAACTTATAAAACCTCTGTTGAAAGATATAATCTCTTTGAGAAATAATTTAATAAAATATTTAAGCATTGAGAAGAGGTACAGTTCAAAGATAAGAGAAATAAAAAAGATACTTTTAGAAGCAAACGGCAAAATAGCAAAGCTGATAGAAAAATCCGAAGCATAAAATGAAAAGCAAAAAAACAAAAATTGTTATAAAACTAGAGAATGTATGGAAGATTTATGATTTTGGAAATTCAAAGGTTGAGGTGCTAAAAGGGCTGAATCTTGAAGTCTACAGTGGAGAATTTTTGGTCATAATGGGCCCAAGCGGAGCTGGAAAATCAACAACTATGAACATGATTGGCTGTTTGGACATACCAACCCATGGTAAAATATACCTTGATGGGGTTGACATTTCAAAACTCTCTGACTCGCAGTTGGCGAGATTAAGGGGAAAAAAGATAGGTTTTGTTTTCCAGCAGTTCAATCTAATACAATCTCTTAACGCTCTTGAAAATGTAATGCTTCCAATGATGTTTCAGAATGTTGCAAAAGATGAACGAATAAAAAAAGCCAAAGAGCTCTTGGAAAGCGTAGGGCTTGGAAGGAGATTATACCACAAGCCAAGACAGTTATCAGGAGGAGAGCAACAGAGAGTAGCGATAGCAAGAGCGCTGTCAAACAATCCTGAATTCATATTAGCTGATGAGCCTACAGGAAATTTGGACACGAAGAGCGGTGCAGCAATAATAAAAATATTGGAGGAATTGCACGAGCAGGGGAAGACAATAGTTTTAGTAACTCACGATTCAAGATTAACTCAGCACGCTAATAGAACAGTATACCTTATTGATGGAAAATTTGTTGACAGAGAAACATTCAGCAAGTACAAGTTTTGAAATATTGTTAAGCCAAAAGAAAAAAACAAAAGCAAAGCAAAAATGGTAAATCAAAAACGCATGCTAAAAATAATTAAAGATAAGGAATCAAAGACGAGGTGGTTTTTTATGAAGAATCAAATTGAAAAGAATTTTGAAAAGAATTTTTTGGGCAATAAAATTGTAAGAAATTTGTTTGCAGCAACAATCATTGTGCTTTTGTTCAGCAGTTATGCTTTTTCTGTTGACACGATAAGCACGGGCTCTTCTCTAAGGGCAACGCTGCTAAACCAAGAGCCATACCCTGCAACTCCTGGAAGCTATGTTACTTTGAGATTTAAACTTGAAAACATAGGAATAAAAAACATAAAAAACCTGCATGTGAGAATTGTTCCAAGATACCCATTTTCATTAGCTGATGACGAATTAAAATACATAGGAAACATTGGAGGAATGCAGATGAACGATTATGGAACAACCATACAGTATAGATTGAAGGTTGACAAAGATGCTTATCCTGGATACTTCGATGTTGATTTGGAATACACAATAGACAATTACACTTGGATAAAAGTCAGCGGTTTCAGTATAAAAGTGGAATCAACAGATGTTAGGGTTGGAATAACATCTGTAAGCACGCAACCTAAATTCATAAAACCAGGAGAAGAAGGCATTTTGAGCATAAACATAACGAATTTTGGCGATACTTTGATAAAGGACATAACGCTAAAACTTGATTTGACTTTGTCTTCATTATCTCAAACCCAACTTTCGCTGCTAAGTTCAGCAGGATTTCAGGTTCCTTTCTCTCCAATAGACACTTCAACAGAACAGAAGATAAAGAATATAATGCCTTCAGAAACAAAGCAGTTTGTCTTCAAAATAATGACAGCATCTTCTGCAACTTCAAATGTCTATAAAATTCCAGTAATAATAACCTACTACGATGTTGACAATCAAAAATATGAAAACCATGATTTGATAAGTTTGTTCGTTGGAGGTAAACCAGAACTTAGGGCAAGCATTGAAAAATCAGAGGTTCTGTTTCAAAATCAAAAAGGAAAGATTACACTAAAAGTGATAAATTCAGGGAAGATAGATGCCAAATTTACAGAGGTCTATTTAGAAGACGGAAAAAATTTTGTTGTTCTTTCAAATAAATACGATTACATTGGAGATATAGATTCTGATGATTACGAAACAGTTGAGTTTACAATATTCGTTGAAAATGCAAAGGACTATCTGGAATTGCCAGTAAAGATGAAATTTGAAGATTCTCTTGGGAACAAATACGAGCAAACAGAAACAGTTAACTTGAGATTGTACACTCCGCAAGAAGCAAGGAAATACAAGCTGGTAAAAACCAGCAGTGCATTTGGAATTTTAATCTTTCTGGTCATAGTAGGAGTTGGTTATTTTATCTATAAAAAGAGAAAGCACAGGCAAAAAGCAAAGCAGGCATAAGCATTTGCATTAGCTTTGCTTTAAGCTTTAACTTTGCTTTAGTTTCAGATCTGATTTAGGAGCTGAAAAATGTTATCGGACTATATTAATTTGGTTTTTTCGAACTTTATACACAGGAAAATGCGTTCTTGGTTGACAATTATAGGAATCTTTATAGGAATAACATCCATAGTTGCTTTGATAAGTTTAAGCCAAGGATTCAAGAATGCAATGAACGAGCAATTTGAAATGATAGGCTCTGACAAGATAATATTGACTGCGAAAGCAGGTTTCTTTGGAATTGGTTCTGGACTTGTCTTAACAGAGCGAGATTTGGAAGCAATAAGAGACACCCCAGGAGTAATAGAAGCAGCAGGTTTTTCATTTAAAATAGCGCCTGTTTTATTTGAAAGAGAAGTTAAGTATATTTACATTACAGGAGTGCCTACTGACAGCTCAAAGAAAATTCTTGACGAGATGCAAAACATAAAAATATCTTCTGGGAGAAACCTTATGGAAGGAGACCGCAAAAAAGCCCTTGTTGGTTATTATCTGTGCAACAAAAACCTGTTCAAAAAGAATGTTAAAGTTGGTGATAAGTTAGTAATCAACGGGGAAAGTTTTGAGGTAGTAGGGTGTTTGGAGACATTTGGCAACAGACAAGATGACAACAACATAATGATTCCATTGAGCGATGCTAAGGTTGTTTTAAACGAGCCAGAAAAGTATTTTGAGATAGTTTTAAAGGTCTCAGATGCTTCTGAAATTGAAAAAATTTCTGAGAGCATCGAAAAAAGGTTGAGAAAGCTTCACAATGTAAAGAAAGGAGAAGAAGATTTCAGCATACAAACAAGCCAAGACATAATGAGGTCAATGAATACAGTGCTGTTGATAGTGCAAATAGTATTTTTAGGAGTTGCTTCTATTTCTCTCTTGGTTGGTGGGGTTGGGATTATGAATACTATGTATACTTCTGTTTTGGAGCGCACAAGAGATATTGGAGTTATGAAGGCAGTTGGAGCAAAGAACTCTGACATACTTCAACTATTCCTAGTAGAATCAGGCCTATTGGGACTTACAGGAGGAATAATAGGAGTTTTGTTTGGAATTTTGATTGCAAAAGCAGTTGAGATTTTTTCAACAGTTTATTTTGGAACCATGTTATTAAAAGCAAACATAAGTTTCAGCTTAATCTTTGGTTCGATATTATTTTCCTTTTTGCTTGGAGTAATCTCAGGGGTTACTCCTGCGCTGCAAGCATCAAGACTAAAACCAACAGAAGCTTTGAGGTTTAATCTCTAAAATGATAAACGATTATTTTTTGTTTGTTTTGAAGAATCTTGTAAGCAGGAAATTGAGGACAGTTTTAACTCTCATAGGAATAATGATTGGAATAACAGCCATTGTTTCATTAGTAACATTAAGCCAGGGAATGCAAAACGCCATAGAAGAACAATTCAAGATAATAGGAGCGAACAGAGTAATAATATCTCCGGCATCTTCAACAGGAATTAGAGGAGGATTTGTATCAAGTTTATCAACGATAAAACTCACGAAAAGAGATGTTGAAACGATAAGAAAGGTTCAAGGAGTTGAATACGCGTTTGGAAGGACGCTTAGGATTTACAATGCAATATTCAAAAACGAACAAAAACAGAGCTACATTCTTGGGCTGCCTACAGACAAAGAAACGCTTTCTTACATAAAGAAGATTAGCAATTTTGAGGTTGAATACGGAAGGCAGATTGAGCAGGGAGAAAGAAAGGTTGCTGTTCTTGGATACGATGTTGCGCACACTCTTTTCAAGAGAGAAATAAAAACAGGGGATGAAATAAAGATAGAAAACAATTATTTCAAAGTTGTTGGAATACAAAAAAAACTTGGCTCTGAAGCGTTTGACAAAATCATAAGGATTCCAGAAGAAGATATAAGGGAGATAAGCAATGATTTGGCAAAAGACGAAGTTTCAACAATAATCGCTTTTGTTTCTGAAAATTTTGAACCAGATGAAGTTGCTGAGAGCATAGAAAAGGCTTTGAGAAAATCAAGAGATGTCAAGGAAGGCCAAGAGGATTTCACAGTTCAGACAGCAAAGCAAATAGTTGACACATTCAAAAATGTTCTTTTAATTATACAAATTTTATTGATAGGAGTTGCTTCTATTTCTCTCTTGGTTGGTGGGGTTGGGATTATGAATACTATGTATACTTCTGTTTTGGAGCGCACAAGAGATATTGGAGTTATGAAGGCAGTTGGAGCAAAGAACTCTGACATATTCATTATATTTCTCCTTGAATCAGGCTTGTTAGGGCTTACCGGAGGAGCAATAGGAGTAATCTTTGGCTTGCTTATAGGAAAATCAGCAGAGATAGCTGCGCAGCAGCTTCTAAATTCAAGAATTTTGGTTATAAGTTGCCCTTATTATTTTATCATCGCAACTCTCATCTTTTCCTTTCTGATAGGAGCAATCTCAGGGGTTACTCCTGCGCTGCAAGCATCAAGACTAAAACCAGCAGACACTCTAAGGTATGAATAAAAAAGAGTAATCTTTAAAAACAATTGTTAAATTTTTATCTGAAATGAACAAGAAACTATCTTTGCTGATTTCGCTCTTGCTCGGTTTGAGTTTAATAGTCGTAATAGCATACTATATTGGTTTTGAAGCGATAAGATCAGTATTTACTTTTTTTTCTTTCAGATACTTAATACTTTTTTTGATAGTATCCTTTCTGATATTTTTCTTGAGAACGCTGAAATGGTATTTTATAGCAGAGAGCCATGACATAAGGGTTCCTTTTTACAAGCTCTTTATTTACAGAATAGCTGATTTCTCAATAAGTTTCTTAACTCCAAGCGCGCATGTAGGAGGAGAGCCTATAAGGGCTTATCTTTTATCACAACACAACATCAAATTCAAGAAGGCGTTTTCTTCAGTAATCATTGACAAATCCATAGAACTGACTCTAAACGGATTATTTACATGCATATTCTTGATTTTGGTGTTAATAAATTTCAAACTTCCTGAAAGCATAAAACTATTTTCAATTTTTTTATCCATTTTGATTATAATGCTGATATTTTTGTTCTATTACAAAACGCTTTCAAGAGAGGGGTTCTTTTCATTCTTTTACAGAATTCTTAAACTTGACAAATTAAAATTTAGCGCGAAGTACACAGACTATGTAAGGAGTTTAGACAATGAAGTTTCGATTCTTTTCTACAAGAGCAGATATTACTTTGGGGTTGCATTCTTGCTGCACATGAGCGCGTGGATTTTGTCTGTATTTGAATACCAGATAATTCTTAAAATGCTTGGATTGAAAGTAGATATTCTTTCGGCATTTGCAGCATATGCAGCAACAGGAGTTTCTTACATAATTCCAATACCAGCTGCTCTCGGGGTTTTGGAATTCTCGCAATCAATAATGAGCTCAATATCAGGTTTTGGCTCGCAAGTTGGTTTTGTTCTAAGTTTCATCATAAGAGGAAGAGATGGGCTTATAACCTTGTTTGGCATCATTTACCTCTATTTCAGAAAAATAAATTTTATAACACAACTCATCTCCAACAATGGAAAGGCAAAAGAGCCAAAAATCAGAATTAAGAATAGTAATTAAGAATAATAAATAAGAACTTGATAAAAAATGAATGAAAATAAGAATCCAAGTTTTGGAATAGCATTGAGCGGAGGAGGGGCGAGGTGCGCTGCCCACATAGGATTTTTAAAAGTTGTTGATGGAAAAATAGATGTAAAACAATTGGCAGGAGCCAGCGGCGGGGCTATTGTTTCAATTCTCTACTCTGCTGGAAAACTTGATGAGCTGGAAAATTTTTTATTTAAGATAAAGAGCAGCGAGATAACTGCATTTTTCAAACCTTCAAATCTAAAAGATGGGCTTTTTGACTCTTCAAAAATAGAGGATTTTATCAGAAGTTTCATAGGAGATTTGAAACTCGAAGATTTGAAAATTCCAGTAATAATAGCAGCCTCTGATATGACGCATAACAGGCCTGTTTATTTCAAAAAGGGCGATGCTGCAAAAGCAGTTGCTGCAAGTTGTGCAATTCCAGGATTGTTTTCTCCTGTTAAAATAGGGAACAGTTATTTTGTTGATGGGGGTTTGTTCAACAACACACCTTCAGATGTCTTAGACAGAAATTTGGATTTCAGGGTTTTGGTGGATGCTGGAATAAAGGGCGGGATTGCAGATTTTCTGAAAATTTTTACTCATAACTACAGAAAAATAAGAAGGATTGTTGGAGAATACAGAAACAGGTTAAGTTCAGATGAAAGAATTAAGAGAATCCAAAGAAGCATGGTTGCGAAAAGATTAGTTAGGGAGCTTGGAGCAATTGCTCTTAAAAGCCAACTTGATGAAACCTCACGCAACAAAGAAAGATATACCCTTGCAAGAATAATAATTTCTTCCTTGGACAATTTTGATATCTGCGATTTAGAACAAATCAAAAAGAAGTGCGATTTCTACATAAGACCAAACATAAAAATTGCTAACTTGTCATTTCACAAATCAAAACTGGCAATTGTTCCTGGAGAAAAAGCAGGCAGAGATTTCTTGAGGCAATTAAAACAAAAAAATATAATAAATTTCAGTTAGAAAACAACAAAAACTAAAAAAGATTTAAATACAAGTTTAGATTAAATTGCTTCATGTTGAGAAAGATTAGATACAGGAAGAACTTGACAAGGTTTTTGAGATTCTTAGAGGAAAACTTTCCAAATCCTGTTCATGAGGAGGAGATATGCTCAAAACTTCATTTCAACGATGAGGACTATCACTATGTATCAAGCTATTCCTTGAGAAGGGGCTTTGTTGAGAAGAAACACAACGGATTTGTTCTGAAGGGAGAAGGGCTTATATTTTTAGAACAAAATCTCCTTAAGAACAAGATACTGCATTTCTTCAACACTTACAGCGTTGTAATAAATATGATTTTAACAATATTGAATATAATTCTGTTTTGGGTATTTCTAAAGATTCTAGGATTGAAAATAAGCTTAAGATAAGCACGAGTTGGTTTTAGAACTTGTTTGTTCACTCTTCTTTTCTTTTTATTAGAGTTGATTTTTCTTCTGGAAGCTTTGATTTGACGAGTTCTAAAACTTTTTTACAGATAGACTTTTTAACAGGAACAACTATTGGAAATGCGTAGTCAAACAAGAAACCCTTGAGCAGGATAATGCATTTTTCCTTTTCATGAATTACTTCAAAGCATTTAAAGTAACTCCATTTGTAACTGAAGAATCCTGCTCTTATCATGCTTTCATTCAAATAAAAATGGAGTTTCCAATTGATTGGATGCCTGAAGTAGGTGTCGTAGAACATTACAATCAGAAAGATGTTTATTAATAAGAAAAGATAAAAACCAATTACTTCTAAAAATAAGAAAATGAAATTTAAAAATATTATCAAGAGGAGAATGAACAGGAAAGCGTCCCTTCTGTATCTCAATACATCGTTGCTGTTTGAATAAAAACTTATGCTTTTCATTTTTTGTTTCTCTCTTTTGCTTATTAAGCCCCTACTGGGATTTGAACCCAGGATCTGCTGCTTACGAGGCAGCTGCTCTGACCACTAAGCTATAGGGGCTTTTGGTTATTTAAATCTTCTTTTATTCTCTAATCTTCCTTTTTATTTTTTACGGTCCGACTGCTTCTTACGGTCCTACTGCTGTGTTCAACGGAGTTGCTGATGCTGCGATGCAGTTCTCAACAATTATCTTATCGCTCTCTGTTTTTGAAGGAAGCGAAAATGAAGAGCACGAAAATTCGTATTCATATGAACCTTGGCAGGCAGAATTTTTTATTTCAAGCAACTTTTTATTCTTATTGCTTGCATTGTATATTCTAACAATCGCGCAATCATAAAAAAATTCCAAAAAACTGCTCGTTTCTTTCATCAAGGAATCTTTGTAATTCTTGTCCTTTGCATACAGAACTATCAAATCTCCAATGTTCTGCTGCTGGTTGTTTATCAAGACAGGTTTTCTCAAATAACTGAGCAGAGCATTGTTGGATTTCACTCCAGAAGTCATGTTTGAGATTATCTGATTTTCATTGTTGCCACAACCCTCTAATTTGAATATTAAAAAGAATACAATGGCTGTTAAAAAGGTAAAAATTATTGCAATGATGTCAACTAACCCTTCCATAACTAACTGCGATTTTTTGTTGCAATTTTTTGTTCTTCTCTTGAATTTCATTTTAGGTTTTATCCTTCTTTTTGCATTCAAACCTGCTCCATTAAAATTTCAACTTCCAATACAGCATTGTAGAACTTGTCTTTGTCCTTTACAATTATAACTTCCCTCATAATGTTCCTCTTTGTTGAACCTTTTCCTGAAAAATAACTTCTGGTTAGCATATCCTGATACCTTTCATCATTAAATATTATTTCTTTCAGAACATTGCCGTCCTTTGTTTTTATTGATAACTTCATAGACATATACTTGTTGTATTCAAAATAGAATATCTTGTTAAGATTTTCAATATTGAAATTTTCAAGTTCAATGATTCCAGGATGATATGTTGAGCCGTCATAAAAACTTATTTCTTTGCTGTAAATCAGTTTTTGGGTTTCAACAAAGGATTTTAACTTGCTTATGTCTTTTTGGCTTGACAGGAAGTTATAAACAAAAATCCATGCAGTTAAGAGCACAAGCGTCAACAAAACCATCTTTGGAATAAAGTTTATTGCTGCCAAAACAGTGCTTCCTGATTTTCCAAGACAGAACTTCTTGTTTTTAAATATCATTTTAACCAACAATGCCAATCGCATTGCCTTTTTTCGCAATGCTCAAACTTTCATTCAAATCCTCAAAAATTATTCTTTGATTTGAGTTTTTTGAAAACCAATAACTGACAGGAGTTTCCTTTTCAAAAAAACTTACAAGAACAGAATTGTTTACAATATTTATCCTTGCGCCTATTTTTGAAGTGTTTATCGGATAATTGCACTCGAGGTCTCCTTTAGCAGACTGCGCTGCCTCAATCAACAACGAGATATCCCTTGAAAGAAACAACTCCTCATAAGCCTTGTTCTTTGCAAACCTTGAAACATAGATTATCAGAGCAATTAGAATTATTGCTACAATTAACAAATTTCCAAGTTCTATCAAACTCCAATCAGTAGAACCTTTCTTTGTTTTTTTAAATTTCATTTTGATAAATTTCAATTTTAAGGTTTGTATTCTGAAATAACAACATCATTTCCAACCCTTTTTAATGAAAGCACTATTTTGCTGTCATCATCTTTGCTAAAGTAAGCAAGTGGGTTATTTAACATAAACAAATAATAACCTTTACTGATGTCGTTGTTGTCTATTTGCGCACCAAAATTATATTTTAGTTTTTCAACAACTCTTATGTTTTCAATACTATCACTTAGAATCTTGCAATCCTGAAATGATCTGCAATCATCTTTTTTCTTACAAACGCATATGCAAGCATTATCTCCGCAAATCTTCGGCTTGTCAATCAATTTGTTTCCGCTCTCAAAAGTGGACAATTTTCCTCTCACAGCATAATCCTTAAAACCATTTTTTCCAAAACCAACAACTATGAAATTATCTATCAAAGCAAAGAATTCTGTTGCATTGTTTCCATCTTTTAAGAGATTGTTATTTATAGTGTTGAAAAGTCTATTAAAGGATTGGCTTACCATAAACCTTGCTTTATTATTAGATAGGTATGGATAAATTAACAAAGAAATAATGCTAACAATAGTTATCACTACAATTACTCCAATCATTGCTCCTCCTAAATTTTTTAAACTCTCTTCGGTTCCACCACTTCCTTCTCCATTGCTCATAAAATCCTCTTAGCACTTTAGGTTTTCTTTATTACATTCTTTTCCTGACTTAAAATCCTTACTATCAATAATATCAAAAATAACGCTTTTACACTTGTTGTGTCCTATTAGATTAAAACTGAATGGTAAGTTTGCAGTGCAGGTTTTAACTTTGTTATTATTTTTAATTGAACAATAACCAAGAGTTTTTTTATTGTAAGTATCAATTATCTCAAAATTGAGATAAGCATTACTTGCAAACGAATTAGAGTTACAATCAGTCATAGCATAAGGTTCACTAAAACTTTTCCAAACAATTGTGTATGGTTGTTTTTCATAGTTGCCCAAATCCCAGCATATTGTTGTTATGTCGTTGTCAGGTTTCTCCAATTTTATTTCGGTAAGGCTCTTTTTGCACAAATCGTAATATGAATAATCAACTGTATTGACTTCATAATCATACTTTCTAAGATACGCTTCAACTATCTTAAAGCAAACATTGAGTTTTTTGTTCTTGCAGCATTCGGTTCCATGAAGAGTTACAACAAAATTCTTGCTGTTGTTACAATCAATAGCCTTTTTGTTTTTGTCTTTAATATTCACTTTTAACAATTCGCAATCAACATGCCCTTGGTTGTCTGTTTTTTCTTTCAAACAATCAAAACTTACACTGTAATTCGCATCTCCATACTGAAAATCCGCCCAATCACCAAACTTTAAGGAGAACTCTTCATTGTTTTTAGTTTCCTTGCTAAGATAGTCACTAACTTCCTTTAAAGCAATTTCTTCTTCGCTCTTTGTTTCATTAATTGAAGTGTTTATTACACTTCTGCCGTGAGCTACAACATTGTATATTATTCCTAAGAGCACCACTCCGACTGTTAGAACTAGAACAGTAATAACTATTGTGTTTATACTTAGTTCTATTCCTTTCTTTTTTAAAAGCATTTTAAACCTCCATTTTTAATAGAGGAGCAAGCAGATTCTTTAATGGCGGAAAAACAATAAAGATAAGCACTAATAAAACAATCAGCGCTATCAAGAATTTTATTATCGTTGAAAGCGTAAGTTCCATTAAAACACCTCTTTTTGCTTTTTACTATTATTTTTTTTAATTTTAATTAATTTTATCCGAAAATAATTTTATCTGAAAAAGAGCAGTTCCCTGATTCTTTCAACTAAGCTTATGTTCTTATTTTTTATTTGGTAAATTATAAACAAGATTACAACCAACAAGAGCAATAAAAAGATAATTGTTGTTATTACATCATGAACTTCGTATCCTTTTTTGAAAAATCTTAATTTCATTTTAACCATATCTTGATTTAACATACTATTTTGTTTTCTTCTTTAAAAATTTTGTTTTTTTATTGAGTTTGAACAGCAGGTAGTTCCTCGCAACCAAGCTCGTCAAAAGCTTCTTTTTTGTAATCCCTAAAAACAACGAATGAAATCCATTGCGGCTCTGCCTTCGCAGCATACATACCAACACCGCCAACTCCAATTCCAGCAAGAGTAAGTCCTTTCCAAATCAAAGCAGGTCCAAAACCAAATTTTGTTGTAACTACTCCGACAGCAATCATCGCGATTCCAGGAACAGCACCCTTTGCTTTGGTTAAAAAATTATCCCACGGGTCTCTGCCTTTAATGTAAGTGAAGACAATTGCATAATCCTTGCTTCTTTTAGTGTCAATGTATGCAAGGGAATTAACAACTTCTTCTTCATCCTTTTTTAGACTTTCTGTTTTCTCTGTTTTGTAAGCAGTCAGATAATCAAAATAACTAATCCCTCCTGATTTCTTCTTTGATTTTAAAACATCAACAAAGTTATTAAGTTGAACATCGTTAGACATCTCAAAGTGTATGCTTGAGCAAACAACGCAGAAAATTCCATCCTTGTTGAAGAGCAGCAACTTGCCTTCATGAAATTTGTTCCAGCAAAGAACGGTTTCGTCAGCAACAACATCTTCTACAATACTCTTGATGTTTTGATTTCCCTTGTAATCCTTGAACTTTTCATTATTGACATAAACCCCTTCATCCTTGAAGGTAACATACCTTGTTGGACATTTTAGTTGGGTTGAAAATGTTTCTTTTGTTGCATAGGAAGATGCAGCAGCAATTTCAACGCTGCTCTTGCATTCTTCTATTTCTTGATTTTCAGAATACATTATCTTAAACTTATAGATTATTATACTTATCACAATTAAAACTGCCAAAATTATTATTATGCTTACAATTTGCGAATACTCCAATCCGATCTTGTTTTTTTTATTGTTTTTTTTAATTATTATCATTTTTATAATTTACTTTTATAATTCAACATTTTATAATTTAACCATACAGTAAAGTGCAACCATTTATTAACAATTTCAACGGCGCAATTGTTACCATTGAATGATGCGTTTTTGCCAATCTAAAGAATGAGCCTTCGCTAGCAATAAAAGCAAGATAATATTCATTGTTTGTTCTTATGTTAAACTCCTCTCTTTTTATAACGTCCACTTTTGGGAGTATTGTTGCAACTCCATAAATTTTTAAAGAAATTATGTAAACATTTTCAAACACTTCTTCTTTTTTATTCTTATCAGCATTAGGATACAAGTAATCAAAGTAACTCATTTTTTTGTCTTTCATTTCATTCTTCATAAGAAAATCCATTAATTCGCTAAAAGTTATTTCGTTGAAAGGAGCATCCTTAACATTTATCTTTGAGCAAACATTGCACAGAATTTTATTTCCTACCAAAACCTTATTGTATTCTATTTTTCCTTCAACAAAAATGTTCCAGCACTTTGCCATTTCATCAGCAAGTATCTTCATAGTACTGTTCTTTACTTCTTCATTGCTCAAGCCTTTATAGCTCACCTGCTTTTTATTGTTAATATAAATTCCATCCTTTTTTATAGAGATATCTTTTGATTCGCATTGTAAAACAGCATCGCTAAAACTCAAAGCATTCTTTCCAATATAATTTTTTAAAACGCTTGCTCTGCAAGCGCTTTCTTTGGCTGATTCGTTGCTCACTTGGCTTAATAAACCAGCTATTACAAGAAGGATAAAAATTACGATTAGAACTATTATTATTGCAACTAAAATTCCAATTCCTTTTTTGTTTTTTATCATGCTTGCTCTGTTGGTTTGTTTTTATTAAAAAATATAATTGTTTTTTTAAGCTTTTCTTTATTTTTCAATGTAGGCATTAATTATTTCTAAAATTATTTATTTTTCAAAATACATCTTAGAAAACAAAAAATAATATAAATTTAAGCAATCATTCATTTGAGATGCTCCAAAATTCAAATTTAAAAAATTTTTCTGGTTCAAAAAAAAAGAAATTTATATTCATATCAGGAGGAGTAATAAGCGGAGTTGGAAAAGGGGTTGCAACTGCTTCTATAGCAAAGATAATGAAAGAATTTGGATTCAAAGCAACATGCATAAAAATAGACCCATACATAAATGTTGATGCAGGGACTTTAAGGCCAACAGAGCATGGAGAGGTGTGGGTTACTTTTGATGGAGGAGAAACAGACCAGGACTTAGGAAACTATGAGAGATTCACGCACCAAAACCTTCCAAAGAAAAACAACATAACAACAGGGCAAATCTATGAAGAACTTATAAGGAAGGAACGCTCTGGTTTATTTCTTGGAAAAACAGTTCAGATAATTCCTCATTTTATTGACGAGGTAAAGAAAAGGATTTTAGATGCAGGTAAGGACTTTGAAATTATTTTGGTTGAAATAGGAGGTACTGTAGGTGATTATGAAAACATGCCATTCCTTTTTGCAGCAAAGAGTTTGGAAAAGGACTTTGGAAAGGAAAACATAGTTTATGTTTTAGTAAGTTACCTGCCAACTCCAGGCAATATTGGGGAGATGAAGACAAAACCAACTCAGCAGGCAATAAAGATGCTTTCAGAGACAGGAATATATCCTGACATTGTTATTGCAAGAGCAGCAGAGCCATTAGATGATGTAAGAAAAGAGAAAATAGAGAGGTATGCAAACATAAACAAGGAATTCATAATATCAGCACCTGATGTTGATAACATCTATTTTATTCCTCTTAATTTTGAAAGAGAAATGCTTGGAGCGAAGATCCTTAAAAGATTGAACTTAAAACCAAGAAAGAGGGCTAATTGGAGTGCGTGGAAAAGGAGTGCGGAGTTAATAGAAAAATCAGATAGAGTTGCAAAAATAGCAATCGTAGGAAAATACTTTAAGATAGGAAATTACAACCTAAAGGACTCGTACATTTCTGTTATTGAATCGTTAAAGCATGCTGCTGCTTATTTAGGAGCAAGGGTCTGCATTGAAGAAGTTTCTTCTCAGGATTTAGAAAGCAATGAAATAAAACTTGAAGATATTCTAAGCAGGTTTGACGGTGTGCTTATTCCAGGAGGATTTGGAAGCCAGGGTGTTTCTGGAAAGATAAATGCAATAAGATATGCAAGGGAAAATAGAAAGCCGTTTTTAGGGCTCTGCTTTGGAATGCAATTGGCAATCATAGAATTCTGCAGGAATGTTTTAGGAATGCGCGATGCTGATAGCGTTGAAATAAATCCAAGAACAGAAAATCCTGTCATAACGATACTTCCTGAACAGCAAGAATTGTTGAAGAATAATGCTTACGGAGCGACGATGAGGTTAGGGGGTTATGCAGCGGTTCTTGATAGAGAAAGCATCGTGTACATGCTTTACAAGGAGTTTGGGAGAATAAAAAATGATATGAAAACAATTGAATTTTATCTGAAAGACAAAGATTTAAGGTTCAGGGTTGGTTATATTCCTAAAAATTCTGAAGCGGTTCTTGAAAGGCATAGGCACAGGTATGAGGTAAATCCAAAATATGTTGAACTCTTAGAGAAGAATGGAGTAAGAATAAGCGGCTGTCACTTTATTGACCAAAGAAAAAAGCTTGTTGAGTTTATTGAATTGAAAGAACATCCATTCTTTGTTGCAACTCAATCACATCCAGAATTCAGTTCAAAATTCTTAAGTCCTTCTCCTTTATTTGTAGGTTTTTTAAGGGCTTGCTTGAGTTCAAATGGTAAGAATATTTGAAAGCATGTTTTTTACTATAATCACTAGTACAAATATTAGGAGCAGAGTTAGAATTATTATGATCAGTTGCTTCATGGCCATGCTCAAACTATAACCTCAATTAATATAAAAATCTAACTGTTATTTCTTTACTCTTTTTTACTTAAACATTCTTGCAGCGCAAAAATAAGACAATTTTATGACAAAAGTAATACAAATATAATACAAATAAATTACAAAAACAAAAAACTGATGAAATTCTTTTGAAAAACACTCAAAAGAGAAAACTTTATATATCAGTAAATAAACAAATGTCTTACAAATGAATTACAATTATGTATTTAGTATACTAATCTAACAAAAGACAAACAAGCAAGCAGGTGATTTTTTGAGGAAGAAGAGGAAAGAGGATGCGGAAATTCTTAACATAAGGCTGCCTTCAAACATAATTTCTTGGATCGATTCCCAAATAAAGAACAACGCATATAGAACAAGGTCTGAAGCAGTAAGAGAACTTCTAAGGGAATTCATTTTTTCTTATTCCAAAAATCAGGAAAAAGAAGACAAGGGTGATGAACAATAGCAGAAAGAATAGTGAGCATAAGGATTCCAAAATCAATGATGCAGGAATTGAGGAAAATAGCAGAAAGGGAACACTACATGGACCTTAGCGAAGCAGTAAGGAGTTTTTTAAGGAAGAAGATGCTTGAAAGCTCAAGCAGGAAGAATTCTGTTAATTTAGAAATAAAGGATTATTTAGGGAGAATACTTGAGAAGAAAATAAGCGAAGAGAACAAAAAATTGCTGATAGAGCAATTAAGGATAATAGAAGAATTGCTTGAAAATAACAATCTTTCAAAAAAATAAAATAATAAAAATAGAATGATAAATTCAAATGAAATATGGAAAAGCGAAAGAAGCAGAACAGCAAATGCAACGCTCATAAGCATCGTTGTTTTAACTGCTTTCCTGCTCATATTCCTATTGCAGAACCCGAACAAAACAATAATCTCAGCAGTCTCAGCAGAAACAGGAGAGGACATAAATCAATCTCTCAATGATACTTTGAATGCGCAGATTAATGACAGCCAAAACAATGGAACGAATGCAAGCATAAATAATCCTCCGATTATGTTGAAAGAAATAAGCAATTACACGATTAATTATGGAGAAGAAATAACTCTAAATCTTTCAGAATACTTTTATGATCCGGACAATGATACGATCGTTTATTCAGCAGTTTCAACTCAGAACATTTCAATAACAATAATTGAAAACAAAGCATCCATGAAAGCAATAAACAATTTCATAGGCATAGGATATGCAAAATTTTTGGCTTCTGATTTAAAGAACATAACCTTTAGCAACGAGTTCTCAATAAATGTTACGCAACAAGAAAACTATTCAAACAGCCCGCCGAACTGTACAATACCAAACATAACTTTAGTGAAGGATTACAGTAGAACAATAGATTTCAAAGAGTTTTGCAATGATAATGAAAACCAAACTCTGAACTTTAACCTTTCAGCAGATTTAAACTTTACTCAAGAAAATTCGTTGTTCACATTCATTCCTAAAACCAAAGGAACTTTCAACGCTACGCTGATAGTCAATGATTCAAAAAACATTTCACAATACTGCTTGCAGATTCAAGTGAAGGAGTTTTTGTTTAACATCTCCACAAACAAGCAGCAGTATCTGCCTGGAGAAGAAACATACATAAGCATAAATGCTCCTAACAATTCAATTGTCAATCTAACGCTTACAACCCCCTCTCAACAGAGAGAACAAGAATTGATAAGCAGCTTTCCAATAACATACATATACTATGGTTCTGAAGAAGGAACATATTCAATAAAAGCAAAGGCAAGTTATTACTATGCAAATCAAGAAAAGAATTTGAATTTTACAATCAAAAGCCCGAGCAACTTAACAGCTTCGATCGATTCTGTTTCAGAAGCAAGAACAATAGACACTATAACGATTAGAGCAATAGTTTCAGGAAACTACGGGAGCGTTTCTTATGAATGGGATTTAAACAATGATAACATAACCGATTCAAATTCGCAGAATATAACATACAATTTCAGAAATACAGGAACAGCAAATGTGAGATTAAAAGCAAAAGATACTTACAAGGAAGTAACTGTTTACAAGCAAATAAGAATCTTGGGATTCTACGATGTTGCAATCATCGTGAATGATGAAAACGGTGAGCACTTAAATGCAGTTGTAAGTTTCAACAACGAAACAAAAAACACTCAAAATGGCAGTGCTGTCTTTAAAGATGTTCTTGAAGGTGAGCATAAAGTATATATTTCAAAGGATGGATACTATGACTATGAAAGTTACATAGTAGTGTCTTCAAATAAAACAGTTGAAGTGCAACTCGCAAAGATAAGGGAAAAACCCCGCATAACAATAATAGAACCAGAAAACAATTATGTCTTTGGCAATAAGAACATAAGCATAAAGTTCTCAGTCAGCGCTTACAGCAAATTAAACTGCATTTTATACCTTAAGAGCATTGGTGATTGGTGGATTGAAAAATCAAATCTAAAGAACATAGAGCCAAATTCAGAAGCGGTTTTTGAACTCAACTTGGAAGAAGGAAACTATACCTCTAAAATAGAGTGCTCTGATGGATTAATGAGTTCTGCAAGCAATGAGCTGAACTTTAAAATAAACCTCTCAGCAGTACAGCTCTTTGCAGGCTATGCAAGCTATGATTCAGTTTCTGTGTTTGACGATTCAATAGAAGAAATAGACAATTCAATTTCCTATGTTTATTCCCTTAACACAGAGCTTTTGGAAACTCTTGTTAGCTTAAACATAGTAAAAGAACTTGAAAATTACAAGAAGGATGTTGAAAGGGCAAGAAGGGACTACTTTGATTTGAGGCAAAAGGATTTGAACCAAAGCGAGTTGGAAAATCAGAGTGCTCAAATTTTAAAAAGGGTTTTAGATGCAAGAACAAGAATAGTTACCCGTGTTGTTCTGAAAGATGTAGCATCATTCATAAAATACCCAACAGAAGAAGACATCTACAATGTAACAATGGATTACTACCAAATCCTAAAACCAAAGGCAAAATATTCAGAATACAAAAAACTGAACGAGCAAGCGCAATCATTAGCAACAGTGACGACAAGAGTTGAAAGAATAGCGATTGAAAGAAAAAATTTTACAGAAGAATTCTATCTGATTAGAAAGACGATAAATCCGTCAGCAAATCTGAGCGAGATTTCTCTAATTCAAAAGATACCGAAGAGCATAGTAAATGATGCTTCAAAAATAAGATTTTTGTCAAAAACCAACATCTTGCAGCAAGATCCATTGATAGAGTTCAAAATCAGCGAGCTTGAGAACAACATTGCAACATATCTGATAAACCTTGATATTACCGGAGAAAAGAACATGAAGGACTTTGAAGAAATAAAGGATGTCTTTGTACTAAACAAAATAAATCCAAAAGCTTCTCAAACAACAGGAATGGCAATAATTGATTTGAACAGATTGAACCTGAATTCAGATGCAATGTCCTTAAGAATATTTGTTGTAGTGCTGCTCCTGCTTGTTTTTCTATTCCTTTCTTTGGAGATAAACCCGATACTGCTTATGAGGAAAGGAAGGAATGTTGAAAAACAGATTTTCATACTGTTAGACCAAGCAAAGGAGTTGATGCAGCACGCAAAGTACGATGAAGCAGCTTCGATATACTATGAGATAAAGCTTCTATACAATCTTTTAAGTTTCAAGCAAAAGGAGGCCCTCTACGAAGACATAAAGAATTTTTATGACAGCCTGAACGCAGCATATTTGGAGCAACTATTGGAAGAAGCGCAAACATCTGCTAATGAAAACAGGATTCAAGATGCTAAGAAGTTCTTGGAGTATTGCACATATGTTTATCAAATTCTGCCTCAAGAACTTAAAGAAATGTTCTCAAAAAAATACGAAAACCTGAAAAAATTTATTGAACAAAAATGAGATTAGGATTTTGTAGAGTAGGATGTAGGATAGGAAAATCAAAATTTTGCATTGCGCTAATTTTATTAGTTATTGGCATTTTGCTAAATATTGGAAAAGCAAATGCTTTAATCATAGAACCTCAGGAAATAAACGAGTTTGTCGCGATAAACAAGTTTTTGGAGCTAAATGTAACATTCAACAACGACGAATACCAAACATTGAATATAAATCTTGAAAAATCAAAAGAACTTGAGGATGTTTTAGATATAACAGAAACTTCCTTCAAATTAAATCCGAAAACATCAAAGAACATAAAAATGCTTATTCTTGGAAATGCTGAACAGGAAATCTACTTCAACAAGAGCTTTAAGCAAGTTTCAGGATATATAACAATTCTTCCTTTAAATAAAAAAATTCCTGTAAAGATTGTAATAACTGACGGCAGAAAATCTTTGCTTCAAACAATGTTTGTAGAATTAGAGCCTGTAAACAAAGTTGTTGCTCAAGGTAGCGATTTCAAATACAAAATAAGCATCAACAACTTATTGACGGATTGGAATTACAATGTGACTTTATCTTACAAAATAATCAATGAAAAGGAAAACTTTTCAATAGATTTGGAAAATGAAAACAACACAATTCTGCTAAAAACATCAAAGACACTGATAAAGACATTTAGAATTCCTGAAAACTTTACTTCAGGGGATTATAAGCTCATAGTAAATACATATTATTTAAAGTACAATTCCACATACTCAACACTCTTTACTGTTCAAACGCCTCTTTTAAAAATAAAATTATTTGGTAGGATAATGGTATGGCAGTTGATTCTTTTATTTGCCATAGCAGCTCTACTGAGTTTTGCTTATGTTCGTTATCGTGTTTTTAGGAGGTCTAGGCTTAGGTATGGTGTTTCTGTTGATGTTAGGAGTTTGCGTCGTGTTTCTGATAAGTTGGGTTTTGTTGGTAAGGTTGCTGAGGTTGGTGTTCCTTTTTATTTTGATTTGAATTTGTTGTCTACTCATTGTATTGTTGCTGGTGCTACTGGTGGTGGTAAGAGTGTTGCTGCTCAGGTTTTTGTTGAGGAGTGTTTGAAGCGTGGTGTTGGTGTTTTGGTTTTTGATCCTACGGCTCAGTGGTCTGGTTTTTTGAGGGCTTGTTCTGATGTTAGGATGTTGGGTTTGTATTCTGGTTTTGGTTTGCGTAGGGGTGATGCTCGTGGTTTTCCTGGTAATGTTCGTTTGGTTAGGGATGCTAGGGAGGTTGTTGATGTTAGGCGTTTTTTGAAGGCTGGTGAGATTAATGTTTTTGTTTTGAGTAGGTTGGAGCCTGAGGATATTGATTTTTTTGTTGCTAATACTGTTCGTGAGGTTTTTAGGGCTGGTTTTGATGAGTTTGGTGGTTTGCGTTTTTTGTTGGTTTATGATGAGGTTCATCGTTTGTTGCCTAGGTTTGGTGGTTCTGGTGAGGGTTTTGTTCAGATTGAGCGTGCTTGTCGTGAGTTTCGTAAGTGGGGTGTTGGTGTTGTTTTGATTAGTCAGGTTTTGTCTGATTTTGTTGGTGAGATTAAGGCTAATATTAATACTGAGGTTCAGGTTAGGACTCGTGATGAGGGTGATTTGCAGCGTGTTCGTGAGAAGTATGGTGAGGAGTTTTTGAGGGGTTTGGTTAGGGCTAGTGTTGGTACTGGTTTGTTTGAGAATCCTGTTTATAATGGTGGTAGGCCTTTTTTTGTTAGTTTTAGGCCTTTGTTGCATAGTGTTTCTAGGTTGTCTGATGGGGAGTTGGATGCTTATGATCGTTTTAATGGTTTGGTTGATCAGTTGGGTTTTGAGTTGGATTCTTTGGAGGGTTTGGGTGTTGATGTTTTTGATTTGCGTTTGGAGTTGAGGTTGGCTTTGGATAAGTTGAAGGTTGGTAATTTTGGTATGGTTGAGGTTTATTTGGATGGTTTGAGGTCTAGGGTTGATAGTGTTTGGAGGGGTTTGGGTAGGGTTGCTCCTGTTTTTGAGCGTCGTTTGGTTTCTCGTGATGAAGTTTTGCGTAGTGTTGAGGAGGCTAGGAGGGAGAGGCAGAAAGCCATAAAAGAAGAAAAATCTTCTGAAAAAGAAAAACAAAAAGATAAAGAAAAGAAAAAGGAAAAGATAGTAAAACCTCTTGTTTTTGACAACGGCGCAATGGTTGGTTCAATAGAAGAATTATTAGACGCTTTACCTCCGATGAGTGTTTCTGTGTTCAGTAAACATGTAAATCAGTCAAAGAACGACATTAAGGATTGGATTGAAAAGGAGTTTAAGGATGAGCAGTTAATAAAAGCAGTTAGTGTTTTAACTAAAAAGGAGATGATAGACAACATAAAAAAATATTTAGAAGAAAAGAACAAAGATAAGAAAGAGGAAAAAGAAGAAAAGAAATAGATGTGCACATAAAAGGAACTCAGTGAAATCTAAATTTACTAATTTAAATTATTAAATTAACAAATCTAAATTTTATGTTTTTGTTCTCTTCAATCTTTTTTTGGTTGTTACATTCATTTAAAATATTTAAAATCAAATTTTTAGAAACAGAACAATTGTGAATTTTAGCAATTGTGTAAGTAATACTTTTACATACTTAGTATGTATTAGTAAGTAAAGTAATTTTAAGCGTTACAATTATTATAACTTTTAAAAAAGAGATATAAAACAGAAACATTTATATATCAATATACATATTTAGTATGTTTTAGTATGATATTTCATTATGGGGTGATGCTCTATAAGAAAACAAGCGCGCGAGCAGGAAAAAAATGCTGCATATGAAAATAAGAATTCTAAAAAAGATTCTTTGTACAGAATTAAAAAAAACCAAAGCATTGATTTCAATTTTGCAGATTTATTCAACGATGTAAATACAAAAAAAATCAATAATAAAAAGCGCAGTAAAAGAATAACAATTACAATAGATAAAAATCTGCTTAATTTTTTGGATCACCTTATTTCTAAGAGAATTTTTGCCAATAGGAGTCATGCTTTTGAATTTTTAATAAGAAAGAGAACAGAATTTGAGAATGAAAGAGAGAATTACTATTACCTTAAATGAGGAACTGCTGGACTGGATAGATAACAAAATTAAGAAGAGAATTTTTGCCAATAGGAGTCATGCTTTTGAATTTTTAATAGCAAGATTGATGGAAAACAACAAGCTTCAGAGCGAAGATGAAAACAAGAGATAAAACCAAAGATTTAGGAAAAGGGAAAAACTTGAAAAATCTTAAAAAGCATTTTGACGAAGGCGGATTTAGGGCAACATTTTATGCCTTGCTGGCAGCAATACTTGCAATCCTTGCAATAATTGTTCTCATACATATTAAGAATTACATTGGATATATGGCACTTCAAACAAGAGCAGGTTCAATCTCTGAATTGAAGATTGACCTACGATTGCCAGCATCGATATGGAGCGGATTTTACGGTTTAGGGCTAATGGTTCCTGGATATACAGAACAACAACTTGATGTTGCAATTGGCAATACAATTAAGAACAAGCACTTGGTTTTTGACTGCTTGAAATACGATGAAGAAAATCCTCCTGAAATTTATGCTTCAACCTCTCCTGTCATTCTCTGGGAAACACTAAGCCCAGCAACAACAGACATGGTTGACAATTACTTGGAAGTAAGCCCTGATTACATAATGTCAGGCACAAATACCTTCACAACGACTATGACAATAAGATTAGGAGATAGAAACATAACAAACATTCCAGCAACACATACTAAAAAATTTGGAGCTCCTGACAGCATGCTCTTTGACATTGGAGTTTTGAGAGACGCAAACAACAACTTAGTTTTTGTAACTCATGTTACAGACTATGTCAGGGGCTTTAACAACGAACTTGTAAACTATCAAATGCTACTTCCTGTAAAATCAGATACGACACCTGTTTATTATTTCTTTAGAGACCCTTATGAGGAGTGTCCTGCAGGCCCAGCACCAGCAGTAAATACTACTTTGTATGGTTATGTTTTTGACAACGAAACATTGGAGGCATTAGCGAATGTTACAATAAGGATACAAGGAATAGAAGCCCTGACAGACGAGAATGGATTTTACAACATAACAGCATTGGACGGAACTTATAACTTGTTTGGTTCAAAAGAAGGTTATCATAACTATATAACAACAATAAATTTGACACCTGACAACTCAAGCACTCCTGAGAGAGAAGACATAAAAGAATTCAACTTTACAATGCGAAAAATACATGGTCTTGAGTTTGGTAACGGGACGCTTAAAGGTATGGTAACAGATTCAGGTTCTAAACAGCCGTTAATCAATGTTTCAATAATCATAGCAGGAATTTTAGTCTATACTAATACTTCAGGAGAATACGAAATAAACCTTACAGAAGGCAACCACACATTAATCGCTTTAAAACAAGGATACAAAGATTTTTACAATTTTAGCGTTCCTGTAATAAGAAACAATGTTACAAATTACAATTTCTCAATGACCCTGTTGCCGCCACCGCAAGAAGCGCAAATCCAAAAGACAGGAACAACAGAATTCACTTCCAATGCCCCTCAAGTCCCTCCGCAGATACAGGAACCTATTGAGATAATAGACCACATAGTTTCAATGAGAATGATAGATGAGCAACTTAGAAAGGACTCTTTCATTGACAGATTGATGACTATAAAAAGTTACAAGAGAACAACAGCGCAAATAACATTGTCTGTTTTAGGAGATGTCGCTGATATGGTTCTGCTTGATAAATCAAAATTGATAATAGAACCACAAGGAAGCGAGAACTTAAGCATAAGATTGTTGGCAAACAAAGAGCCAGGAATCTATGAAGGGGTTTTGGTCATGCAAGGTGATTTTGAGGATAGAATACCTATAAGAATTATTGTCTATGAAAAAGAGAGGTTGCCAATTGAATCAATGCTTATAAAAGTAACTCCACTCAAAGATGTCATAAGCCCTGGAACTGATTTAAAGTTCAGGGTTTCATTAACTAATTTGTTGAAAGAACAGTACTACAATGTGACTTTGAAATACTATTTGATAAATGAAAAGACAAACGAATCAATATTCTTAGGAGATGATTATGAGATACTGCAGACCTCCTTATCATTAATAAAGTCCTATAAAACAAATAGTACAATAGAAGAAGGTTTTTACAGAATTGAAGTTAAGACAGAATACTTAAACTTTGAATCCTATGCAAGTACAATCATAAGAATAGCAAAACCATTCTACATGTATGCCCTGTTCGGCATTCTCCCTCTATGGCAATTGTTCCTGATAATTTTGGTGGGTTCTATATTGAGTTTTGCTTATGTTCGTTATCGTGTTTTTAGGAGGTCTAGGCTTAGGTATGGTGTTTCTGTTGATGTTAGGAGTTTGCGTCGTGTTTCTGATAAGTTGGGTTTTGTTGGTAAGGTTGCTGAGGTTGGTGTTCCTTTTTATTTTGATTTGAATTTGTTGTCTACTCATTGTATTGTTGCTGGTGCTACTGGTGGTGGTAAGAGTGTTGCTGCTCAGGTTTTTGTTGAGGAGTGTTTGAAGCGTGGTGTTGGTGTTTTGGTTTTTGATCCTACGGCTCAGTGGTCTGGTTTTTTGAGGGCTTGTTCTGATGTTAGGATGTTGGGTTTGTATTCTGGTTTTGGTTTGCGTAGGGGTGATGCTCGTGGTTTTCCTGGTAATGTTCGTTTGGTTAGGGATGCTAGGGAGGTTGTTGATGTTAGGCGTTTTTTGAAGGCTGGTGAGATTAATGTTTTTGTTTTGAGTAGGTTGGAGCCTGAGGATATTGATTTTTTTGTTGCTAATACTGTTCGTGAGGTTTTTAGGGCTGGTTTTGATGAGTTTGGTGGTTTGCGTTTTTTGTTGGTTTATGATGAGGTTCATCGTTTGTTGCCTAGGTTTGGTGGTTCTGGTGAGGGTTTTGTTCAGATTGAGCGTGCTTGTCGTGAGTTTCGTAAGTGGGGTGTTGGTGTTGTTTTGATTAGTCAGGTTTTGTCTGATTTTGTTGGTGAGATTAAGGCTAATATTAATACTGAGGTTCAGGTTAGGACTCGTGATGAGGGTGATTTGCAGCGTGTTCGTGAGAAGTATGGTGAGGAGTTTTTGAGGGGTTTGGTTAGGGCTAGTGTTGGTACTGGTTTGTTTGAGAATCCTGTTTATAATGGTGGTAGGCCTTTTTTTGTTAGTTTTAGGCCTTTGTTGCATAGTGTTTCTAGGTTGTCTGATGGGGAGTTGGATGCTTATGATCGTTTTAATGGTTTGGTTGATCAGTTGGGTTTTGAGTTGGATTCTTTGGAGGGTTTGGGTGTTGATGTTTTTGATTTGCGTTTGGAGTTGAGGTTGGCTTTGGATAAGTTGAAGGTTGGTAATTTTGGTATGGTTGAGGTTTATTTGGATGGTTTGAGGTCTAGGGTTGATAGTGTTTGGAGGGGTTTGGGTAGGGTTGCTCCTGTTTTTGAGCGTCGTTTGGTTTCTCGTGATGAAGTTTTGCGTAGTGTTGAGGAGGCTAGGAGGGAGAGGCAGAAAGCCATAAAAGAAGAAAAGAAGGCAAAGGGAGAAGAGGAAGCATCAGAAGAAGAATTTAAAGAAGAAACAACCGAAGAAACAGAAGAAAATAACAACAAAAAGGAAAATAAAGAAGAACAGAAAAATCAAGATGTCAATAAAGAAAATAAAAACCTTGAAAACCAGAATGAAAAAAATGAAATTAAACCTGATAAAATTGAACTTTTGAAAAAGGAAACAGAGCCGCAATTCTATTTTGTTTTGGAAAATGGAAAACAACTCAAGAGCATTTACGATTTAATTGAGGAATTAGAAATTATGAGTGATGATGTTTTTTATCATCATGTTAATGATTTTAAGAATGATTTTGAGAATTGGGTTAGGTTTGTTTTTTTGAACAATGAATTGGCTGATAAGATTTCAAAAACCAAAACAAAAAGAGACATGTTAAAAGCGATGGGTGAGTATATTGGAAGAAGCAGTTGATATTCCGGAATCAAAGTATTTTGTTTTAAAAGACGGAAAAAGATTAGCTTCAATTCAAGAGTTAGTTGAAGCTTTAAGGGTTATAAGTGATGATGTTTTTTATCATCATGTTAATGATTTTAAGAATGATTTTGAGAATTGGGTTAGGTTTGTTTTTTTGAACAATGAATTGGCTGATAAGATTGGCAAGTTTAAAACAAGAAATGATATCCTGCTGGAACTGCAGAATTATGTTTTAAAAAATAAACAGAACAAGCAAGAAATAAATCAGATTAAAAAGAGCGATTTGCCAAAAGAAGATAAAAATCCAAAAATCCTAGAGTTGGAAACAAGATTAGAAAGCATTAGAAAGAGAATATCAGAACTTAGAAAGCAGGGTTTTGATACAAAAAATGCAGAACTTATGATTTTGATGGTTCCCCCAAGGATAAGGTTTGCAGAGATAACATGTAATGAAATTGATTTTTTCAAGGCAGAGCAGAGCATAAAGAATATTGAACTAGAACTGAAAGAAATTGAGAGTTCAAAACCAAACTAGATTCAGGAGGAAATTGCTGAAATAAAATCAAACTCAGAATTTGAAAATGAAAAAAAAGAGGTGTGAAAATGTTTAAGTTTTTTAAGAAAAAGAGTAAAGAAGAAGAAAATATCTCCGAACAAGAAAAACTTGATCAAGCAGAAGAACAGCAGATTAATGTTGAAACTCAAAAACAGGCATCACTCAACATTGAAGCAGAAGTTTTAAGGCTTAAATCAACAGTAGAAGCTCTTGGAGAAGTTAGAAAAGCAACAGAAGAAAGATTGGGAAATCTAAGCCAGCAAGTTGGAGAATTGAGAGGAATGATTGTAGACAGGGACAAGCAGATATCGCAGATAGAAGTAAAAGCAACAAAAGCAGCTGATTTAGTCCAAGCAGTTCATCCTGAAGAATTGATGTCAGAGGTTAAGCGCGAGGATGCAAAGATAGAAGCAGTAAAAGCGATGGTTGAGAGCAAAGAACTGGTTTTAAAGCAGGTCTTGGACGAAATGAAGCAGTTGAGAACAGAAGTGAACAAATTCAAGGGAATTGAAGAAATAATAAAGATGAGCAAGGAAGTTAGCCAGGAATTAATAAACATAAAGAAAGAAAGGGCAATCATTGAAAGGCACTCCAACAAGGTTGAAACTCTTTTCGTGGAAATGCAAAAGGAATTCAATGAATTTAAACAATTGCAAGACAAAATCACTGACCTTACAAAAACCACGTCGGACATGAACACTCTTGTGGACAAACTAAAAATCAGCGTTGAAGAAGCAGCAAAGCAGAAAGAACTGAGTAAGTTGAGCACGAATTTTGAAGAATTCAAGAAGCAAGTCACAAATATCGTTGATTTGTTCAACAAGAAATTTGTAGAACTGCAAAAGAACACAAGATTGGAATTGCAACTGTTCCAAGAAGCATTTAACAAAAAAGCAGAAGAAAAACTTAAGGAAATAGAAGAAAAGATCGATGAGATAAAGAAAAAGGAAGCGGAAATAAAGGCAACCGTAAGGTGAGTTCAAGCAAAAATTCAATCGATGAGCATATGAACAGATAAGCATACGAGCAAGATGAAGTTTTTAAGAGAAAAAGACAAACGGATAGAGAAAAACAAGCAAGTTTTTTGGTTAAATCTGCTTTTAAAAGCACTCTTAGATACTAATTTAGATAAAAAAATAAATAAAAAACCAGAAATAAAAAAATTGATGTTGCTTTTTATTTTGATATTTTTATTAATAGCAACATTAAATTTGAGTTCAAGCTTTGCACTTAAAAACTTGAATTCAAAAATAAGAATTGATAAAAAAGAGGTTTTTGCAGGAGAAAAGATTAACATAAATCTTAACAGATTTTTTGAGAACTCTAAAATATTAATAAACTGTACTATTGAAAACAAAACTGAAACATATAAACTATTCAACATTAAGAACAGTTTAACATTCACTCCTAAAAAACAAGGAAATTGCACGATTTATTTAATGTACGGAGAGGAAGTATTAGATTTTGATTCTTTTGTTGTTAAAAATCATGAAGAGAGCATTAAAGACACTGCTGTTTTATCTCAAAACAATTCTTATGAATTGAATATTTTAGAAAATCAAGAAAACGGCAAAGCAGGCATAGTAGAAAATGCAGAAGAATTTGCAAAAGAATTGCTGAAGAATGAAACAAAACAGATTGAGATTAAAAAGAGGAACATTATTGAAAATGAAACAAAAAACAGAATACTCCATATTAAAGACAGCAGAAACAGAGAGATAAAAAAAGTAGAGACAAAGATAGAAATTTCAGAGAACAACGATAAAGTTAATTCTAAAAAATTAATAGCAGAATTTAAAAATGCGAATGTTAATAAAATAGAATTTGAGAACATTGAACTCAGTCAGGAATCAGAATTGAGAATTGAAGATATTCCTTTGGAAAGAGTTAAGTCAAAAATTAAATTTAACAATCCAATAAAAGCATACGCAATAGATCCAACGAGATTAAACTTTACAAGAGCAAAACTAACATCAACAGCAATTGGAAATCAACTTTTAAAGTGCAAGGAATGGGATTTTGAAAAAAAAGAATGCAACGGCACTTGGATTAAAATAATGGATTTAATGCCAAATGAGGAATACACAATAGAAATAACCAAAGAAGACCCTGCATTCGTTGAAACAGGAATATCTGCAATAAACACAAAAAAACCAATATACAAACCAGGAGAAAATGCAGAAATCTTCATAACCGTATTAGATATTGAAGGATATTTAGTTTCAAATGCCGAGGTCAATCTTACAATAAGAACCCCAAACAATCAAAGCTTTTACTTCTCAACATTAAACAACACAATAGCAGAAGTGCAAAAAGGGATTTACAAAGCAGAATATAACAGTACATTAGAAGAAGGAAAATACTTGCTTGAAACAAGAGCAGCAAATTCTTATTTAGAACTTAACTTTAATTCAAGCTTTTCAGTATTAAGTTATTATCCTTATGATATAGTAAGGGAAACTCCTTTTAGCATAGACCCGATAAGGCAAAGCTTAACAACAAAAATAAGAGTTGTTTCTTTTAGAGATAATAAATTCAATCTTACAGAATTCATTCCAGCAGAGTTTATAATAATAAACACAACAGCAGATTATCAAACAACGAATGAAGAAATCAAAACTAAAGAACTAAAATGGGTTGATTTAGAAAATAATTCTATCATAGAATACACAGCAGTGCTTCCACCAAAATATCCAGAACTTTACACAATAAAATCATTCGTGGAAGATTCTTATGGTTATTTTGAAGAAGCAAGACCATGGTTTTTAGCAGCTGATCCTGCTACTGGAAGAGCGCTCATTGTTTATAAAGTAAACTCTAACAATCCTTACTATAATATTTGGAACGGAACAAGTTTGTCATCAGCATCAACAGCAACTAGTGTTGGAGCTAGACCTGATTGGATAGAATTAGCTTCTAATCCTAATTCTGAAGAGATAATAATGGCAACGCTTGACAATGCAAATGATATTAATGTTCAAGTATGGAATGGAACAGCGTGGATTTCTCAATTGGAACTCGAAACAAATTCTAATGTTAATTATAAAAGTTTTGATGTTGCTTATGAAAGTTTTAGTGGAAGAGCATTGGTTGTTTATACTGATGGAACAGCAATTCCTAAATACTATATTTGGAATGGAAGTTCTTGGCTTGGAGAGTATAGCGCAAGCAACACCGGTTCAACAGTGAGATGGGTTGAATTAGCATCAGACCCAAATTCAAATTATATAATGTTAGTAACTGAAGATGGAGATGCAGCAGCTGACATCAACGTTCAAATTTGGAATGGGAGTTCTTGGGGAGCTACTGTTGAACTAACAACAAATGCTTTTCCAAACTATAAAAACTTTGGTGTCAGGTGGAGCACTAATGATTATGCAATAGTAGTTTATGGAACAGCAAGTTATGAACAAGTTAGATACGCTATTTATAACAAAACAACAAGTTCTTGGCCAATAACAAACGGTTTAGCTCTATCGGTAGAAACAGGAGGAGGCACAGATTATCCTTATTGGATTCAACTAGAGGCAAGCAGAACAAATGATTACATGATTTTATTAGCATCTGACAATGAAGATGATATTCATGCAAGTTATTGGAATGGAACTTCACAAAGTTGGGTTGATTTAGGACAGATAACAGGGGCTCTTTCATATGCTGCTTACAGGCCATTTGACTCTGCATTTGAGACATCATCTGGAGAAGCAATTATTGTTTATTCTGACAATAATCAAGGAAACATAAGATATAGAACATGGATTAATGGTATTTTAAGCGGAGCATCAAATGTTTACAATGTTGGTGAAGAACAATACTGGTTAAAATTAACCTCTAATCCTGAAACAGATGAAATTTTGCTTGCATCAATAGATTCTGGAAGCGATTTAACACTTCATGTTTGGAATGGAAATTCCTGGAGTTATTTAGGAGAGTTGTCAAACGGAGAAGTTACTTCAACAAGAGATGGGGTTGATGTTGCTTATGAGTTAAAAGCAACAATACCTCCAAGTTTTACAATTTGGAACATAAGCAATTCTACAGGAGTTATTCCTGACTACAGCAATCAAACAAGAGGGCAAATAATAAGAGCTTATGCTTTGTGGAACCAAGTTATAAATCAATCGTACGCAGAACACAATGGTTTAGGAACACTATTGAATTTTACAATAGACCCTCCTTATACCAATTCTTGGACAAACTACACCTTAAACACTACTGATACAACAATAATAAACACTTTAGGATTGATAAACATCTCAATATGGGCTAAGAACAGGTACGGAATTTGGGCAAGAACAACCCCAACACTGCACTTTTATCTTTGGGCTTTGTTAAATATAACAAACATAAGCATAACAGACGATTACATCAGCATTGGAGAAACAACAACAATCACTTGCGAAGTAAAAGATGCATATTTAAATATTCCAATAGGCAATTATAATGTTTCTTTTTATCTGAACAATTCTTTAATAGGTAGTTCTATTACAAATACTCTTGGCTTAGCAAGCATAAACTATACAGGAACAGTTGATGGGGTTTATAATGTAACCTGCAACATAAGCAATGATTTTTCAAGATGGTATAAAGTTTCGTCAAGAAATTGGGCTAATGTTACATTAATAGTAACCTCTCAAGATGCAACTCCTCCAGTAATAAATTATGTTTATGATTATCCAGATCCTGTTGCATATGATGGTATTGTAACAATAGGAGCAAATGTTACTGACAATGTAAATATTAGTACTGTTGTTGTTGAAATAAATAATGTTAATTATACAATGAACTATGTTGAAGGAGATATTTGGAGTTATTTTTATAATGTTAGTAGTCTAAGCATCGGAACTTACAATTACACTGTTTATGCAAATGACAGTGCTGGTTTAAAAGCAGATCCAGTTAAGGGAAACTTCACAATAACAAACCAATTGTTTGTTAAAGTTGATACTGATAAACAATCGTACGAGTTAGGGGAAAATGTTAGTGTTTTTGTTAATGTTTCTGTTTCTGGTGTTGGTCAGGATGTTGGTG
>JBNAUL010000001.1:318813-364728 GCA_049700835.1 Candidatus Woesearchaeota archaeon
CTGTTGATGAGAATTTTTATGCTGTTTATTACGGCAATCCAAATGCGACAAACGCAACTTATCCAATATTTTACAGGGGAACGATTTTTTATGATGCTTACACAACAAATCTTAACAACTATTCAAATCCAACAGGAGATTGGAGCATTTACTTGCAGCAGGCAAGAGCTTATGCATGCGATCCGTCAGATTTAACAACACTTACAGACCTTATAGATTTAAGCAGTTGGTATTCTGCAACAATAACCTTCCAATACAGAGAAGAAGGGACTTTAGAAGCAGACGATTGCTTGTATTATGGAATTTATTCCAATGGAAGTTGGATTGTTGATGAGCAGAATGTTTTCTGCGATGATGTTGGAGCAACATTCTTAACATACAATATTAATTTAAATTATTCTGAGATGAGTCCTGATTTTAGATTAAGGTATAGGTGCAGGAGTTTTAGCGGAGCAGGAGAATATCTCTACATTGACAATTTGAATATAACAGGTTATAGATTGCAACATCCTCTTGTTAGTTCAAGAGTTGGTAATGTTGAAAAGTTTGTTTATAGCATAAGCAACGATTCTATTGGCAGTAATGGACTTTGGAATTGGTTATTTAATACTATAAACCAAAGTTATGGATTATACTCAGTTATAGCATTTTCTAATGAAACAGGCTATCTTCCTGCATACAATTTTACTCACTTCAATATTTATCAAATAGTTCCGCCAACAGTTTATCTTATAACTCCAGAAAATAATTCTTATTATAAAACTACAAACATAACATTTAATTGTTCTGCATCCGACAACACAAGATTAGTAAATGCAACTCTGTATGGAAATTGGGGTGGTTGGCATGCAAACGAAACAGCAAGTTTAGGAGGAACTTCAAATTATACAATATTCACAAAAACATTGCAGGAAGGAACTTATGTTTGGAATTGTCTTGTTTACAATGTTAATAATTACAGCAGTTTTGCATTTCAAAACAACACATTCACAATAGATTTGCAAGAACCAATTGTTAATTTAATAAGCCCTGAAGATAATTATTCCACAAACAATTCTGTTGTTGAATTTACTTACAATGTTACTGACAACGCTTTAATCAAAGAGTGTTATTTAATCATTGACGATGATATTATTCAAACAGACACAACAATTACAACCAATGCTAACCAAACATTTATAGAATCTTTAACTAATGGATTGCACAATTGGACTGTAAATTGCAGCGACATGGCAGGAAACACTTACAAAGCGCTTCCAAGAAAAATAAATGTTTCAGCAACTCCAATACTTTGGGATAGGAGATGGTATGAAACCTCAACCTTTAACTGCAATAACGAAACTTGCTATATAAGTTTAGCAAATTCAAGAGATCCAACTGAAAACCAAGTATACTATTCAAGCGTAAATTCAAATCAGTTGGTAACAGCACTAAGTGCAGTATCGCCTTATTTTGGAAGCAATGGATTATTAATAACTCAAAACACTCAAGTTTCGTTCAGCGGGGAATTCTTAACAAACCCCGCTAACAAGGGATTAGTTTCATGGTATTTGTATTATACTACAAAAGATAGCGATTATTTAATATGCAATGCTACAAACATTGCTCTATCTCCAACAACAGTTGCTTCATGCAATTGGACAGGTAGCGATTTAAAGTTGAACAGCACCAACAGATTTAAACTCGTAATAACTTACAACAATACATTTTCATCAGCAGTTTCATTTACTCATACATGGGATTATTTAGAACTCTCTTATTTTGAACTTTCAAACATGATAGTGCTTGGATTTTTAAAAGCAAACCTATTGTTGCCAGAAAACAATTTAACAATAAACCAAAACCAAGTTTTTAACTTAACATGCAATGTAAGTTGCGATTTTGGAACTTGCAGGAATGTAAGGGTTTATGCTCAGTACAATGATTCAGAAACAAATTGGACTAATATTGGAAGCTCTGGAAATTTGGTATTAAATTCTGGAGAAACAAATCCACATACAATTGGAGATGTAAATCAAACAAGCATAAACACAACATTTGCCATAAAAGGAAATCTTGTTTCAACCAATAATGTAAGATGCTTTGCAGTTTCCGATTACTCAAACACAACAACAGAGAAAAGAACAATTTATGTTGGAGATTCTACTCCTCCACAAATAACTATTTCAAACCCTGAAAACAATTCTTGGCATAATCAAGCGATACTTGAAATCAAGTATGTGCCTTTTGATAACAACGGAATAGTTAATTGTTCTTTGATAGTTGATGGAAATCTAAATCAAACTAATAGCACAATTGCTAATAACGAACAAAATAATTTTACAATATCCTTATATGCTGAAGGAATGCACAATTTAAGCATAACATGCTTTGATGTCTCTAACAATCAAGGAAACTCAACAACAATATACTTTTATTATGATAAAACAAGCCCTACGGTTAATATTTTAAGCCCTGAAAACGAAGTGGAAATTAATAAAAACTTGATTACTTTTAATTTTACAGCAGTTGATACTTTAGCTTATAATCTAAGCTGTAATTTAACAATAGACAATGAAGTAAAGCAATACAACATAACTGCTCAAAACAATACTCTAACAAGCATTACAGAAATAATTTCTTTAGGAAATCATTATTGGAATGTCACTTGTTATGATTTAGCAGGAAACTATAATACAAGCCAAACATGGATGTTCACTATTTTAGATACAGCACCTTATGTTGTTCTTATAACTCCGGAAAATAACTCTTGGGATAATACAGGAAACATAACCTTTTACTTCAATGTTTCAGAAAACAATGCTTTAGAGAATTGCTCGCTAATACTAAACAATGTAATAAACCAAACAAAGAATTCTACAGAATTAATAAATGGGGGACAGAATAATTTTACAATCACTAATCTTCAAAATGGCGTCTATAATTGGAGCGTTAATTGCACAGATGACAGTGGGTTAATAGGAAGTTCTGAATTAAGGGTTTTAATTGTTGACACGCTTAGACCAACAGTATTTTTAGTTACTCCTCAAAACAATTCTAACTACACAACAGAAAATATTAATTTTACATTCTACGTGGTTGATAATCTTGCAAACAAAACAAATTGCAACATAACATTAGATGATAAAATTATAGAACAAAATTTGCAAGTTTACAACAACACAAATATAAGCATAGAAAATAATGCTGAAGACGGACTTCATTATTGGAACATAACTTGTACTGATTATGCTTTAAACTATAACACCTCATTGACATATATTTTTAATGTTTCTTCAAGACCAAATGTCACATTAGTAAGCCCTGCTTCAAACACCTGGACTAATGGAAACATAACTTTTACATTCACAGTTTATGATAATGATGGAATAGAAAATTGTTCTTTGATAATAAATAGCGCGATAAATCAGACAAAAAATTCATCACAAATAGTTAATGGCCAAGAAAATAATTTTACAGTTTATGATTTACCAGAAAGCGTTAATAATTTATGGACAATAATATGTTATGACACAGGAGCTTATAACAATTACTATCAACCTTCAGGAAGATTGTTCCATGTTGATAGAACACCACCAAACATAACATTAATTTATCCAGGCAATGAACAAACAATCAATGAAACATTTGTAAATTTCAACTTTATAGCATCAGATAATTTTGCATTTATCATAAGATGCAATATTACAATAGACAATGATGTTATAGAATCAAATATTTCAGTTCAATCAGGAACTTCAGTAAACATAACTGTTACAAATTTTGAAGACGGAATTCATTATTGGAATGTAAGTTGTTGGGACAATGTTAATAACATAAATTATAGCGAAACAAGATGGTTTAACATTTCTGTTCCGCCAGTTATAAATTTAATATCTCCTGGAAATAATAGTTGGCAAAATTCTGAAAACATTACTTTCACTTATTATGTAGTTGACAATACAGGAGTAGCAGAGTGCTCATTAATAATAAATGGACAAGTAAATCAGACGAGCACTGAGATAGTTAATGAAGATTATAACAACTTCACAATAAATTATATGAGCGAAGGTATTTACAATTGGAGCATTAATTGCACAGACACATTTGGCGTAACAGGAAGTTCAGAAAAGAGAATACTATATGTGGATAAAACAGGACCTGCTATATACTTGAATTCTCCAAGGGAAGATGAAATAGTGAGCAGCAACTACGTAACCTTCAACTGGACTGCATATGATAATTTAGCATTAGAAATAAATTGCAGTTTGTATGTTGATGGAAGTTTAAAAGAGGAAAACATAATATTAGAAAATGGAAGTTATGCAAACAGAACTTACATTTATCCTGATGGAATTTATTCTTGGAATGTAAGCTGTTTTGATTTGGCAGAAAATTATAATTGGAGCGAGACAAGAAACTTTACAGTAGAAGCCCCCCCAAATGTAACCCTCGATTTTCCAGAAAACAACACTTGGTTTAAAATTGAAAACATAACATTTTACTATACGCCCTATGATCCCATAGGAATAAGGTACTGCGAGATTTACATAGATGAAGTTTTAAAGGGAAATGACAGTGATATTGAAAAAAATGTTCAGAATAGTTTTTACATAACAGAGATAGAAGAAGGAATTCATAATTGGACAATAAACTGCATCGACTCTGATTGGAACAATTATTCTCCAGAACCAAATATTTTCTATGTTGATAAAACACCTCCTGTAATTCAAATATTTTCTCCAACGCAAAATCAGGAATTCAATGAAAGCAAAGTATTGTTTAATTGGACTGCATACGATAATTTGGCTTTAAACATAACTTGCAATCTAACAATAAACAATCAGTTAGTGCAATCCAATATTGAAATTTACAACAACACACACTATAATTTAACAATAAACGATTTTAAAGACAATATTTATTCTTGGAATTTGAGTTGTTCTGATTTTGCTTCTAACGATAACACAACAGAAACAAGAATTTTCAACGTAAGCGTAAAGCCAGAAGTGTTCTTAATAAGTCCTGAAAATAATACTTGGTTAAAAAATTCTGAAGTAATATTTTACTTTAATACAAGCGATAATGATGGAATAAAAAACTGCACTTTAATATTAAATGGTATAGAAAATGAAACAAACAATAACATAACAGACAATGCGCAAAACAACATTACTTCAATACTTTTAGAAGGAATATACAATTGGAGCATAAGATGCTATGATAATGGAACATTCAACAATTTTGGGATTAGCCAAGAGCAGAGATTATTGTATGTTGATTTAACAGAACCAGCGATTATACTATATGCTCCTGAAAACAACTCAACATTGTTGAATAACTCAGCAGTATTCAATTTCACAACAACAGATTACTTATCAACAGAAATGATTTGCAATCTAACGCTTGACAACCAAACAAGAATAATCGATGCTGTTGTAACAAATAACACTCCTTATGTTGAGACAATCTATAACTTAAGTTATGGAATGCACTATTGGAATGTTACTTGTAAGGACTATGCTAACAGAACAAACACTTCATTAACATATGCATTCAGAGTTCCAAGGCCTGACTTAAAGATAAGTTCAGAGGACATTGTTTTTGTTTACGAAACTCAAAATCCAGAAGAGGGAAAGCAAGTTACAATAAATGCAACAATTCACAATCTTGGAGCATCAAATGCTGAGAACTTTACAGTTCAATTCTTTGATGGAAACCCTGATTTTGAAGGAGAACAAATAGGCAATAACATAACAATGAGTTTAGAAGCAAATTCTTATGATTATGCAATAATGAATTGGACAGCAAAGCTTGGAACTCATAACATCTTTGTAATATTAGACCCGCCGCTTGAAACAAATGGAAGCATTGAAGAAGAAGATGAAACCAACAACATTGCAAATAAAACAATATTGGTTGAGAGTTGGCACTACTTCTACGGCAATCTTTCAGGGAGTTTGTTGTTAAGAAACCTTAACAACTCTTATGTTTATGTTTGGAATGTAAGCGAAGCTAATGATAGCAACATCTTTGCAGCAGATTATGACAGCAACATAAATTGGAGCGCTTTGAAGGCAATAAGCAGGGATTTAAATGATAACTTTGTAAGCAACGATTTCTCAGAAATAGATCATGCTTTGGGAATGCAGAATTATACTGATTCTGTAAATAGAACTTACACAATAAACAATCTACCAAAAGCAACAAGTTCATTTGCAGTTTTTAACAAGTTGATTGAAAATGTTCCTGTTGTAGAATCATTCAACAACTCAAACTTTATGACAGGAATACTGTGGGATTACAGCGATGGTAGCAATGAGTACAATGGAACGCAAGATTTAGTTTTTATAACAAGAACGAACATTGGAAAACAAGGAAGCTTTGATGTTTGCGATTATGAATTTAGGGTTCCTTCAAATCTCAAAAGTTATAAGGGAACAACAGATAGCGTAGTTTTTTACATCGAGATTAAGTAAGAAGAAAAAATTTGAGAAATAAAAATAAATTAGAAAAATAGATTAGAAAAAAGCAAATGATGCTGAAATTATATAATCATAATGAAACATTAGTTCATTGGTCAATTATTAATTAATAAAAATTAATTAATAAAAGTTAATAACGAATTTGTTTTAAAATGATGAAAGCAAAGTTGATGCACAAAAACAAGAATAAAAATCAGAAGAAAGCATTAGAATTTTTATCATCGGTCCTGTCATTAGTTTTATTTTCATTTTTAGTAATGTTCAGCATCTTAGCGCAAATAAGAACAGTGTTTTCTGAATTAGAGCAATTAAACAATAGAGTAATAATGTTGGATAAAAAATACTACCAACTAAATGAAACAGTAGAGATAAAACTTAAATATTTAATAAGAGACGCAGAACTATTCATAAAAACTCCAACCCACAACTATAAATTTTTAGGAAGTTTAGAAGAACGGATAAAATTTGTTTTAGAGGAAGAAGGTACTTATGAAATTGTATTGATGAAAAATCAAAAGGTTATAGATAATGTTGCTTTTAGCGTGAATAAGACAAAAACATATTCTGAAATAATAACAAACAATGAAACAAAAGAAAAAGAGTTTGGCAAAACAGCACAACAAATTACAGATCTAAACTGTATAAAAATAGAAAAAGAAAATTTTTTCTTAGGAGAAGCAGTTAAAATTCAAATCAATAAAAACATAATGAATGATGAAGATTTAAAAGGAAAATTAGGATTAAAGATAATAACAAATGAAGGAACTTACTCCATTTTAGGTGAGATTAGTGAAGAAGTAAATTTTATTCCTTCAATAGAAGGAGAAAGCTTGATAGTGCTTTATCATATCAACGGCACAGCAATATGCGAGAGAACATTTTTTGTAATTTCAAAATTAAAAAAGGCAGGAGAAAACTTATCAAAAACAATAGGCATTGCAGAACAGAATGAAACAATCAAAGAAAAAAATGAAAGTCAGTTGTTCATCTCTAAAAATGAATCATTAAAGTTAAGAGAAAAAGAGGATTTAATCAAGAGCAAATTAAGGGTTAGGATAAAAAACAAGAAAAACGAACTTTCAGATGCTGTTCTGAATTTTGAGTTCTTTAATGAAACAGAAAATACTGAAGCAAATCAAGATAAACCGCAAGAAAAATTTAGGAGAATTGTTTTAAACATAAATAACTCTGAATTTAAAAACATAATCATAGAAAATACAATTATGAAAGAAAACTCAAATTTAACATTTGAGGAACTTTCTATTGAAAACAAAAAAATTATAAAAGACAGGTTTGCTAGAAAAACATTCTTAATTAATTATGAAAAAGCAAACTTTTCAAACTTGATAATAAGAGCAGAAGCAACAGGCAATGAACTTTGGGTTTGCGAGGATTGGGATTTAATTAATAATTCTTGCAATGAGGAACCAAAAAAAGTTCTTGATCTAAATTTAGGAGAAGAATTTGAATTAAACATATCAAAAGAACAAATAATAGAAGGAAGAAACATTCTTTATTTTGAAACAATAACAATACTTAATCCAATAACATTTTTAAGAGATAATGAAGTTTGGGTTGTTGAATTCAATACAACAGGCATTGCAGATTTAAGAATTAGCTCAAATAACAGCAACTGGGCAGAAATAAACAATGATTTAGAAGAAACTATTGATGAAATGAAATTCCTTGATTTAAAATGCGGCGATAAATCATTAAAAGATAAAATTAAAGTTGTTGATTATGAAGGAAACATTAAAGGATTATTAGAAATACGGGAAAATGAAAGTTTTAGAATACAAAAATTTATTGTGGAGAATTATAGTTGCAACGAAACATCTTACTTTAGTAATTTAATGCTTAAAGCAGGATATGCTGTTTTAAGATTTGACTTTGGAGAACAAACTGCATACGCTATAGATCCGTTAGTAAATATCTCAAATACTAATATAACATCTTTAGATATGGCTATTTTAGATGAGGAAACTTTTGTTGTTGCTTATTGTGATGATACTAATGATAGGGTTGCTTTTAGGGTTTATAATACTAATGGTAGTTTGGTTTCTGGTGAGGTTGTTGTTGATTCTAGTTTGGCTGTTAGTGCTTGTGATTATACTAGTGTTTCTGTTTCTGCTTTTAATAGTTCTCATTTTGTTGTTGGTTGGGTTGATAGTGGTAGTTCTTATGTTAGTTTTGAGGTTTTTGATGTTTTTGGTAATGTTTTTGGTAGTAGGGTTGATGTTGATACTACTGCTGGTACTTCTAGGAGTGTTTCTGTTTCTGCTTTTAATAGTTCTCATTTTGTTGTTGGTTGGTATGATCAGCCTGATGCTGATGCTACTTTTAGAGTTTATACTAGTTCTGGTAGTGCTGTTACTAATGCTATTGATGTTGATACTAATGCTGGTACTTGTAATGCTGTTAGTGTTTCTGCTTTGGATAATGTTAATTTTGTTTTTGGTTATTATGATATGGCTTCTTCTGATGTTACTTTTAGGACTTATACTAGTTCTGGTGGTGCTGTTAGTGCTATTACTGATGTTGATACTGATGCTGGTGTTGGTTCTTTTAGTGTTTCTGTTTCTGGTGTTAATAGTTCTCATTTTGTTATTGGTTGGTTTGATCAAACTTCTGGTTATGTTAGGTTTAGGTTGTATTCTGTTTATGGAACTATTGTTGGCACTGAGGTTGTTCCTGATACTGCTGTTGGAACAACAGCATCAGGAGTAATGCAGGATGTTGCTGCTATTAACCAAACGAGTTTTGTTTATTCTTGGTTTGATAGTATAGCAGATGTTGGAACTTTTTTCAGCACTTATTCAACATTTGGGGTTACTACGCCAACAGCGATTGTTAGCAATATTTCTGTACTGAATAATTCATTAAAATATCATGCTGTTGCAGGTTATCAACCATCAACCAACATTGGTTTTTGCCAAGGAAACAAGTTTGTGATTGCATTTGTAAACACAACAGGATTTTATTGGAAAACATATTTTACTAATGGAGCAGAATGGGATGGAATTTGTCCTGATTTAACTCCACCAAATGTTACTTTGATTTATCCCTCAAACAATACTTTGCTTGAACAAAAAAATGTTGATTTTAATTTCACAGTTTATGATAAAAAAACACTGATAATTCCAAATTGCAGTTTATGGGCTAATTTTACAGGAGTTTTTCAAGAGATTGCAACAGTTTACAACATAAGCATAAATACAATAACCAACATAACAATGAATGACTTAGAGGATGGTTATTATGTTTGGAATGTTAAATGCTATGATGGTTCAAACAATTCAGCATTTGCAATCAACAATAATACGCTTATTATAAATTTTTACCCTCCAAATATTTCTAATCCTGAAATAAATACAACAACAATAAATCAATCAGAATTTATCAAATTTAACGCAACAATAACAGACGAGTTTGGCATAAGTTATGCTTTTATAACAATAAAGTATCCAAATGGAACTTACAAAAACATTTCATTGGTTAAAAACAATGATGAATACTACATAAATTTTAATGATACTATTCAGCTTGGAATTTACAACATAACCTTCATATGGGCTAATGATTCATTTGGAAAATCAAGCAACCAAAGTTTAAACCTTTATTTTCAAGTGGTTCCATCACCCCCTTCAGAGTTTGATTTAATATCTCCTTATAATAAAACAGAATCAAAGAATTTAGTTCCAACATTAACATGGCAACAGACACAAGAACAAACCTTTGCTAATTACACAATACAAATCTCAAAAGATTCAAGTTTTACAACAATTGATTATGCTTACTATACTTTTGAAATAACAAACACTTCTTATACAGTTGATTATGCTCTCGATGCTAACTCAATGTATTATTGGAGGGTTATTGCATACGATGTTTTCGGAAATTATAGGATTTCAACTAATTATTTTGTTTATATAACAGATACAATAAGTCCAACAATAACCTTGATTTATCCTGAAAACAACACAATCCTGAGCCAAAATCAAATAACATTCAAGTATGTTCCTAATGATGCAAATACTCTGAATACATGCGCTCTTTATGGTAATTTTTCAGGAAGTTTTTCAAAAATAGTTGAAAGCAACAACATAACAAAAGGAGTTGAGAATAATTTAACAACTACAATAGTTAATGAAGGCATATTCGCTTGGAATGTTTGGTGCAACGATACAGCAACAAACAACGGTTTTTCAACTCAGAATTATACTTTAATGCTTGATTTTTCACCTCCAAAAATAAACTTGATGTATCCAAATAATAATTCAATTGAAAACGAGACAAACATTATAACCTTTATCGCAAATGCAACAGACACTTACAGCAACATAAGTTTTTGCGAGTTAATAATCGATGGAGAAATAAAAGATACTAATTATGAAATAACAAGAGGAGTTTCATTCAATTTCACAGTTTTCTTGCAAAATGGAAACTATACTTGGAATGTAAATTGCACAGATACAAATGGTTTTGAGAACTCCTCAGAAATATTTAATCTTAGTATTTTTGTAATAGACGCACAACCGCCATTTATAACAATAAACAGCCCAAGAAACAACACATTCTTGTCGTATGATACAATTTTAATAAACTATACTCCTCAAGATTCAACAGGAATAGAAAATTGTTCTTTAATAATGAACAATGCTATAAATCAAACAGATTATGAGATTGAAAATTTTGTTCCTAACTATTTTACAATAATTTTAGAAGAAGGGATTTACAATTTTAAAATAGGATGTTATGACAATAGTTCAGAATTCAACTATGCAGAAACAGAAGAATACACATTAATTGTTGATTTAACAAATCCAGCAGTGCTTCTTGAATTTCCAGAGAACAACTCTTATTCAAGATCAGAAGTAAGCTTCGCATACACTCCTATTGATTTAAACTTAGATAGTTGCATCTTGTATGGAAATTTTAGCGGCATTTGGGAAGAACAAGCTTATGATAACAGTCCAATAAACAACAATTCAAACGAATTCTCAAGAACATTAAACGATAGCATTTTTGTTTGGAATGTTTGGTGCAACGATAGTTCTGGAAGGAATAGTTTTGCATCAGAAAATTTCACTATAAAAGTGGATTCAACATCTCCATTTTATTACAACAACATATCATATCCTGAAACGCCAACAACTTACGAGCCAAATAAAGAATACTATTTCATTATAAATTGGAGTGATAACTTTGGAATAAAAGAATTAGTGATAGAGCAGAATTTTACAGGACAAATATTAAATATAACTTTAATAAATTTAAGCATTGAAAATGAAAGTCAATCTAACAGCACAATATCTTATAATTATTCCTTGCAAAATCTAAACGCTTCAATCTACTATTATAAATGGTATGTAACAGATTTCAACAACAATACAAACTCAACGCCAAAATACGATTATGTTGTGGAAAAATCAGATTCAGAAATAAAACTAAAACTAAACGGGGTAGAAAACAACATAACAATAGACGAAGACAACTATGTTAATATAAGTGCCGAGGTTATAAAACCAATAACAGGTTACTTGGAAATATATGTTAATAATGATTTAATTGCTTTTGGAAACTCTCCATTGTCTATAAATTACTTTTTTGAGGATCCAGGAATTTATAATATAACAGCAATTTACAACCAAACAAATAATTACAAATTATCTTATGCAACATACTTTTTAACAACAAACGATATTACTCCCCCAAACATAAACCTAACACAACCTTCTCAAAGTGCTTTGATTGGATATGCAACAATAAATTTCAACTATATTGTCTATGATAAGAGCAATTTAAGCAATTGCAGTTTAATAATTAACAGCACAATAAACAAAACAAACTACAATGTAAGTGTTGGAGAAGTAAACACATTCACGCAAATTTTTGAAGAGGGAAACTACTCTTGGAAAGTTGAATGTTACGATATTTTTGGAAATTACAACATTAGCGAAGAGAGAAACTTTACTTACATAAAATCAGATAAAATAATTGGTTATGCTCAAACATCAAAACCGCAATACCAAAAAGGAGAGCCAGCAATATTAATTGCTAACACAACAGATATCTTTGGAAGTCCATTGATAACTAATGTAACAAAAGCAGATGTTATATTTGGAAACACAACAGTAGATTGGTGGAACACTTCTTGGATTTATAGAAAACAGATTTTTATAAATAATTCTTTTAGGGCTCCTATTTATAAAACAATTGATTTAAACATTTCTGGAATATCAACTTACATAAATAGTTGCGAAGAGTTAAGAATAGTGCAAACAAATGGTTTTAATCATACTTTAATTCCTTCACAAATAGTTAGTAATAGCAGCAAGACTTGGTGCGTTATAAGATTTAATGCTAACTTAACAAAGCTTGGCTTAAATGATAATTATTGGCTTCATTATGGAAATCCAAATGCAAGCTCAACAGGACAAACAGTTAGTTTAGCAGGACTAAAAATTCAGAGAAATTGGTATTCGATGACAACAACTTCTGCAACAATAAACATTGAACCGGTAAATGTAAATAATGCGTTTGTTATGCTTACAGTAAATATTGCAAGTTCTCTGCCTTCAAGATCAGAAATAACAGCAAGAATTTCTGCAAGTAATCAATTATTGTTTGAAAGATATGCTGCTGTTACAACAGCAAACATTTCTTGGCAGGTTGTCGAGAGTTCTGAAATAAGCGTTCAGAGAGCAACAGTTTCTTTTGCAACAACTCAACTCAATGCAACAATAAACTTAAACAACGAGGTTAATTTGAACGAATCGTTCATAATAGTTCTTGGAAGGGCTAATTCAGGAACAGCAGGAAACAATAATCAAGGATTCTTTAGAGCGATGTTTTTGAACTCAACAACAGTTTATGTTGAAAGAGCAACTTCAGGAAGTGCTGCAATAGCAGAATTACAAATTATTCAGTGGAGTGGAGCAAGAGTTCAAAGCGGTAATTTTTCGTTTTCAACTTTAGAATACAATATAAGCGTCGGCTCTGTTAATTTGTCAAGAGCATTCTTAATCTTTGGAACTGCTGTTTCAGGAGTAAGCACAATAGATGGAAATTACATTAGAGGAAATATAACCAATCAAACAATATTGAGATTCTATAAAGAAACAACCTCTGGAACAGCATACATAAGTTGGTTTTTAGTTGAGATGCCTGAAGAGTTTGATGTACAAAAAAACTCATCTCAGATAACAGCAGACGCAAACATAGCAATAAATCCTGTTGTGATGCAGAAAGCATTCCATGTACAATCTTGGTCAGCAACAACAGCAACAACAACTTACACAAACGGCTTCATGAGATTTGAATTGAAAAGTCCAACAAACTTTTGGGCTGATGTTGTTGCAGGAACAAATACAAAGAAAATTGTTTCTTTTATAGTAGAAGAAAAATCACTTAATGTAACATTAGGAGTGCAGCAAGAATTCAAAAAAGAATCTTCTGGAGAAACAGATATTTACGGAATATTTACTTTTGATTGGAGCACTAAAAATCAGAGTTTAGGAACTTACAGTTTAGTTTTTATTGCTGAGAAAGAAAATTTTACCACAACAAGGGCTTACAATACTTTTGAAATAATTCCTGACACTACAAAACCAACCGTGACTTTACTGCTGCCAGAAGATAACTATACAACAGGCGTTGGCTACATAAACCTTTCATACATTCCATTTGATTATAACTTGGCCAACTGCACCCTGTACATAGGAAACGAATATTCCTTTAATCCTAATGTTACAAATTCAAGCCCATTAAATAATGAAACAAATTATTTCAACAATGTTTTCTTTAGAGTTGGAATTTATTATTGGAATGTTAAGTGCGAGGATACAGAAGGAAACTTTGGATTTGCAACACAGAATTTCACACTGAACATTTCAGGTCCTGACTTAGTAATAACGCCTGAAAGAATATTCTTCAATGAGACAAACTCGTCTGAAGGTTCTAACATAACTGTTTTTGCAAACATAACAAACTTAGGACTAAGCGATGCTGATAAACCATTCATTGTTCAGTTTTATTATGGTGATCCTGACTTAGGAGGAACACAATTGAATTCAAACATTACAGTTCCAAATCTTTCAAGAAACAATTTTATAATTGTAAACACTACTTTTATTGTAAAACCAGGAAACAACAACATCTTTGCTGTTTTAGATCCAAACAACATAGTTAATGAATCAGATGAAACAAACAACAAAGCAAACAAGAGCATCTCAATACCAATATATCAGTATTATTATGGCAATATAAGCGTGGAAATAATGTTAGGAGATTATTTAAATAAAACATTATTAAAAGTTGAAAGTTCAGAAACAAACTATGGTAACATAATAATATCAGATGTTGATTCTTCCTTCTCATTCAATGATTTAATTCCATTAACAAGAAACATAAACAATCAAAAAACAAACAACGATTTTACGGATTTAGACATAATACTAAATACAAGCGATGCTAATGATTCCATAAAGAACACTTGGGGTTTAGGAACAGACGATCCTATAGCAATTGCAACATTCAATATTTCAGGGAGAATTATCGATAATGTTCCAATAATAAACTCAACAAATAACCCCAACTTCATAACAGGAATTCTTTGGGATAAAGCAGACGATTTATCCAACAATTACCAATTTGATTATAACAACAAAGAAGATATAGTTTTCGTTACAAAAATAAATCCTAAAAAACAAGGCGCTTATGGAATTTATGATTATGAAATAAGAATTCCATCGCTGCTAAAAAACTATAAATCAGGAACATCTTTGGTTAATTTTTATGTTGAGATTATCTGATCAAAAATGATGGCAATTGTTAATGGAAATTAATAAAAGAAATTAATAAAAATAAATAATTGACAATGCCAATAGTTTTTCTTAAAAATTAATATTAGTAAAAATCATTTTTAGGAATTATTAATGATAATTTATTGCAATCAACTGCTAATATTCTAACAGCATTCAAATTATATTCAATTAAACCTTAAAAACTTAAATATCAACAAAAAATTTAAAGTTTAATAAAAATCAAATTATTATTGTAACAACAAAGTCATTTTAAAAATCAAAAATAGTTTATTTTATAAATCACTCTAAAATTAATACAAAAAGTTTTAAACTTATTTTCTAAAATATGCCTATAATAATTTATAATAATAGTTTATAATTGTTAATAATATGAGTGGCTGAAATGTTCTTTTCAAGAAAGAAGAGGAAGGTTGAAACCCAAGAGGAAGAGAAGGAACTTCCAATGCTGGCAAAGGATTTGCTTGAGAAAACACGAACCATAGAAACAATACAGATGCCTATAGAACAGGAAAAGAAGGAAAAAAAAGAAAAGAGAAGGTTTTTCTTTTTTAAAGCAAAGGAAAACAACAAAGAAAAACAAAAAGAAGAAAAAACAAAAGACGCTTTAAAAGATAAGGAAAAGTTTGAAGTAAAACCGATTAAAGAAGAACAAAAAAAAGAGGAAAAAACAGAAACAAGAGAGTTTAAGACGCAGGAAATAAAGAAAGAACTTAAAGAAGAGATGGAACTTGATTTCGAAGATTTAATATCTTCTAATAAAGGTTTTTTTGCAAAACTTTTAGAAAACATCTATGAAAAATCCTTCGAGGAATTAGCAAAAAAGGACTTGATTGAAGAAATAAGGAATTATTTTGCATCAGAAAAGAACAAGAAAGAGATTGAATACGAGAAAAAAGCGGCTTATTTGAGATTGAAGAACTTGCTCTTGGAGCTTTCAAAACTTGAGGAGAAATGGGAAAATCAAAATATAGTTTTAGAACAATACAAAGAACAGATAAAAACAACAGAAGAAAGAATAAGAGAACTCTCAGAAATAATAAAGAGGGAAGCGCAAAAGCTCAGTTTGGAAGCAGAAATACCTTCTGAAAAGGAATTCGTTCTAAACGATGGGAGAAGATTAAGAAGCTTGAAAGAGCTATTGGAAGCTTTGAAAACAATGAGCGATGATTTATACAAGCATCATGTTAATAGTTCAAGAAATGATTTTGCAAATTGGGTAAAAGATGTTTTTAAGAAAGAATCATTAGCAGAGAAAATAAGAAATGCAAAAGCAAAGGAAGAAACGATAAAAATACTAAGTTCTGAATTGGAATAAATTAAATTTGAATAAATCTGAATAAACAATAATTGCAATGATTAATATAATGAAATTATTAATAGCACCTCCTAAAGTTAAAATTTAACTTAACCATTTTTAACTTGTTTTAACTTTTTTAATCTTTCTTATTTTATAATAAAATTATTATATAATTATATTATTGTGTTAATGACAAAAAATATTATTTTTTGCAGTGAATCTAAGTGTAATAAATGGCTATTTTATTTGATTTCCTAATAATTGCATTTCCAATCCTCAAGGCATTTCCCCATATTCCTAATTTTTAATTTCTTTTTTTAACTTCTTCCGACTTTTTTTATCCTGAACTTCCTACATTCCGTAACCTATTTTTTATAATTCTTTCTTGTTTTAAAAGGCGTAAATGATAAGAAATTGCGAGAATTATAGTTTAAGGGTTGGCATATTTATTTTTTTGCCTTGTTTAATTAATAAACAGTTCTATAGAGAGAGACAAGATTAAAAAACAACAAAAAGGATTAGTAAAATAAAAAAGAATAAAATAAAAAATAATGCAATAGGAAACATGCAATAAGAAGCACTTTTTACTACAACAATCATTAAAAACATGTTACAGATTATGCAAGAGAATATTGCTAAGAAAAATAGAAAATAAAAAGATAGTGAATAGAATTGAAAGAGATAAAACAAGGAGCACAAACAACATAGAGCATATGGAGCAAGAAATAAAACAAAAATAATTTTGCAATGCAAATAACCGCTTAAAAATTAATTCAATCAAAGAAAATAAAGGCAAGATTACCCTCCCATTATTTTTTTAAATATTATTTTTCTAAACAATACTTTTAATTCAATGCTTTTAATTTTTAGTTTTCTGATTTGTTTTGTTTTCTTTTTTTAATTATACTTCTTTCTCTTAACTCTATGATTTTTGATTCTTAGATTTTTTATTGTTTTATTTTATTAATTTTAAGCAGGGAAAGAAATACTCCTTTATGTTTTTTGAATTTTTCATCATTTTTTGTCAAATTTTTATAAAAAATGAATGCAGAATTCTTTTTTTTACTTAACAGTTAATATTAAAAATAGAAATATTTATATATTAGTATTGTTTTTTGTATATTAAAATATAAAATATATTATTTGTTGATTTTTTTATATTTAACAAAATTGCAAGTTTTGAGCCGCAAGCGAGGTGACAAGAATGAAAAAATTGTTTTTGTTAAGTTTTGTATTCTTAATAGGTCTGTCTATTTTAGTAAGCGCAACTGATACGCCAAGATTCCCTGACCAATTAAATAAAACAGAGCGCGGAAGGCACAGCCCTATGGGCGTTAAAAGCTTGGAAGCACTTGCAGGAAACATTTCTTATCTGAGCATTTATACAGAGGCAGTAACACAAGCATGGCAGGGCTATATTGGAAATATTTCTGGTACAATAGTTTTAGATGATGCTAACAACAGAACTCTCTATGACTGGGCATTGCCAAATCCTTCTGGTGAGGTCTATGCAACAAGGAGCAATTCAATAAATTGGAGCACTGGAAACATAATCTGCGCTAATAATTCTGTAATAACTAATGAAGAACTTGCTCTAAACATAAACAATGCAGAGGATATGGATTCTATAAACAGAACATTCAACATGACATTCTCAGGGGATATTTATGTTGCTACAAATCACATAACAGCAGCAAGCAACTGCAGACAGGCAAATCTCTATGTCTCAGATGCTTGGGAAAACTCAGGAATATTCAAAGAAATTCTGCTCTATGACATTGCAAACAACAAAACGATCTACACAGCAATAATTCATAAGGGTTATGCTGTTGGTTATGACGGCAATACATACAATTTTCAGCTTATAGTGCCAGAAGACGGGCATTACGGAGACACCTCCACCACAACATACTACTTTTATGTTGAAATACAGTAAAAACCATTTTTATTTTTTATTTTTTATAAATTCATACAATGCATACAATGCATGATAACATGCAAAAATTTTGCAAGCAAGTAAGGTGATAAAAAATGCCTAAAGAGAAGGAATTTGTTAAGGTTGTTTGGCAGGAAACTCCTAATTCTGTTAGGGTTATTCAGGGATACTATTTTGACGAAGGAGATTTCATAAGAGTAAAAGGCGACTATAAAGAAGTGCTAATTAGAAAGAGCAGGATAATAAGCATTGAGCAGAAACAACCAACAAAGGGTGAGAAAAATGGAAAATAAGTTCATTATTAGGATTCTTGCCATAATGACTTTATTTTTAATTTATGCTTATTCAGCAAGCGCTCTGCCTGGAGGACCAACCTTGGTTTCTAACACAACAAATACAGGCCCTAATTTAACAGCAGGACTTCAAAGGAACGATCCAAAAGGAACAATCACTACAATGGTCCTAAACTTCACTCAGCAAAACCTTCGCTGGAAAGCATATGTTGGAAACATCTCTGGAAAGTATGCTTTGCAGGACTCAAGCAACTACATGATTTATGAATGGAATTTTAGTTCTGATTCAGGAGAAATATATGCAACAAGAGCATCCTCAACTCCTACATGGACAAGCGTTGCTTGTGCTCAACAATCTGATATAGACAGTGAGGATTCTGCTCTAAACCATGCATCCTCGAACTCTGATACAATCAACAAAACATTCCCATATCAAATACACAAGGCGTTTGCTGTCGGCGCTGTTCCAATAAACCAAAACGCTTGCAGGTCAACAGCAACCTTCATAAATAATGCTCCACAATCAATGGATCCAGGCACTACAAAATTCCAAGAAGTATTGCTTAAAGCAGGAAGTGCGTTCCTATACACAACACTATTCTCATATAATACTAATGGTTACAACAACCAGCCATATGATTTTCAGGTTTTAGTAGCAGAAGATGACACAGCAGGAAGTCCCACAACATACTATTTTTATGTAGAACTCATATAAGGTGATTTTCATGTTTAACTTGCAAACAAAACAAGCAATGAAGAGAAAGATAATTTTAATTTTTATGTTGGTTGCATTTTTGCTCTTCATTAGCCCAAGGATTTTTGCAGTTAATTCTACTACAGTAAGCTCAAGAGTCAATGTTACAAATGTCGCTCCAAGCATTGTTTCTATAACTGTTAATAGGGTTGGTTATGCTCCTGGAACAAACATTGATTTAATACCAGGAACAATAACTCCTGTTGAATGCAATGGAACAATAAACGATACTAATGGTTATGCTGACATCCTAAATGCTTCTGCTGTTTTTTATGATAATAGTGTTGCAACCCCAACAAGCTCAGACAATAATGAAACACATTACACCAATAGCAGTTGTACTTTAAGTGCTGGCTCAGGACTAAGCAAGAATTTCCACTGCTATTTTGGGGTTTTATACTATGCCAACAATGCAAGTTGGACTTGCAATGTAACTGCTTATGATGCCGATGGAGCTTACAATTCCTCAACAAACTCAACAAACATCAATATTTTGGTTGCTTTGAATGTTTCAAACACAACAATAGATTATGGCAATATGGCACCTCTTGAGACATCTTCAAGTTCTGTGATAGAAAACATAACGAATCATGGAAATGTTAAACTTGATTTAACTCTTAATGGAACTGACATGACATGCCCAAATCCTTACCCAGCAATTCCTGTTGGCAACCAACATTATAATGTAACAGGAACAGATCAAGCTTATGGACTAATGACAGCGCTAACCTCATCCCCTGTAACAGTCACTGCTTTTGACCTCCTAAAGAGAAACGACACTGATGCCTTAAGAGCAATAAGGATGACCTATTGGAGGATAAGCATCCCTGCAGGGCTGAAAGGCGTTTGCCAAGGAAACATAACATTTGCTGTTTTGGTTGGTTAAAAATTATTGATTTCATTTTAAACCAAAGTAAAACCTAAAAGAGAAGATAAAAATGTTCAAGGAAAAGGAATTTGTTAAGGTTGTTTGGCAGGAAACTCCTAATTCTGTTAGAGTTATTCAGGGATACTATTCTAACGAAGGAGATTTCATAAGAGTAAAAGGCGACTATAAAGAAGTGCTGATAAAAAAGGACACAATAATAAGCATTGAAAAGAAGCAGAAGAAATAAGATTATTTTTCCAAGAACTTGTTCACTAAAAATTTTTAAATTCACAATTAATTTTTGTTTTTTAGAAAACTTTTATTCTTCTGTATCAAGAAATTTTTTAGTTTTTTATTTTAACCAAATCTTTAAATTATTTTTTATTTTTTATTATTTTTTATTTTTTGCGCACTTTTATATTCCAATTTTAATTTTTTTAATTATTTAAATTTGCTTTTTTTTACTTTTCCTCAAACTCAGCAACAACTTCCGTGTGTTTTGTTTGAGGGAAAAAATCAAAAAAGGCAACAGATTTTAGATCATAAGAATTAAATTTTTTAATATCCTTTGAGAGTTCTATTGGATTGCAGGAAATGTAAATTATTTTCTTTGGTTTTAATTCTTTAATAGCATTCAACGCTTTAGGATGAATCCCAGACCTTGGAGGATCAATTATAACATAAACATTGTTTTTCTCAACACTCAACCTCTTAATTTTTGAAGCATCAAGATTAAAAACGCTTATGTTTTTAGCATTATTTATTTTTATGTTTTCAATTGCAGACTCAACACAACTCTTATTATTTTCCACTAAAAAAACATGCTTGAAAAAATCAGAGTTTATTATTCCAAAAGTCCCAACTCCAGAGTATAAATCTAATAAAAAAAGTTCTTTTGTTTTTATTCTTGTTTCATTCATTATTAAGTTATTAACATACAAATGCATTTTTTTAGCCATAGAATAATTGTTCTGGAAAAAACCCTGCACTGAAAAATGAAAAATCTTATTTAAAAGATTAATGCTTAATTTAGCATTTCCTTTTGCAACAAAAAAATCATCAGAAATACTAACATCAGTGTTTTCAGGAACAAAAGTAACAACAATGTTTTGAGCGCTTGAAATTTTTGAATACTCTCTTATTCTTTCAACAGCAGCCCTTATTCTTGCAGAATTAGAGTTAAGTACAAAACTTATTGATGATTCATTAGCAACTCTTACAACAGCATACCTAAAAGTTCCTGAATTATTTTCAACATCAAAATAATCAAGATCCTTAAAAAAATCCGTAATTTCTTTTAACAATTCATTAATTCTGTTTTCAGCAATATAGCAATACTCAACATCTATAATCTTTTTCCAATCCCTTTTCTTTCTTAAACCCAAACCGTTTTTATGAAAGATAAAATCCATCCTGTTGCGGTAATTAAATGGTTTATCATAAAAAACTTTTATTGAATCCTTATCAACACTAAGCAGTTTTGAAAGCAATTCTGTTTTTTTATCTATTTGAACTTTATATTCAAGATTTTGTAAACTGCAACCCCCGCAATTCTTAAAATAAGGGCAAACAATCATAAAAAACAAGAAAACAAAAAACAATAAAAAACTTTTGAAATTTCATAAAACATTCGCAAAACAAAATTTAAATTAAAATATTATAAAAACTTTTTTAAACAAAACAAGAATAATAAAATATGAAATTATGAGCAAACAAAAAACAAACAAAAACAAGCAGGAAAATAAATCAACAAAAAATGCTCTTAAAAAAATAATTTTTGTAAGTTACTTTATTGAAACTTTAATCATAATCTTCTTTTTCAATCCATTATTAGTTTCAGGAGTAACAACAACCTTCTCTAATAATCAAATTACATCTCTATCTTTAGCAGCCTTAACAAGAAACACTTTTGTTGTTGCTTATTGTGATGATACTAATAATAGGGTTGCTTTTAGGGTTTATAATACTAATGGTAGTTTGGTTTCTGGTGAGGTTGTTGTTGATTCTAGTTTGGCTGTTAGTGCTTGTGATTATACTAGTGTTTCTGTTTCTGCTTTTAATAGTTCTCATTTTGTTGTTGGTTGGGTTGATAGTGGTAGTTCTTATGTTAGTTTTGAGGTTTTTGATGTTTTTGGTAATGTTTTTGGTAGTAGGGTTGATGTTGATACTACTGCTGGTACTTCTAGGAGTGTTTCTGTTTCTGCTTTTAATAGTTCTCATTTTGTTGTTGGTTGGTATGATCAGCCTGATGCTGATGCTACTTTTAGAGTTTATACTAGTTCTGGTAGTGCTGTTACTAATGCTATTGATGTTGATACTAATGCTGGTACTTGTAATGCTGTTAGTGTTTCTGCTTTGGATAATGTTAATTTTGTTTTTGGTTATTATGATATGGCTTCTTCTGATGTTACTTTTAGGACTTATACTAGTTCTGGTGGTGCTGTTAGTGCTATTACTGATGTTGATACTGATGCTGGTGTTGGTTCTTTTAGTGTTTCTGTTTCTGGTGTTAATAGTTCTCATTTTGTTATTGGTTGGTTTGATCAAACTTCTGGTTATGTTAGGTTTAGGTTGTATTCTGTTTATGGAACTATTGTTGGCACTGAGGTTGTTCCTGATACTGCTGTTGGAACAACAGCATCAGGAGTAATGGTATCAACAGGAGCGAGTTCAAACCAAAAAATAATCTTTTCATGGCATGACACAACAACAGATGTTGGAGTTGCTTTAAGAACTTACAACCTTGATTTAACTCAATATTCAAGCGAAATTCCAGTGCAAAGCAATTCATTAAGATACAACGCTTTAACAGGTTATCATCCTGCAACAGGAATTAGAATTTGTGATGGAAATTTTGTAATAGCAGTTGTAAATTCAACAACCCAAGCATTCTTCAGAACTTATTATGCGAATGGAACAGAATGGAATGGAACATGCTCTAATTCAGCGCCAAACATAACAAAAATTTATATAGATGACGAGATAACAAACCCTAGTGGGGAGATTGATTTAACAGCAGGAAGTTCAAAAATAGTTTATTGCAATGGAACAATAAGCGATTTAGAAGGTTATGATGATATAAAGAATGTTTCAGCAGTTCTGTATGCTTCTGGAAGCGGAGTTTTGCCAACTGATTCTGAGAACAACAACACGCTTTACAAAAATAACACTTGCTCTCTATCATCAGGGTTTGAAACAACAAAGAAGAACTTTAGTTGCGCTTTTAATGTTTTGTACTATGCTAATAATGGAACTTGGACATGCAATGCAACAACATATGATAATAGCAATGCTTATTCAAGTTCAACAAACACTACAAAAATAAATATTTTGGTTGCTTTGAATGTTTCAAATGCAATAATAGATTATGGAATCTTGGGTCCAGGAGAAACAAGCCCTTCATCTTCCCAACTAACAATAACAAACCTTGGTAACATAAAAATTGATTTAGTGCTTAACGGCACAAACATGAGTTGCAATCCTATTGGTTCAATCTTTGTTGAGAACCAACACTACAATATTACAGGAACAGACCAAAGCTATGATTTAATGAGAGCTTTAACATTAACTCCTTTCACAGCAACAGACTTTGATTTAGATAAGAGAGTAACAGCAGAATCAACAAGAACAACATATTGGCGCATAAGAATACCTGCAGGAGTAAAAGGATTTTGCCAAGGAAACATAACTTTAGCCGTGCAAGCAGGATAATATCAAAATGAAAACTCAAAAATAAAAATTAAAACAAAAATCAAAAACAAGATCAAAAAGAAAGGTTTATAATTAAAAAAAATTAATTGCTTTAAACAAGCATCAAAAATTAAGAATATAGAAATATAAAAAATATAAAAATAAATATCATTGAGAGTTGCTGACAAGCAAATAAAAAGAAAATAAAAACAGGACGAAAGCAAGGAAGCAAAAATGGAATCAAGAATAAGTATTTTCAAACAAATTCGGTTCATTAAACTTTTTATTATAGTTTTTTTGCTGATCTCTTTAAATTCTGAAATCATAACAGCGAACATTGGAGTAAGTCCAGGAGTTCTTGTTTTTGAAAAAATGCTAAGAAACGGATTTCAGCAGAAAACATTAACTATAACTTCTTTGTCAGATGTCTCAACAGTAGTTGTTGAGAAGTACGGCTATATAAAAGATTGGATAAATATAACGAACACAACCTTCAACATAACCTCTCAGAACCCGTATTATTTAAAAATCATCATAATAACTCCTCCTGATGCAGCAACAGGAAACTATACTGGTTATTTATTAATTAAGAAAATACCAACTCCTGCTGGAAAGAACACAACAGCATCAGCAATAATTATGAGCATTCAGATACCAATAACAGTAGAAGTTATTGGAGAGGAAATAAAGAGTTGTTTTGCAAATTCGTTTTCAATAAAGAATTCTGAAATTGGAAGGAACACTAAACTGAACCTTCGCTTAACAAACACAGGCAATGTCAGATTATCTCCAAGAATGAACTATGCTATTTGGGATAAAGAACAAACAAGAATATTGATTAATAACACTCTTTTTGCTGATGAAATTCTTCCAAGTTTAGAAGCAAATCTTGAAGTTGAAATTCAGACAAGCAATTTAAGTTTAGGACAATACTGGATTGACATTACGCTTCCTGATTGCGGAGTTTCAAAATTATTGACATTTGATGTTTTAGAAAAAGGAGCGCTAAGCACCAGTGGGAGATTGCTTAGAATAGAAAATCCTGTTTGGGCAAATGTTGGACAAACAATAAGCATAAAGGCAGTGTTTGAGAACAATGGAGAACAAGATGCTAATGCAAGGTTTAAGGGAAAAATAGAGTTAGAAGGTTCGGTAATAGATCTGCTTGAATCAGAAGAACTCTTGGTAAAACAAGGAGAAACAACATACTTTGAGATGTTCTTCAAACCAAAACAAGAAGGAAGGTATATTATAAGCGGAGTTGTTTATTATGCTAATAAAAAAACAGAGGAAACTTTCAGCGTTTTGAATGTCAAGCCAAAGCAAAGATTTAATTGGATGCTAATAATTTACATAATTCTGATTTTGATAATATTGCTGCTCTTGGCAATAATCAAAAAGAAGAAAAAAAGGAAATTTAGATATATTTACAGATTCAGATAGAATTTAAAACAATCCAAGAATTTAAGATTTTAAAACATGGCTAAAAAAGATTTAAACAAAAAAAGAGTTAAACTAACAAAAAAACAATAAAAGAACAATCTTAGACAAGCATGCAAAAAACACAATTTGAATTGGCAATAATTGTGCTGTCTTTGTTTGCAGCAGGAATCTTAAGCTTGTTCTTAATGAAGCCAAGCTTAGTTGGGTTTATAATCTCATCAACGAACATAATTGATGTTCCGCCTAACAAAACAATGCTCTATTACCCTGAAAACGATTCTTTAGTTTTTGATAATCCTCTATTATTAAAATGGCATAAAACAGAGGAACTCAATAACGATCCAGTGGTTTATGACTTGTTGTTAAGCAATGATTCTGATTTTAATAATTTATTGATAAACGAGACAAGCATTGAAGGAACAAATGAGAGCAATGGAACAATAATCTCTTATGAAGTATCAGTTCCTTTAGAAAAGAAACATTATTATTGGAAGGCAAGGGCCTTTGACGGGAATTTTTATGGAGAATACTCTGATATTTGGCGCTTTAAGTATTGTTATGGAAACAATCCTCCTGTTATAGAACCAATAGGAAGCCAAAGCGTCACATACGGAGAATACTTTTACTATAAAGTCATTTTTTCAGATCCTGACAACGACCAATTAAACATAACTGATAACACAGAACTTTTTGATATAACGCAAAACGGAGTGATAAGTTTTATAGCAACTTCAAAGCCAGGAAGCTATGTTGTAACAATAATAGTTGATGACGGGTGTAACATAACTCACGACATTTTTACTCTTACAATTCTTCCAAGAGAAGAAGAACAGCCGCCAAGCGGAGGTGGAGGTGGTGGAGGAGGTGGTGGAGGAGGTGCTGGAGGAGGAACAACAGGACCTTCTGTTCAGGTGTACTATCCTCCTGCCAAAAAGGAAGAAAAAAAGGAAAACATAAGCGAAGAAGCAAAGGAACTGCTCACAGAAGAAGAAAAGAGATTGTTCAACAAAATAACAATAATCTACCTTGGAGATTTAGATTTAACTCCAAAAATAGATTTTGAAATGTACGAGGGACCTGTTTGGTTCTTTACATACTACAAAAAGAACTATTTCATGACATATACAAAAATGACAAACACCAGTTTTTACATAGCATTCTTTGACGGCCCAGGAGTTCTTTTTAGAAAACCTTCAAGCGCAAGTTTGAACATTGATGAAGATTCCTTAGAAGACATACTCATAACTTACTGCAACTCAAGTTTTGAAAATTCATCTATGAGTATAGAAGCAATAAAAAAGAAAGAGGTTGAAAAACCAAAGTTCATCATAACAGCAGCAACATTCAGAGTTGGGTTTTTAATAATACTAATAATATTAGGAATTTTATTATTGCTCCTTCTGTTAAAATTCCTTTTGAGGAGAAAGGGATTGAAATTCAAGAAGATTGTAACAAGAATAGAGGAAGATGTTTATGAAGTTAAGATTATTTTAGAGAATTATCTTAAAACAAACATGGAGGAAATAACTCTTCAGGATGCTTATCCTGCTGATGCTGAAACCTCAGAAATAAAGGTTTATTCAGAAGCAAAGAAGGAGATACAAGAAGAGTTGTTTGAAGACAAAAACCTGAAAATTGTTAAATGGCGCATAAATGATTTGAAAGTAGGAGAAAAACTGATGTTCTATTATGCTCTGAAAACAAAGAAAAAACTGCTTGCTCTTAAGGGCATAAGGGCTGAGCTAAGCTATAAGATAAAACTCCTAGATTCTTACCTAAACTTCATTAAAAAGAGTTCTTAGAGCTTAGTGCTTTGCCATTGCTTTCCTGTTTTTCATTCAGCAACAGTCTAGCAAATTTTATAAAAAATTCTTTTGCACCTCTTAAAATTATGAATTTTTATAATAAAAATATTTTAATATAAAAATATTTATTATATTAAAATTAACTAATTAATAAAAATCAATTAAAAATTTAAATATAAAATTAATTATAATATTTTAGTAATATTATTTTAAAAAATAGAAAAGTATTTAAATAACTAAAATAATAAAAATTCATTATTGTCTAAGCATAAAACAAAAGAAATTTGCAAACCTGTTTGTTTTGTTTTTTCAGGGATCAACAGCTCTCATTAACAACGCAGAGGAACTTTATGAAGAGGGTAAACATCCCATTAAAAGATGAAATTCATCAAAAGGCAAAAATAATTTCTGTTCTAAAAAATATTACTCTTAACGAATATTTGCAAAAGGCAATAGAAGAAGCCATAGCAAAGGATGAAGGCATTCTCTTAAAAATAGATAAACTCAAGGATAAGAAGAATGAAAAATGAGTACAAAACATTCCTGGGAAAAAGAGGCACGCGCTTTAAAAGGAGTTATGAAAAATGGTTATTTCCAAATGCAAAAAATTACAAAAATTACTCACAAATCACGCTCACACAAGCAGGCAAACAAGCAAGCAAGCGAGCACCTTTTATTCAAGGTCCTTCAGGACACAGCACAAGCAGGCTTTGGGATGAAACGATCTTGTTCTGAATCTTTTTCAGACACCCCCAATCCAAAAGTTCATCCCGAGAAAACAAGCAAACAGCTTAACAGCCCTGCTGTGCTGTTTTTTGTTTTTTTGATTTCAGTATTCTTGGTGCAAGAAAGCACAACAGTTTCTGCAGCCAACATAAACATAATAAGCCCAATAAGCCAGCAGATGCTAAACTATGGCTTAAACTATGTTAACTTCATAATAAACTCAAACGAAACATTCAACGGTTATGTTTTATACAATCTCACGAGCAATTTGATTCCAAACGAGATGAATTTCACCTTTGAGGAAAGCGATTTTGAGAATTTAAGCAGCCAATTGCAAATAATAAATCATACTTTCTTGATAAATGCCACTTCAGCAGGGTATTATAGGATTGAAGCAATCCTATACAAAAACGGCATATTCGAAAATAGGGATTACACAGAAGGGACAGTTTTCTTTGACAACAAACCACCTGTAATCCTGAATAAAAGTCCTAGCGGAAAGCTAAACAATTTCAATGTAATCCTCAAATTAACAACAGATGAAAATTCCAATTGCAGTTTTAGTGATGATAATGAAACATGGATTTTAATGTTAGGCAATGAAAAGGAACACAGTTACAACTTAACCTCTAAATTAGAATCCGAAGGAGATGGTGATTATTTTTATTACCTCTTATGCCAGGATAATTTTGGAAACAAGGCATCTTCAACAATCAATTTTTCAATAGACACAACTCCTCCGGAAATAATAAACTCTGAACCTTTGAACCTTGCACTTGTAAACAACAACGATGTTCTGATAAAAATAACAACTGATGAGAACTCTGTTTGCAGATATAGCTCTGAAAACACAAATTTTCAATCAATGAACCAAATGAGTGATTTAAAAACAACGCACACCATAAACCTAAATTTAGAGGATAAGGAATATACTTACTATTTCTTATGCAAGGACTTAGTTGAAAATCTTATACAAGAACCATTTGTTTTAAAATTCACCGTAGATACTCCCCCAAAAGCAGAAGTAATCTTTAAGGACAGAATAAGTTATGGAACATTTGATGTTACAGTCAGAACAAGTGAGGAAGTAAGAAACATAACATTTGCCTATGTTCTGAGTTCAGCACCTTCCAACACCATAATAGTTCCTCTTACAGGTTCTGGAAGGGAATACAAGGGTTTTGTTTTGATAGAAGAGGATGCAGGAGAACAAATTGGTTCATTCTATGTTTGGATGGAAGATTACAAGGGAAACAAAGGAACAGAGATAACATCAGGTAATATATTCATAGTTGATACAATCGCTCCCAAAAAGATAAGCGTGTTCAAAGCAACTCCTGCAGCAAACTCTGCAAGGTTGTCATGGTATTCCGAAGACAAGGACATTTCCTATTACAACATCTACCGTTCAGAAAATCCAGGGCTCACAGAATTGGACTATTACACAAAAACAACAAACGATTATTTCATCGACTCCATCGCAAACCCACATTATTATGCTGTAAGAGCTGTTGACAAGGCAGGCAACATAGGTGCTTTTTCAGAGGAATTGTATGTTGAACCTTTAAAGCAGGCAAATAAAATTGCAGTGAGCCAGCAGAGTTTAAACAGGATAGCGGATAAATTGAGAGAACTTCAGGACATTCGCGAAAAGATAACTGGTTATGAAGATATACTAAACTCAAAATTAGAAAATGAAAGGCGTCTCATGAATATTTTTGGAACAACGCAGAAGATTGAATCTGCAAAATCTCAAATAGAACAGCTCATAGAGCAGACAAACTCTTTAAAGGAATCATCATTGTCAGATGATGATGTTCTTTCTGAACTCCAAAAAACAAGCCTGAAAGCAAAATCGTTGCTTAGTACAGCTCCTAAAGATTTTCAGATTATTGAAGAAAAGAGCATTGAACAAGTAAGGAATTATGAGGATGTTGTTTATGCTTATAAAAAGATTTTTGGGGATGAAAATAAGGCAAGGATTGACGAAGCAATCTCAAAGACAAAAAACCTAAACATAGAGACAAAGATTGTTTCTGCTAAAATAACCTACGAGAACAACTATGAGGAAAAAACGCTTATAGAAGAAGTGATTTCAAGCGATGAAAAAATTGGAAAATCTTTCATAATAGAGATAATTCCAAAAGAGATAGCAGAATCTACATCTGAAATATCATTCCTGCAGAACAACTATCAAATAATAGAGAATGATCCTGTAATAAAGTTTGATTTCTCTGACTTTAACAATGCAAAAATATCTTATGTTCTGAACAAGAGAATATATTTTGACAAAGCAGAAAAGATAAGGACAATAGTGCTTTTCCCAGAAACAACTGAAACAGAGAAAGCCTCAAAGCTTACAGGACTAATGACATTCAACATCTCAACCCTGAGAAACTACAGCATTGACATAGGAATTGTTATTGGAATTATAATCATAATATTTCTTTTGATATACTATTTGAACATGGATTCAAGCCAAACAACTATTTCAAAATACGACAGAACCCTGCCAAGAACCTTATTAGGAGAGAAAGAACAGATAAGCAGGGAACATAGGAACATGCATTCAACAATTTCAGCGCAGTATGCTCAGCATGCGCAGCATGTTCAACATGCAAAAACTGCTTACAATACAGGCACTACAGCAGGCATTACAGAAATAACTAAGCAAAGTAAAGTTCAAACGCATCAAGAAATTGAAGAACAAGGCAGATTGAGATTTGACAGTTTTGAAGAGATAAAAAATTCCATAACAACGGCAAACAAGGAAATTGACAACTTAAGTTTTGACTCTTCAAACAGGATTTACGCGCAGCTTAATTCCCTTGCATTCAATAACCTTGAGCAGGATAAAATAAAAGTTATAAAGAGGGAGATGAACAACCTTCAAAACAAACTAACACTTTACTTAAAATTAGAGGAAGCGAAGCAGAGAGCAAAGAGCAATGAAAGAATACATTTAAAACAGGTATTAACCACTATTGAAGTTCTTTACAAATTGATAAAAAATTTTGAAAAGAATTCAAACACTCCATTGATGCAAACTGCAAAGCAAATCTACAACGCCTATCGTAGTGACAGGTTGGAATGAGATTTTGACTTTATAAAACAAACTAATCTTCTAAAATTTTCAATATCAAATTAAATGTTTCAGGATATTCCTCTGGATCCAAAAGCCTGCTGTGCAAATCTGTTTTGAAGACATCTGTGCAGTTTCCTTTGATTGCATATTCCTGCCCGTAGCCGAGCTTTGCGTCTTCAAGATAAACAACCCCGTCGCTGTCCTTATTGTCCAAAAAACATCCTGAACCAAAGATGTTGTAAATCTTTATCTTCGGTTTATAAGAATTCAATCTTTTCATAAATATGCTGTCCCTTGACATGTCCTCGCATTCTTTTTCAGAGCCGATGAGTTTGCAGAAATAGAGAGTTCTGCTACTAATTCCCTTATGAGGAGTCGCTATTGTTACAAGTTTATCAACGCTATCATCTCCAAAGAGCATTAAGTATTCCCTGCTCACCAATCCACCCATTGAATGCGCTATTATAACAACTTTGTCAGCCCCTGTTTCGCCCTTTGCCTCATCAATAATCTCCTTTAACCTTATTGCATAGTTTTCTATGCTTTCCTGCTTCATAACAGAAACTATCCTTGTGCCAACATCATAATAACTTATAAAATAGTAACTTACCCTTATGGTTGGAGTAAGTTTAAAGCCGTCAAAATTTTCTTCTTGGCTGTAAGATTTAAAATCAAAATTAAAAGGAACATAGCCATATTTTATAAGAGCCATTTGAATTCTTGAAAAGGAATTCATTGAGGATTCAGGAGAATTTCCCTCATAAGCAAGATGCCCGTGCACGAAGATTATTGGGTATTTTTTGTTGCAGGAATTATAATAACAGCACTCGCAGCTGTTGTTGAAACAGCACCTTGGAGGGTTTTCCTTCAAGTCAATGTACGCCTTTTTGGTGTAGTTCTCAAACGAAATGTTTTTTTCCTCTAAAATAAAATTGATTGTAGGCAGTTCTTTGATTTCTACGTTTTCAATCATAGAGCAGAAATCAAGATTTTCATAAAATCCTTTTGAGAAATTAATCTTTGAAATCATTTTTAGTTCTTCAAAGCTTACATTTTCCATCTCACCGCTGAAATTAAATTCTGCTTGATTTTCACTGAGATTTTCCATTTCATCAAATTCAAAGGAAATATTTAGTTCTAAAAATTTTTTCTTTGCCTTCTTGTACGCTTCAATCTCTGATTTGTTTTTTAGAATTTCAGCGTTTCTCAAAAACATAGAAGAGTTCTTCAAATAAGAATAATTTGATGACAGTATATCCTCAGATTTTTTATTTCGGTTTTCAAGCATAGAATTTAATAGGAATGTTTCATTGCACAATGCATAAACGCTTTCAGAATCATTAAGTTTAAAACTTGAGTTAAAACTTATGTTTGTTTCAGAGAATTCTGAAAGAGTAAAGTTAGCAAGGATTAAATCCAAGTAGAGTTTTTTGTTCAGAGCATAGGATTTTTCATGATATTCTTTAAGAATGTTTGAAATGTTGTTTTCAATCCTTGAAACATTTTCAGCAAAATCATCCAAACTGAGATAAAAACCATTCTTGAAATAAAAGATATGGTCAATCGTTTTTGAAAACAGTTCACCACATTCAGCAGATTTGTTCTTATCAGTCATTTGAAAGAACTTGAAAGCATTGTTTATTGTTTTCTGCTCTTCTTGCAAAGTTTTAAGTTTCTTAGAAACGCTGTTCAGCGTGTTCAATGTTTTCATGTTAAATTCTGAGATATTAGAAGAATAATCCTTAAGAAAATTAACGATTGTTTCTGCTTTGGAAAATTTGTCGTAAGCACCAATGTAGTCCTCAGAGGCCCATAGATGATTGAGTTCTGAAATCTTTTCCAATAACTGTTCATAATTCTGCTCTAATACAAAAACTGATTCTGAAATCTTCTTATATTCAAAACTCTCGTTCGGAACAATGGACAAAAGTTCTTTTGAAACAAAAATATTCTTTTGGCATTCAAAATCAGCAGAATAAAGACCTGATTTAAAATTTTCAATATCTTCAAAGATGCGATTTTTGCTTAAATTTTCCTTAGGAGAGAGTTCATAGTTTATGACTATTGTAGATGTTTTATAGCGAAAGCTCCTCTCGCTACTGCAAAAAGTGCTATTATCATTGTAGCACTTCATTTCAAGCAGATAAATCTTTTTTCCAATCCCTGATTCATTTATTTTTAGAAAATAGTTCTTTGATTTTCTGCCAGACGTTTTAAAATAGATATAGCCCTCGTCAATCATTTCATTCTTACTCAAATCTATAAAACTATAATAGCAGGAACTCCTGCAAAGCAAACTCTGGGTTAAACTGACATTAAAGCTGATTTTTACAGAATCTTTGTTTTTTGAACTCATAAAAAGCGTTTGAGGTTCAAGATTTACTATCAATGTTTCTTTGATCAGGGAGTTTATTTTAAAGAATGCTGCAAAAAGCAATGCAGCAGCAATTATGATTAAAAAAATTAAAACTAATCTCCTGTTTTTTTTGTTAAAAATTTTATTTAATCCTTGGAATAAACTCTTTCTTAAAAACTTAGATCTCTTGTTCTCGAATTCTTTTTCTTCTTTGCTCTTTAACCTTCTTTTTTCTTTCTTTTTCTTCATAACAAAAACTAATAAACTTCCTTTATTTAAATCTTTTTTATGAACAATTTTAATATTGCAGAAGAAAAAATATTTAAACCTGAATGTATATAAAACAAATGTTGCAAAATGAAAAGCAAAACGCAAGATAAAAGAAAAAAGGAGTGCTGTTTTAGGAGTTACATGAAATTCTATGATAACATGCTGAGAAAAGCAACGCCAACAGACATATTTTTTGTGAAAATATCCTCGCTATTTTTTGGGATTCTTTTGGTTTATTGGATTCCAAAACTATTAAATGTGAATGTTTGGATTTGGATAGGTTTGTTTATTCTAAGTACAGCAATGGCATTGAGACTTGTTTGGAAGAAATAAAAACTTTATTTTTTTATTTTTTCTTTTATGATTTCCAATAATCTGCTTATAAAAACCCACTCTAAGATGTATATGTTGAACTTTCCATTCTTATTATAATTTTTTTGGGTATAAATCAATTATATCCAATCATATTAACAAAATCCCTATTTTAATTATACACTCTTTTCTTAAACCAGTACTTAGGATAATCTCCCCACAGTTCTACATAAACATCAAATTCTGAAAGGTAAAATCTGGTTTTATAACCTTATTTGCTAGTTTAAGAGTTTTTCATAAATAAATTTTATTTTTTTCTTGCGAAATAATCGCTTACAAATTTCTCTGAACTGCTAAGTTCTCTAATTCTTTTTTAAATAAAAAAAGATTTTTGGTTGCTTTGTATTCCCGATAAATCATTTTCAATTGATCAGTCAAGTGGATTAGTACTGCAAGAAATAATAAAAGGCCTAAAATGTCTTATCTTTATTGCAGTTTTATCTTCTACAAAAAAAAGAATATAATTAAACCAAGAAAGAAAAGAATTGCATAAACAAAATTTTATATTTTATGTGCAGTTATATTTTTTAAGTTCATTATTTCTTTTAAATTATTTTTTATTTCTAAGTTTTTCTGTTACCTATCATATCTTTTTATTTTAATTTTAAAACTTGTTTAATTATTTAATTTTTGCTTTCTGCTTTGATTTAATTTTTCACTTGCAAAAGCTCTAACTCAAATAAGATTATCATCTTTGAATGATTTTTGTTTTTATTTTTTGAATGTTTTTAAATCATCTTCCCATAACTCGCTCAATAGTTTTGTTCTTGCTGAACTCGACTTCTGGCTGGTCAAACGGGTTTTGGTTTCTCAGGATTGCAGAATAGTATGCAAACAACTGCCAGAAAGCAATCAACTCTCCAACCCCCTCTTCGTCAAGTTTATTTAGTTCTAAAACAACGAATGGAATTTTTTTGTTTTCTGCATGTTTTAAAACACCTTCAAGTTCAAGATTAACAGAGTCTTTCATGTTGAAATTGTTTAAAACAGCTATTTTTTTATTTTTTAGTTTTAAGTTTGATATTTTTTTAGAAACTTTAATTTTTAGGGATTTATGGTTATTTATTTTTATGAAGAAACCAACCATGTTTTTTCTTCCTCCAAAGAACCTTTGGTTTGATTCATGCTGAGATTCAGGACCAGTGCAATAAAATATTGTTTGTCCTAAACCATTCTTTCCTGTTGTCTCATGAATTAGTTGGGTTATCAAGAATGAAAAGCCATATAATCTTTGAGAATATGAGCTCAAGAAGATTTCATCATAACCCCTGTTTTCAAGATAAAAAAATTTCTTCGCAAGTTCAAGAATGCTTTTGTTGTTTTTGTATATCTTTGAAGCTCCGTTAAAGATTTTTTCTATTTTAATCCCGCAGAGAAGTGCAGGAAAAAGAGCGCACTCTGTTAATCCAGAAAATCTTCCGCTAATATTTGGATGTTCTAAAATATCAAATCCCATTTTAAGAGCAATTTCTTTCAATAATCCTCCAGAGGTAATGCAAACAATGTTTTTATACCCAAAATTGATGAAAAAAAGAAGATTTTCGATAACTCCCAAAGTATCTCCTGACTTGCTTATTGCAACGATTAATGTTTTATTCCTATTGCACTTATTTTTAACATCAAACAAGAATTCTGTTTCAACAGTATCTACCAAATAAACATTCTTTTTTGAATTCAAAGCATACAACATTGCTTTAAAGTTGTTTATAGATCCACCAAAACCTAAGATTACAATGTTTTCAAGTTTTTCATATTTTTCTGCTTTTTTCCTCATTAGTTTAAAGTTCGGCTTGTAATTCAAGAAAGAAGGCTCAAACCTTTTTATTCTATGCTCAATATCATTAATTCTATAATCAAATTTTTCTTTATCTTCTTTAACCAAAAGTTTGTCATTGATTTTTAGCATGGAAATCAAAGCATTAAAATTTAGTTCAGTATTTAAATTTTTTTAAAGCAGCACACTAAAACAAAACCCTTTAAATCAAAAAAATTTTACAACCTAAAACTCTGGTTAATTTTATTTTGATTTTTAGAATTTCTTAACAAATTATCAGCACTAAATTTTACTCAACCTAAAATTACATATTACATGATTTTGTATTTCTTTTCAAAAAAACAGTTAAATTTACAAGTAGGCGAACATCGTTTTTTATAACAACAACCTATTAGTAGCGAGTTAAGTATTGAGTTAAGTATTTTTTTCAACTTAAAGATAAAAATGGAATTAATCTTTCATAATAATAAACAAATTTATAAAGTATTTTTCATAATAATTTAAAAATAACAACATTAAATTTACACATCTCTTTTATTTTTGTAATTCAAATGTCTTCAGATTCAGAAGATTTATATTAAGAATTATTTAAACTATACGATACGAGCAGTTTATACGATCTTGGTAAGTATAACATAAATATAGTATATCTTCAATTGCTATTTCAATAATTACGCTTATATTTTTCATATTATTTTATTCAAAAGCAAAAACACGCTTTTGAGTTTCTAACAAAGAGTGATATAAAAAATACAGAAAAAAATAATTTCGTATCTTGATCTTTTTGCAATTCTTATCATTTCTTTCTTTTTGCTCTTTTTATTGAAGGATATACTTTCTCTTTTTAATTATAACTCAATCTCAATTGTGGTGTTTTATTTGAAGGAGTCTATTTCAATATTGAGCAAACTATTTTCGTTATTATTTCTATTATTACTTATAAATATTCTTTTAGAGATTATTCCGATAATTAATGAGAAAATTCTAAACACACTCGGTTACGAAAAGATTTTAGTTTCTTTTCTTTCTATTTTTAATACTCATAGGAGCTGCAATAGTAATCCTCAATACGATTTCAGAATTCTACGATTTTAAAGAAGTGCTTGACTATGTTTCCTTATTACTCATCTTATCCATAGCTATGATAGTAATTCCTATCATATTTGAGTTTTTTGAAATCTTTTTCAAATTCTTTTATTTATCCATTAATGTCTTCCATTAATGTCTTCTTTTTTTCAAAAAGATAAAATACAAGTAGTTTATTCAATTTTAACTTTAGTTATACTAATCTACTTAATATCCTATGTAATTAGTTTTATTCCTGCAGGTTCTAACTTATCATCTATACTAGGGTTAATAATCTTACCCGTAAGTATTTTGAGAGAGTGATTGTACATTTCTGTTTTAATAGCTGGTTTATATGCCATTTTTGTTTATATTAGAAAATCAGGTTCTTAATTAAAGTGATTTTTAACCATAATACTTTTAAATCTTGTTTTTTTATTTATAATTATGGAATACTCTGTACTAGTTGACTATTATGAAAAGCTCGAATCAACAACTAAACGTTTGGAAAAAACATATCTTCTCTACAAATTTTTGAAATCAGTTCCAAAGGAAGAACTTGATATAGCAACCCTTCTAATACAGGGAAAAATCTTTCCTATATGGGTGAGTTCTGAATTGGGTTTTGCTTCAAAATTAATAATAAAAGCAATTTCCCTATCCACAGGTTATGAGCAGGAAATTGTTGAGGAAGAGTGGAGAGAGTTTGGGGACTTGGGGCTTGTTGCAGAAGCATTGATAAAAGAGAAAAAGCAGAAAACTTTGTTTCAAGAGCAACTGACATTGAAAAAAGTTTTTGAGAACCTACAAAAAATAGCTTTTTTAGAAGGAGAAAAGAGCGTTGATTTGAAAGTGAGGGTCTTATCAGAGCTTTTGACAAGCGCTAAACCAAGAGAAGCAAAGTATTTAATTAGAACAACTTTGGGACAATTGAGAGTTGGGATTGGAGAGGGCACTCTGAGAGATGCTATTGCTTGGGCTTTGTTTCCAAAAGTAGTTGGTATTTTCTTTAAGTGTGAGAATTGTAAGAATTGGATTCCAAAATCAGAGAAATGCCCTGAATGTGGGTTTAAGAATGATTTTAAGTTTAATCATGAGATAGAAAAGTTTAATGAAAATAATTTTTTAGAAGTTGATAGTTATGAGGAATTAAAAAATGTAGAAATAAAAGATTATGATTTTATAATTTGTAGGAAAGAAAAAAATGCAAGAAAAATCTACAATTACTTAATCTCAAGGGTTGAAAATGCTTATAACATGCTTGCAGATTTCAGTTTGGTTGCAAAAGAGGCATCTAATGGATTGCAATCTCTAAGAAAAATAAGTTTGCAGCCAGGAAGGCCTGTTAAGGTAATGCTTGCAATTAAAACACCAACAATCAAAGAAGGTTTTGAAAGAGTCGGCAGACCAGCTCAGCTTGAGTACAAGTATGATGGTTTCAGAATACACATTCACAAGGACAAGAATTTAATAAAAATATTTACAAGGAGATTAGAGGACGTCACAAAACAATTTCCAGATATCGTTGAGGGCTTGGAGGATGTTGAAGGGGAAAGTTATATTCTTGATGGCGAAGCAGTAGGAATTAACAAAGCAACAGGCAAGTATCTTCCTTTTCAGGCAATATCCCAAAGGATAAAGAGAAAATATGATATTGAACAGATGCGTAAGGAATTTCCAGTTGAAGTGGAGTTGTTTGACATACTCTACTATAATGGAGAGTCGCTGCTAAAAAAACCATTAAGTGAGAGAAGGGTTCTCCTTGAAAAGATTGTTCATCCTAAAAAACTTTTTATAAAAACTTCTAAAAAACTGATAACAGGCTCTGAACAAGAAGCACAAGAATTCTTTAAACAAGCTTTATTAGAAGGAAATGAAGGAATAATGATGAAAAAACTTGATGCACCTTACAGAGCAGGAGCAAGGGTTGGTTTCATGGTTAAGTACAAGCAAGTTATGGAAAATCTTGATTTAGTAATAGTGGCTGCAGAGTGGGGAGAAGGAAAGCGTTCAAAATGGTTGTCGAGTTACTATGTTGCATGCAGAGATGAAAACAACAATCTCTTAGAGATTGGAAAGGTAGCAACTGGTTTAAAAGAAAAAGAAGAGCAAGGTCTTAGTTTTGAAGAACTAACAAAAATTCTTAAGCCAATGGTAATTGAGCAGAAGGGAAGGTTTGTCAGAGTAAATCCAGAAATCGTTGTTGAGGTTGCTTACGAGGAAATACAAAAATCTCCAGAGTATAATTCTGGTTTTGCACTGAGATTTCCAAGGATAATAAGGTTAAGGCCTGATAAGCCATTAGACGAGATTTCTGATTTAAAGAGAATAAAGGAATTGTTTGAGGAGCAAAGGTATAGATAAAAATTTTTAATTAAAGGTTTCATTCAAAAAATTTAAATATATTTTATCTTAATTAAATTTTATGACTATAAAGTTAAAAATTAAAGATATTAAGGACGAATTGGATTTATACCTAACTTCAAATAAATTAAAACCAGCTTCAATCATAAGATTAGATGTTTATCTTGAATTCGAAGAAAAATATAATATCATTGATTCCAAAGACGCAAAAAACATAGAAGATAAGAACCTTTCGGAATTAGAATTAAAGATTGATGAATTCTTCAAGAAGCACAATGTTTTTTATTACAATCATAGTAATTACGAAGCAGAAAGATTCAAAGAGACAAAATATGAAGGAGCGCATTATTGCATGATGTTTTACATCGCTAAGAATTTAAATTCATTGGAAGGTTATTGAGAGCCAAAACTGATAAAGCATTAGGATTAGCACTTGGATATCTTATTAGCGCTGCAAAGAATTTTTCAAAAAACATTGGTGGGGAAATAATAAACTGGAATTATTTTTTAGTATCGCTTGCAAAAGCAAAAAATGCCGGAAAAGAAATACCTAAATGGTTAGCATACATAAGTTTTGTGCCTGATGAATTGGATATCGTAAATAACAAAGTTTCAGAGGAAGCGAGAATGCTTGGAAAAAAATATAGGAAATTTGTCAAATCTAATAATCCTGAACTTGCAAAGAGAGTTGAAGAGGAATTCTTTAATATGATGCTGCCTGATTCTTGGGAAAAGGATTCAGAAGGAAATTATAAACTCTGCTATAAAATAGAATTTGGCTCTGATGAAAAAACAGAGTGAAGTCGAATTGCTAAAAATAATAATCAAACAAAAATTATTCTTTGCTACACATCCTTTTTAGCCATGTCCATCTCTTGTCAACTTCTTCTTGGGCTCTCTTCAAGACCCACTCATTTTCTGGCTTGAACAGGTGCTTAAACCTTTTTTGCAACTTCATAAACTCAACAACAGGTTTTTTATTATCACTAGGATCATAATTTAAAATCCACTCATCATTCTTTACCTCATACAAAGGCCAAAAACAAGTCTCAACTGCAAGTTTTGCAAGTTCTATTGTTTGGGAACTATCATAACCCCAACCTAATATGCAAGGGCTTAAAACATTAATGAAACTAGGTCCTTCTGTTTCTATTGCTGTTTTAACTTTTATCAAAAAATCATTTAAATTGTGAATTGATGCTTGCGCAACATAAGGTATGTGGTGAGCAGCAACTATTGCTGTCAAGTCCTTTCTAAACTCTAATTTTCCAGGCCTTGCAATTCCAGCAGGGTCTGTTGTTGTAGAAGCACCAATAGGAGTTGCAGAACTCCTTTGGATTCCTGTATTCATATATCCCTCATTATCATAGCATACATACAAAAAATTATGGCCTCTTTCCAAAGCGCCGCTTAAACTTTGAAGCCCAATATCATAAGTTCCGCCATCTCCTCCAATTGCAATAAACTTTATGTTTTTGTTAATCTTACCTTTCTTTTTTAATGCTCTGTAAGCAGTTTCAACTCCTGAAATTGTAGCAGCAACATTTTCAAAAGCATTATGAATCCAAGGAACCTTCCAAGCAGTATAAGGATAGATTGTTGTAGAGACCTCTAAACAACCAGTTGCTGTTCCAACCACAACATCGTAATCAGAGGATGCTAGCAAAACAAGTTTTGAAATTATCGGCGCAGCGCAACCAGGGCAAAGTCTGTGTCCAGGAGCAATTTTTATTTCTTTTCTTCCAAATGATTTTAAATCAACCATTTTAATCACGAACTCCTAAGTATTGAACTTTTTCTATTTTCTTTCCCTTACTTAATTTTATTGTATCGTCAAAAACCTTTTCAACCATCTCAACACTCAATTCTCTTCCTCCTAAACCATAGATGTAGTTCAAAATTTTTGGTCTTTTATTCTGTTCATAAAAAGCACTCCTCACATCATTAAATAAAACTCCACCATAACTTCCGAAAGCAATTGCTCTGTCAAGAACAGCAACAACCCTTGCATTCTTTAATTTTTTAACAACCTCTTCATTCATGAAAGGTCTGAAAACTCTAACGCTCAAAACTCCTGTTTTAAAACCCTTGTTTCTAAAATGATCACAGACCTCCATTGCTGTTCCAACGCTTGAATTCATTGTTAATATTATAAAATCAGCATCATTGATCTTATAACCCTCAAAATAATCATAATTTCTACCACTGATTTTTGAAAACTCGCTGAAAATCTTTTTTATAACTAACTTTGATTTTTCCATTGCTTCTGCTTGTTGTCTTTTGTGCTCAAAATAATAATCAAACAAATCAAGAGGGCCGATTGTTATTGGTTTTTCAGTGTCAAGCAAATTGTATTTTGGCTTGTACTCTCCAATGAATTTCTTTACTTTTTTATCATCAAGAGTGTAAAGGTTCTCTACAGAATGGCTTGTAATAAAACCATCTTGCAGCACCATCACTGGAAGCATAACATCCTTATGCTCCGCAATCCTAACAGCCATCATGTTGTTGTCATAAACATCTTGGGCATTAACGCTTGCAAGCATTATCCATCCAGAATCCCTTATCAGCATTGCATCAGAATGATCTCCGTGAATGTTTATCGGGCCTGAGAGAGCCCTGTTTACAAGATTCATTACAATTGGAAGTCTAAGCGAGGATGCAATGTAAACAATCTCTGTCATCAGAGCAAGTCCATTAGCAGATGTTGCTGTCATTGTTCTTGCTCCTGAAGCAGCAGAACCAATGCAAGCGCTCATTGCAGAATGCTCTGACTCAACTCTTATCATTTCCGTGTCTACTAAACCATCATTTACAAATTCTGAGAACTTCATTGCTATCGGAGTTTGAGGAGTTATTGGATAAACAGCAACAACATCTGGATTTATTTGCTTCATTGCCTCAGCAGCAGCATGAGCTCCTGTAAGCACTTTTTTAATCCCAAAATAATTTGCTTTTTTCATTTTGCACTTAAACTTTTTTTAAATCTCTTTTAAAATCATTTTATTTTTTTGTTATTTCATTTTTAGTTTGATTAAATGAGTTGCTGCTCTGTTAAATTCCTATTAAATTTTTTTTTGTTATTTCTTAAACTCCTTTAAATTAATTTTAAAATTATAAGCATAAATCTTTAATTAGCTCTCGCTTAGCTGAAATTTTTAATATTTATCCAACTTCTTAACCTTTCAAGCTTATAAAAAATTTTTTGTTATTTCTTTTTTTGCTTTTGGTCTTTATTATTTTTTATAAAATTTCTCATCGAACTTTTTATTCTTTTCACTCTCTAAAAACTTTTTCTGATTATTATTTTATTTCTTATCTTTATCTTCTTTGTTATTACCTCTTTCTTTTTTAAAATCGCTCTCAAGCTTCATCTCAATTGCTTTTACAGGGCAAACATTAGCGCAAATTCCGCATCCTTTGCAATGCTCTAAATCAAAACCTTTTACTCTATAAACAAACTTTTCATCCTTTTCAAGTATTATTGTTGATTCAGGGCAGTAAAGATAGCAGAGCATGCAGCCAATGCATTTTTCAGGATTAACAACAGGCCTGAATGTTCTCCAGCTTCCTGTTTCATAGTTTATGGAGTTCCCTGCTTCCTCTATAACTCCTCCAATCGGAATTTCCTTCCATGATTTTAATTTTGATTTTTCCTTTCTTGAACTTAGATTTTTCATTTTGATTTCTTGATTTTATTATTTTTATCAATTAATTTTTAACTTCTTTTGTTTCATTGTAAGCAATTTCAAAAGCATCCTGATTCTTTTTAATCGCTTCTTCGCTTAATCTTGTTTTAAACTCATCCACTATAACTTCCTTTATCAAATCAATCTTAAATGCAGGAATTACTTTTGCAATTGCTCCAAGCATTGGAGTGTTTGGAATGTTCTTACCGATTGTTTTAAGGGCAATTCCTGAAGCGTCAACAAAAAAAATTCTTCCTTTAAAATTATTCAGTTCCTGCTTAAAGTTTTCATCCTTAGAATTAACAATTATAATCCCTTGGTTGCTTAAACCTTCGGTAACATCAATCGATTCTATTAGAGTTGGGTCTAACAAAACAACAACATCAGGATTAGTGATTGGAGTGTGAACCCTTATTTCTTTATTGCTTATCCTTACAAAACTCTTTACAGGAGCTCCTGTTCTCTCTGCACCATACTCTGGAAACGCCTGAATGAAAAAACCAGATTCAAAAGCGACTGTTGCAAGAATCTCACCAGCACTTTTAGCTCCTAAACCACCTCTTCCAATAAACTTTATCTCTAAAACTCCTTTCTTTCCAAAAATGTCAGAATTTGAAACCATAAACTCTAAAACCTCTTTTTTGATTTTTTTTATTAATAATGCAAAGTAGTATTTAAATTTTGCGTGTTGGGTTCTGTTAACATAATAGTATTTTACGAAGTTTTTAATATGGAAATTTGGATTGAGGAGGTGCAACCGAGCGAAACCGTTAAATCGCTGTTCATTTCTCCGAACGCAGTGAGGATTGAGTTTTAGTGCAACGTTGGGCGAAGCCCAAAAACTCAAAGTCGCGAGGGCGCCGACAAATTAATAAAGTTACAAACTTTATTGATATTATGATAGATATTATTGTAAAGAAATCAAAAATTCATAGGTTAGGGGTATTCGCATCACGTAATTTCAAAAAAGGAGAGATTGTCATAAAATGGGATACTTCTCATAAATTGACAAAAAGGGAGGTTGATAAATTACCTGAAGAAGAAAAGAGATATATTGTTTATCTTGATGGAAAATATATTTTAATGCAACCTCCCGCAAAATATGTTAATCATTCTTGTGATGCAAATACTTATTCGGACAATTTTTGCGACGTTGCTAAAAGAGATATTAGAAAAGGAGAAGAGATTACAGCAAACTATTCTGAAACAATGGCTCCTGATGAATATATGGAATGTAAATGTGGGAGCAAAAATTGTAGAAAAATTATCAAAGCATATTCTAAGGCGCCCGAGCGATTGAAATGAACATATGCGCTTATACGCAGTTTTGCGTTAGCAAAATTGGGGTAGAGCCGAGCGGCAGAGCAGAGGCGGAACCGTATAAGCGCTGTTAAGTTCCTGCGAATACATGGAGCGACCGAGAGCCGAAGGCTCGGAGGAGTCACGAGCCAGCGCAAAAACGCAAAAATTATAAAACAATATGATTTAAGTTAAATTATGGCATTAAGAATATGCTTAGTCGGAGCAGGGGACATTAAATTTCACTATTTTGATTTGTTAAAAATTCCTAAAGACAGATTTTATCAACAATAAGTTAACAGAACCGCGTGTTGTTATTTTCTATTGTTTTTTATTCACTATTATTTTTGCAATTGCAACCTCTAAATTTATTTCTCAATCTTTTTCTTCTAAGACCTGTTATCCTAAAATTTCCGCCTTGAATTCTAATTGCTTTTCCATTTGTTAAAGCATCTGCTATCTTTTTTCTTGCTGACAATAAAATTCTGTTAAATGTTGGTTGGGAAATCTTCATTCTTTCAGCGCAGTCCTTTTGCTCTAAACCCTCAAAATCCTTCAATCTTATTGCTTCAAACTCTTCAACATTCAAGTTGATTTCTTCCAAAACACTTAAACTTATTCCTGCTGGTTTAAAGTAGGTTATTTCTGGATTAAATGAAACACACCTACACTTTTCAGGCCTAACCATAATCATAAAATTTTCATTGAATGTTTATAAATGTTTCTAAAATTCTTTTGATTGTTAAATTAAAACAAAATTTAAATAAAAAATACTGCAGAATTTTACAAGTTTTAGCTTAAATAAAAGATTCTTGCAATTGCGTATGTTAAGTACATTAATATATAATCATAAACTTAATAAAATGATAAATAATATCATAAAAATAAGTTAATAAAAAATAAATAAAAAATATTTTAAAAATATAAAAATAAAAAATTTCAGAGGAGAATTATTAAATGAAAACTCTAATAGCATATTATTCTAGATCTGGGCATACAAGAAAAGCAGCTGAAATCATGTCAAAAATCCTTGATGCAGAAATAGATGAAATAATTGATAAAAAACTAAGATTAGGGATTTTTGGTTTTCTTTCTGCAGGGTATGACGTAACTTTTGGGAAAAAAACAGATATAAAATTTAAAAAAGACCCAAAGAAATACGATGTTGTAATAATAGGAACTCCTGTATGGAATGGCAGACTAACACCTGTGGTTAGGACATATTTGATTATGGAACCAAAAGAAAATAAGAGAGAGCGTCTTTTTTGTTACATGTGAACTAAAGCCTGGTAAATGTTTAGAGCAGATGAATGAACTTTTTAATAAAAAAGCAATTGCAGAAAAAGTATTTCTTAGAAACAAAATTGAAGAAGAGGCAAAAGCGTTTGCAGAAGAACTAAAGAAAAAGATAAAATAAGTAGTAATCAAGGATTAAACCCAAGTAAGCTGAACTGTGATGCCTTAAAATGAAAATTAAGCACAAGCATTAAAATGTTTGGCTGTTTGGCAGTTCGTAAAATTTGTTTTTATATTAGATTTA
>JBNAUL010000001.1:364828-398322 GCA_049700835.1 Candidatus Woesearchaeota archaeon
TAAACATTTATATTCTTAAGAATATATGTTTCTGCACTTTGAGCATTTTGCAAAAATTAAAATGTTTGGCTGTTTGGCAGTTCGTAAAATTTGTTTTTATATTAGATTTAAGATGCAATGCACGTATAAGCTAAATAAAGTTACGCAATATAAAATTGCAAAAAATAAAAAAAGAAAAAAAATAAAAACTTATTTGTTTTATTTTTTGATGTCTTCAAGCGCTCTTTCTAAGAATTTCTTGTATTCGTCTATTCTTTTAATTTCTGCTTCTAAAAAACCCTTCTTTAAATCCTTATCTTGAACGAATTCATCGCTGAACATATATGCTCCTCTTCTAAATCCGTATCCAAATCCACAACCTCTTCCATAACGTCCGTATCCATACCCACATCCTAACCCCAAGGGGCCTGTTCCATCTCCGAAAGGCATTTTTTTCACCTCCACAAGTTTTTTAAATTTTATTTTGAATTTATATTCATAATATTATAAATAAATATTCATAACTTATATTTAAACATTTATATTCTTAAGAATATATGTTTCTGCACTTTGAGCATTTTGCAAAATCAATTAAAAAACAGGCAAAAGGCAAAGTTTAAAAACACGGCATCTATTTTCTTTTTTAATGGCAATAACAAAGGAAGAATTGGTAAAGATAAGGAACTATCTTGATGAAGCAACTAGGCCGATATACTTTTTTGATGATGATCCAGATGGGCTAAGCAGTTTTCTCCTGTTTTATAGATACAAAAAGAGTGGAAAGGGAATAGTGATAAAATCAAGCCCTGTTTTAGAGCAGGAATACGCATCAAAGGTGAATGAATACTATGCTGATACTGTCTTTGTTCTTGATAAGCCAATAACTTCTCAGGAATTCATTGATGCATGCCTTCCAAGCAAAATAGTAATAATAGACCATCACGAGCCCATAAATCTGAATAACGCGTTATATTTCAATCCAAGAATTGAAAACAATAAGGATAACAGGCCAGTAAGTTACTGGTGCTACATGACAATTAAACAGGACTTGTGGATTGCAATGACAGGAATGATTGGAGATTGGTTCTTACCAAAAAAGCTTAGAGAAAGATTTTCAAGGGAGCACCCTGAACTCTTGCCTGCAGATATAAAAAAGCCAGAAGATGCTCTCTACAAGACGAAATTAGGAGTACTAAGCAAAATTTTCAGCTTTATTCTAAAAGGAAAAACAACAGAGGTAATGAAAGCAGTTAAAATACTGACAAGAATAGAAGACCCAAATGAAATCCTAAACCAAGAAACCCCGAGAGGAAAATTCATCTATAAAAAATACCTTAAGGTTAATGCGGAATATAACTACCTTTTGAAACAAATACTAAAAAAGGATAAGAATGAGGAAATAATTGTTTTCACATATCCTGGAAAGAAGATGAGTTTTACAGGAGAATTAAGTAACGAAATTCTGTACAGATTTCCAAACAAAATAAATATTATTGGGAGGGTTAAGTCAGGAGAAGTAAAATGCAGCATCAGGGCTTCAAAACATAATCTTCCTGAAATAATAAAAAAATCATTTGTAGGAGTAAGAGGATATGGTGGCGGGCACTTGCACGCATGCGGGGCTTCTATAAAAGAAGAGGACTTTCCTCTATTTGTTAAAAAATTTAAAGAGAATATTCTTGTTTCTAAAAAGCAGGTTTAATTTGGCAAATTGAAATTCATTATAAATTTTATTAACATTTTCCTATTTAATAAGAAACATGCAATAATATATACTAGAACTTATACTAGAACTTCTCTTATTTAATAGGAAATTATATAAAAAATCTTATATAATAGGAAAAATTTAAATACTAATTATTATTTAGTAAGAATATTATGCTGTCTGCATTAAACTGATTTTGCGAGCAATTTGCGAGCAAGCGAACGAGCAGGTGATAAAAAATCAGAGAAAAAAGGAATTTTGAAGAGGAAAAAAGTAATTTCCTGCAGGTTTTAAAACTCACAGTTCAAATCCTGAAAAAGAATTACAATCTAACTGATTCTGAAATAATTGGATTGATAGAACAAAAACATGCTGATAGAGAAGATTTGCTGAATGAAAAAATTGAAATTCCCATAGAAGCATTTTCAAAGAAGTTAGGAATTTTGGAGAGCGTTGTAAAATACCTAAAAGAAAATGTAAACTTAAAAAACAAAGAGATTTCAAAACTAATTTCAAGGTCGCAAAAAACAATTTGGAGTTCTTACAATTCTGCTTTGAAAAAACAGTCCTCAAAATTAATGGCTACCAAGGATTCAAAGATTAGAATTCCAATAATCGTTTTTTCTTCAAATGAATTAGGAGCTTTGGAATCATTAGTTCTTTACTTAAATAAGAATGGATTCTCTGTAAATGAAATTTCCTCAATGCTTGAGCGCAATTACAAGACAATATACTCAACCCTAAACAATGCTATCAAAAAAACAGGAACAAAAGATGAGAATTCAAAATAAAAATTCAATCAGGAACCTGAACAGAATACTTGAAATTGTGATATTCATTGCTATCTTATTATTCCTGCAACTGATTGCAATAGAGACAAGAGCAGCATACTCTGTTCCAGCAGGCCCAAATCTCCTTTACAATTACACAGAAATCCCAACTCCTCAATCAGCGTTGATTGTAAACACCTCTGGAGGAACAATAACAACAATGAATTTGTTTGGAATAACTCAAAATCCTCACTGGAAAGCATATGTCGGTAATGTCTCAGGAAAATTGGCTCTGCAGGACGCAAGCACTTACACAATATATGACTGGGCAATATCAAGAGTGAGCGGAGAGGTCTATGCAACAAGGAATTCGGTAACTCCTTCTTGGACAAACATAAGGTGCGCGAATTCCTCTGAACTGTCTTCAGAAGAGACATTCTTCAACATGAGTTCTGCGGATGACGACAGCATATCAAAGACATTTAACTCAACAACGCACAAATCGTTCTTTGTAGGAACAAAACCAATATCAAGCAGCACATGCTTTGCAACATACACTTACATACAGAACCAGTCCCAAAGTCCAAGCGAAGAGGCAAAATTCCAAGAAATAATACTTAGTGATGGAGCAAATTTAATCTTTGCAACCTTGCTTGAAAACAAGAGTGTTGGTTTTAACAATCAAACATACGACTTTCAGATGCTCTTACCAGAATCAAAGCTACTATCAGCGCCAAACACAGCATACTACTTTTATTTAGAACTGACTTAAGGAATTGGATTAAAAGGTTTTGAATAAAAAGATAATTCAAAAAATTTAATTCAAAAAATGAAAAATTGAAATTGAAAAAGGAGGTTGAGAACATGAAAATACTTGTTTTAAATGCAGGTAGCAGTTCTTTGAAGTATCAGTTGATTGACACATCCCAAAGGAAGGCGTTAATAAACGGCATAGTGGATGCAATTTCTCTGAAAAATTCATACGTGACTGCAAATTTCAATGGAAGAGAAATAACAAAAAAGATAAGAGTGAAAAATCATGAGGAAGCAATAAAAATCTGCTTGAACACAATAATTGAAAGCAGGGTTGTAAAGGATATATCTGAGATAGAAGCAGTGGCGCATAGGGTAGTACATGGTGGTCTGAAATACAACAAACCAACATTGATAAACAACAAAGTAATAAGAACTCTTGAAATGGTTTCTGATTTGGCTCCTCTGCACAATCCTCCAAACATTTTATGCATAAAAATTTCAAAGAAAATTTTAAGAGTAAAACACATAGCAATCTTTGACACTGCATTTCATAGCACAATTCCAGAGAAGGCATTTTTTTACGCGCTTCCAATGGATTTCTACAAAAGATATGGAATACGAAGATTTGGTTTTCACGGAACAAGCCATTCTTATGTTAGCAAGGAAGCAATAAGAATTTTAAATGAGACGGGTTTGAAATCTGAAAAAATAATAACATGCCATGTTGGTAATGGAGTTTCAATAACAGCAGTGCTGAATGGAAAATCAGTGGACACTACAATGGGGTTCACGCCATTAGAAGGTGTTCCAATGGGAACAAGGAGTGGCTCAATAGACCCTGGAATAATCTTCTATCTCATGAAAAAGGGATATTCTTACAAGGAACTGGAGAGAATTTTAAACAAGGAATCAGGACTCTATGGAATTTCAGGAATAAGCTCTGACATGAGGGTTATCAGGGAAGCGATGTTAAAGAACAATAAAAAAGGAGAATTGGCTAAATTGGCATTTGAAATACAAGCATACAGTATCGGAAAGGCAATAGCTGGCTATGGTGCTGTTCTGAACGGCATTGATGCGATTGTTTTCACAGGAGGGATTGGAGAAAATGCTTATTATTTCAGAGAGAAGGTTTGCGGAATGCTAAATTTCATAGGAGTGGAGATTGACGATCAAAAAAACAAGAATAACGAATTGTTTGTTTCAAAAGATAATTCCTTGCCTGTGTTGGTTATAAAAACAAATGAGGAACTGGAAATGGCTTTGGAAGCAGAAGAAGTTCTTAGGAACATTGTTATTTAATGACTTTATATTGAGTTTTATACTTTTATTTGTAATTTTATTTATACTTTTATTTTATATTAATCTTTTACTTTTGCTCTGTTATCCTTATTATTTTATGCCTTGATTTTATTCCTCTGATTATTTTTACAGAGGATTTGCTCACATTGAAGTGTCTTGAAATGAGTTCTATTAGCTTCTTATTGGCCTTTCCTAAAATCGGCTTCTCGTTCAGATGAACAGTGAATGCATTCTTTTTCTCCTGCTTTACAGAATCCTCTTTTGCATTGGTTATAACTTTTACATTTACCTCCATAAATCTTTATGTGAATAAAGAATTTAAAATATTTTTGCTTTGAAAACGCATTCTTATTCTTAAGTTTAGTTAAATTGATTTTTAATTAAATTTAGTAACTCATTTAATTTATTTAACAAAATAAACGAAAGATTTAAATATAAGAGTATTTTAGTATATTTAAAACATAATAAAGTATACTAATTTAATAATTAAATTATAAACAATATTGATATATTTTTGTTATTAAAAAAGAGATTAAAACATAGCAAAACAGAGCAAAGAAAAACAAAACATAAGAGCAAAAGGGCAGAGGGAAAAAATGAATTTGGAAACCCTGTTCAGCGGTTCAAAGTGGGATATCATAAAAAAACTTTCAGAGAGGAGATATTCCCCTTTTGAACTTTCGAGAGAGCTTAACACAACGGTAGCAAACATTAGTCAACAGCTAAAAATCCTTGAGATGTTAGGAATAATAAAGAGGGAAAAGGCAGAAAATCACAACGAAAAGGGCAAACCAAAGACAAGATTTGCTCTGGCAGACGATTTTGCATACATAATACTACTTTCAAGAGACGCTGCTGACAAGAAACTCTTGAAACTCAATCCAAAACAAGCAGATTACTTCAAAAATCTCATGCTCTTGGAAAAAAGCAACATTGAATCATGAGAGATAGGTAATACAAAAACTTTTACCCATCATTATAATCATTATAAAATTCGCGCTCTTGCTTTTCAACAAGCAAAGCAAAACAAGCAAATAAAAAACAAGCAAGCGAGGTGAAAATAGAATGAAAAAAAATTTAGTGCTTTTGTTTTTTTTGGCACTTTTCTTGACTACAGCAACAGCACATGCAGAAGTTATAAATCCAGACAACATATCAGAAACAGCGCTTGGAAAGCACGGTACATCGCCTGCCAGGAGTTTGAATGCAGTAGCAGGAAATGTAACGCAGCTTACAATAACAACACAGACAGTCACGCAGTCATGGCAAGGTTATGTCGGAAACATTTCAGGAACAATAGTTTTGGACGACTCTAACAACAAAACGCTGTACGATTGGAGTTTGGCAGACCCACAGGGAGAAATCTATGCAGTTAGGACTTCAACAACGCCTGACTGGACAAGTGTTGTTTGTGCAAATTCAACGCATATAAACACAGAACAGATAGCATTGAACATGGGAGACGGAGCTGATAGGATAAACAACACTTTCACAGAAGATTTCAGCGGAAGCTTTTTGGTTGGAGGCGTTGTAATAAACTCAACTTCTGGCTGCAAACAAGTAGCAACTTATGTGAACGATGCAGCAGACCCTAGCAAAAACTTCAAAGAGGTTTTATTGTACGATCCAACAAACGCATTGATAATATATACTGCACTGATAAAGAAGGGCTACTCTGTAGGTTACAATGGAAACACCTACAACTTCCAAATGATAGTTGGAGAAGACGGGCATGGAAACACAGTAGCTTCAACATACTACTTTTATGTTGAAATAGAATAAAGTTAAGAGTGCTGAAAAAAATTTTGGATTTTAATTTTTATTTTATCTTTTTATGCTTTTTAGTTGAACAAAAATAAAGGCAGGAAAATGGATTTAAATCTTTTGCTTAGTGCACTCACAAACTTAATTGTAGTTCTAATCATAGCAAAAATAATAGATAATTCCTTTAAAATAAAAAACTACAAAATCGCAGAGTTCTTCTCGGTTTTAGGGCTTTTTTACTTATCTTCTTTTATAATAAGCATTTTATACGCTTTTAAATCAGTGCAGGCGAATTTTGTTGAGGTTATGGTATTTGGAACATCGTTCATTACAATAATAACTCCACTCATAATATTTGGAGTGTATGCAATAACAAGGAAGAAGATTCACCTTTCTTTAATGATTGTGTATGCATTAATAATCTTTTTAACATTAAAAGAAGTTGATTCGCTTATAATCCTAATACATTTGATTTCTTATTCAGTATTGATATTGCTCCTTATAAACCTTTTAAGAAATTCCTTTTTTATGAAAACAGCATTCTATGGAATATTCTATTCTTTTTCTTCTATTATACTTATATTTTTAATGATGGCAAGAAACATATCAGGATATTGGTTTCTGCCAAACATATTCCTCATGCTTTCATATTATTACTTGATTCCAATATCTTACGAGGACTTTTCAAAAGCAGAGAAAAAGGAGAAAAAAATAAGTTTTTCTCTTTTAATACTTAAATACTCTGCATTCATAACAGCACTCCTTTTCTTTTCTTTTTTAAGCACAATTGCTGTCCATGAAATAGGACATGCAGTAGTTGCAAAATTTTATAAATGTCAAGCAGAATCAGTCATTTACAGCAGGGGATTAACTCCATATACAGAGATTACTTGCCTTAACAACGAGAAACCAGCGCTGTTGATTTTAGGCGGGCTCTTGTTTACAATAATATTTTCAGTTACTCTAATGCTCTTTGGAACAGAATTGATAGTTTATTTGGGATACCTTCTTTTAGGAATATCTTTCTTGATAGCAAATTCTGATCTCAGTACATTGGGAATGCCAAGAAGCATCTTAATAACAACAAACATATTTGCTGTTTTTGTAATTCTCATTGGAATGTTCAGGATTTCAAGGATGTACATTGAAACCTTAGGAGAAAGCAGCGAGGAAGGAAATAAAAACGAAAGCAAAAATAAAAAGAAGGTTAATTGAAACAATTTCAGAAAATTCAGACAAGCTATATTTTGCGGATTTTAGCAAAACTTTTAAATACAAGATAAAAATCTTAGATTTCAATAAGCAAGCAATCATATCAATTATAAAAAGTTCATAAAAGGGAGTGGCAGAATGGTTAAACAAGTTAACAAACGCTCAAGAATTTCTTTCGCAGTCATATTCTCATTCTTAATCCTTCTTGCACTTTGCAGGGCTTCAAATGCTCAGGAAGAACAATTGATAAGCAACTCAGCAAACTGGAGAGATGTTTATTCAGCATTGTTGTATGCGAGCTTAACAGGAAAGGACTCAAATTTTTTAGTCAGTAACAGGCATGCAACGCTTCTTCTCAATACACTTGATTACAGGAAGAAGGATGTTATGATTGTAAGTTCAAGCAGAAACCCTTACATCTTTGGTTACAGAGACATAGTGGCTTCCAAAGGTTTTAATGTTCAGGAATTTGTTTTCAATGATTTCAACCTTGAACTCGCAAAAATGCTAACAAATGTTACAAAATTCATAATAGTTGACGATTCTTATGGTTACAATGCAATCTCAGTAGCGCCATATGCTGTAATAACAAATTCCTATGTGCTTTTTGCAAACAGGCAGAACATAAATTCAGTAAATTCTTTTCTTTCAACAAGAAAGGTTGACAGCCTTATAATCTATGGGCATGTTGCAAGAGAAGTTACAAACGCTTTGAAGCAGTATAATCCAGAAATCATAAATTATGATGGGGATAGGTTTGCAAACAACATTGAAATCGTGAAGAGATACCAAAAGATAAAACCCTCAAAACAGGCAATTTTTACAAACGGAGAATTCATAGAAAAGGAGATAATGAGCGGAGTCAATCCTGTAATTTTCATCGGAATATACAATGTGCCTGACATAGTAAAAAATTACATTCAGGACAGCGATTTAGAGGTTGGGGTTCTAATCGGCAATGAATTGATAGGAACAGCAACATATGTGAGGAGGCAAACAGGACTAAGTGTTTTCGCAAAGTTTGCAAGAAGCGCAAGGGCTCCTGAAAGTGCAATAAGCCCTGTTGAGGGTTTGGACATATTCTACCTTCCAAGATACATACTGAACATTTCTCTGTACAGCATAACATATAACAAAGCAACAGGGCAGTTGGAAGTGACTTACAAGAATGAAGCAAACCTGGCAACATACTTTAAGGGCGTAATAACTGTAAGGGATTCAATAGGCAATGTTTTCGTTGTTGGAGACGAAACTCCTATATTCATCGAAGGTAACGAATACAAAACAATAATCTACCTAATCAACACAACCTTGCAGGGAAACATAACAGCAGATGTTTATACTTTGTATGGGGAATCAAAAAATTCTCTTGAAAGGGTTTTGCAGATAACAGGGTATCCTGTGAGCTTTGTAGAAATCTTTGATAACGCAGAAATAAACATAACAGAAATGGAATACGATGCAAGAAGAAAGGTTTTCATGATAAAATTAACCAACATTGGAAGAGTAAAGGCGTATGCAAGGGTTGAGCTTGTTGACTTAATAATAAATAACGAGAGAATAACACTTGGTTCAAAGTTGGTTGAATTGGAACCAAAAGAATCAAAATGGGTTGAGATTCATGCAGAAATGAGTGAAGAAGATTATGATTTCAACCAAATCGTTAATGTAAATGTTTATTATGGAGAACGTCCAAATGCATTGATTAAACTCATAAAAGCAAAGTTTGAATTCAAATTAAGGGGATTTGATTATCTCTACTATGGAACAACCTTGCTAATAATAATACTGATAATCTTGATACTGATTGCGCTCTTGAGAAAAAAGTGCCCAAGGTGCAAGCATAAGAATTGGAGATGGGTAAAGCATTGCAGGAATTGTGGTTATGAGTTCAAGTAGAGTTTTGCTTTAAGCTTTTGTCAAGCAGTTTTCGTTTGTTTTAATTTTTATAAATTTTTTATATAAACTTTTTTACTTTTTTTATCTCTTTGCCATGTGCTTAATATCAGTACTTTTAATATGCTTGGGTTGTGCTAATGAAACCAAAAGAGGATAACTTAGAGAGGAACAATTTTACAGGAGAAACTGGAATTAAGGAAAAGGTTCTCAAGGGATTAAAAAACTTCCTCTTTGGAGAGCATAGAATAAACAAGGTGTTCATAAAAGAAGATGTGATTATTACAATACTCGATTTTGCAAAACACAACCATCCAAAAGAATTCATTGCTTTCTTAGGAGGAAATGTAAAAAATAATTCCTTAGAAATAGACAGGCTTCTGTACCAAAGATTTCATTCTTCAACAGATTCAGCATATTTTAAAATGGAGATTCCAATAAGCGAGAATTTCTTTGGAACAGTGCACAATCACCCGAACAACTTAAACTTGCCATCATCAGAAGATCTTTTCATGTTCGGAAAATATGGCTTTATACACTTGATAGTATGCTATCCTTATTCTGAAGAGGATATTGCTGCTTATGATTTTAAGGGAGAAAGAATTGATTTTGAAATAAAAAAATAAAAAATAAAGAGAAAGTTTTAATTAGCCAAAGCAACTAACCAATAAAAGACACGAACAAGACATGAACTCTCTAAATTAAACTATTTAAATCAAGGGCAAGATGAATAAGAGCAAGATTATATTCAACAACCACAAAGGAATAAGAGAGGAAGAACTGCGCAAATTTTTAGCCAAGAACCATGGTAAAAACAAGGGAGAAAGGTTGTTTGTGCAAAAATTCAATTCAATTTCAGAATTCTTTTCATGCTTAAACTCTGATAAAATAATCTTTATTGAGGAAGATTTAAGAACTTCTCTCAAGGAATTGAGAAGCGTTAAAAAGATAAAGAATGAAGACAAGAGGATTATTGCTCTTGCCATGAGAGCAGGAAGGTTGAACATCTCTTTTTTGGGATTGAAGGATTTTGAAAGCAGTAGGGATGATTTATTAAGAATAATTAACTCGCTATGAACCAACAAAAGTAGTGTTCAACAAAATAACCAAAAAAATGAACTTAAAAATTTAATTTTGAACAACTACACAATAGAACAATAGGGAGGTGTTTTCAATGAACATAACCTTTTTTGAAACAGAGGAATGGGAAGAGAAGAGGATAAAGGAATTTATAAAGAAGAGCTCTGTTCTAAAAAAACACAGAATAAGATTTTACAGGGAAAAAATAAATTCTGACATAATAGGCCTAGCTAAGAATTGTGAAATAATTTCAACATTCATATATTCAAAAATCAGCAAGGATGTTCTAAAGGAACTAAAAAATCTAAAATTTATAGCAACAAGGTCAACAGGATTTGATCACATAGATGTTGAGGAATGCAAAAAAAACAATGTTTTGGTTTCAAATGTTCCAAGCTATGGTTCAGTGACTGTTGCAGAACACACATTTGCCCTAATACTTGCTTATTCCAGAAAGATAGTGCAGAGCGTTGAGAGGACAAAGCGAGGGGATTTCTCAATACAGAACTTAAGGGGTTTTGACCTGCAGGGCAAGACCATAGGAGTTATAGGAACAGGAAGAATAGGAAAAGAGGTAATAAGAATTGCAAATGGTTTTGGAATGAACATCCTTGCTTATGACAAATTTAAGGATTTGAATTATGCAAAAAAGATGAACTTCAAGTATGTTTCTTTGAATCAGCTCTTGGGTTCAAGCGACATAATAACTCTTCATCTTCCATATAGCAAAGACACCCATCACATAATCAATGAAAAGAACATAGAAAAGGTGAAGAAAGGCGCTCTATTGGTTAACACTGCAAGAGGGGCTTTGATAGAAACAAGAGCGCTTGCAAAGGCATTGACAAACAAAATACTTGGAGGAGTATGCTTGGATGTGTTAGAAGAAGAGACTATAATAAAGGAAGAACATGAACTCTTGAGCCATGAGTTTACTCAAAAACAGCTTGCAACAGCGCTGCAAAACCTATTCCTGCTTGCAAAGGACAATGTCATAATAACTCCGCATAACGCCTTCAACAGCGAGGAAGCAGTTAATAAAATCATAGAAACAACTCTTGAAAACATAGAGTGCTTTATAAAAAAGAAGCCGCAAAATCTTGTCAACCAATCCTGAAAACCCTGAAATAAATCCTCTTGCTGTCAACTATTTCTTTTATTCTTTTTTCTTTTTCGCTGAGTTTTGAATCTGCTGTTTTGAACTCAACAAAGACAATAGAGTCATCATTAAACTGCACCCCATCAACAGGGCTTCCTATGAACCTGAAATTGCTTGAATCATAAGGATATTTTTCTATCAGCGGAAAAAATTGTTCAGTGATCCTGCCGTATTTTGAGGACAAACTTCTCTTTTTTCTAATAATTGAAAAGAGCCTTTTGAGCAGCGCTATGTTGAAATAAAAACTAAGAAACAACAAAAAAACAATTATTGCTAAGAGCATCAAGTCAATGCTTATTTTCATTTTTTCTTATTCTTGTTTTTTATTTTTTTATTGATTATTTTGTTGCTCATTTTATTATAAGCATTTTAATTATAAATCTTAATCAGTTGGGTTTTAGAACTTTTATTCTTAACCTTTTGATCTATTTGTTTTTTTATTTTTATCTTATTCCTTTTTTGAGCACTCTCTTGCATGCTGAACAGCTGTAAAAGCAGCAATATTCACCAAATCCTCATGAGACGCTCCTCTTGAGATATCGTTGACTGGTTTGTTCAAACCTTGGATTATCGGGCCAATTGCTTTAACATGGGCTATTCTTTCAACAAGTTTATAACCTATATTTCCAGAATTCAAATCAGGAAACACAAAAACATTGGCTTTTCCCTTCAAAGGGCTGTCAGGGCACTTGCTCTTGAAAACCTCTGGCACAAAGGCAGCGTCAAATTGTATCTCTCCATCAATTATCAGTTTTGGATTTTTTTGTCTTGCAATCTCTGTTGCTCTTCTTATCTTGTCAACAAGCTCGTGCTTGGCGCTTCCTCTTGTTGAGAAGGAAAGCATTGCAACTCTTGGTTTCAAACCTATCATGGTTGCGGATTCAGCACTTAAAACAGCAATTTCTGCTAACTGCTCCTCTGTTGGTTCTATGTTCAAAGCGCAGTCAGCAAATATTAAAGGATTGTTTTTTAAGTCTATGATGAAAAAACCAGAAGCCCTCTCAATCCCTTCTCTTGTCTTTATTATCTCAAAAGCAGGAATGAAAGGCTTTGTTCTTGAACTTAAGCCAGAGACAACTCCGTCAGCAAAACCCTTTTTCAGGAGCATCATGCTGAAATAAACTCTGTCTTTCAACTTTTCATAAGCCTGCTCCAGTGTTATGCCCTTGTGCTTTCTCAGCATATAGTATTCATCTCTAAAACTTTCAAGACGAGGGTCATTTTCAGGTTCATAGTATTCCACATTTTTTAACTTATACCTTTTCAAGTTTTCTCTTATTTCAGAAGAATTTCCAACTACAATTGGGGTTAAGATTTTCTTCTTTGCTATTATCTTCAAAGCTTTGTAAAGCCTTTCGTCTTCATAGTCAGTAAACACTATTCTTCTCTTGTGCTTCTTTGCTTCCTTTAAAATATTTTCTGCAATCTCCATTGTTTTTAGTAGGAATCAAAGTCGTATTTAAATATTTCAGAATATTTTAATCACTTATTAATAATAACAAATCGAAAGATTTAAATATAAGTTATTATTTCTAAGTAGTAATAATTCAAGATTCATAATCATAGACTCTCCGCTTTTCCTGGCCTCTCCTTAAAAAAGGAGTGGGTCAGGTTTTTTTATTTCTAAAATTTGTTCCAATGTAAAACTTCCTCAAGTTCTCTCTTGTCGTGAGGGCTGATTTTTTCAGTGTAATAACCAAGAGAAATTATGCTTACTATTTTATAACCTTCAGGTATTTGAAGCAGGTTCATGATTTTGCTGCAGTACTGCTTTTTATCACCTGCGACCCAGCAACTTCCTATTCCAAAACTCTCAGCAGCCAAAAGAATGTTTTCTGTTGCAGCGCACCCGTCTTCAAGGTAATACTTTGTATCTTTGCATACAACAACTATGCAGGCAGCAGAATCCCTTATAAACTTTCCGTAATCAGTTATCTCGCTTATCTTAATCAGTTTATCTGTTTCAGTTACCACTATGAATTCCCATGGTTGAACATTGTTGGCTGATGGAGCCAATCTGCCACAGTCAACAAGCTCTTCCAATATTTCCTTTGGTATAGATTTTTTGGCATAACTCCTGTAAGACCTTCTCTGCTTCAGGATTCTTGTAAACTCGTTCAATGCTTTCAAGCCCATAGAGACCACCTTGATTAAAAAGATTTAAAAGTAAGATTAAATACTTTTTTATTATGAACAAAGTTTTTTTGTTTGCAAACATTACTGGAACATTTATTTTTGATGAAAAGTTGAACATAATCACTAAAGAAATCTTTAGCAAAGAGGCAAAGAAAGAATTGTTTGACAAAAGTTATGATGAATTAGATAATTTCTTTGAAGAAAAAGAAAAGGAAATCCTGGAAAAATTCAGATATGCTATGAATAATGAACTAGTTGAAATTATAAACCTTAGAAAAAATCCAAATCTTTATGTGGGTTTGCTGAACAAATTTTTAGGGAACTTTTCAAAAAGAGATTTTTTTGAATATTCAAGGGAATTGCTCTTCAAAATGAATGCAAGAGAACTTAGCATTGTTGAAAAGAATACTATAATATCGCAAGATGTTGATTCGTTAAAACAAATTACAAAAGTCTTTAACATTCTTGTAAAAAGAATAAGGGAGTACTATTCATTTTTTTGTCCAGAACTCGTTGTTTCCATAGAAGATGACGAATTTTTGGTAGATGAACTTTATCACAAAACTCATGAGGAAATTCTCAACGACTTGGGAAAAGAGATTGAATTGAAAGCAAAAGTAGGAGAAGAGGATTTGGTTATAGTCACTAAAATAGTAAAGTGCGCCTTTGAGGTAAAGAAACTGATAGCAATAACAAAGGAAAAGATTGAGACTGAAATTTCAGGGTACTGCCCTGAAACAGCAAAAACAGCAACTCCGTTAATCGCTGCAAAGCTGCTAAAACAGGCAGGAGGATTAAAAGAACTTGCAATGATGCCAAGCTCAAAAATACAGCTCTTAGGTGCTGAAAAAGCTCTGTTCAGGCATTTAAAAACAGGGACAAAGCCACCAAAGTATGGAATAATTTACCAACATCCTGAGGTTTTGAGGGCAGATAAAAAATTTAGAGGAAAGATTGCAAGAAAACTGGCATCCCAAATAGCAATGAGCGCAAGAAAGGACTATTTTTCAAAATCAAAATAATAAAATCAGAACTGCAAAAAGCAAAATGTTAAAGGAGATTTATCCTGGAATATTTAGGCAGGGGAAGAAATTATACACAAAGAACTTGGTTAATGGTTCTGTTTATGGAGAGGAAATTCTAAATCTTGAAAACATTGAATACAGGTTTTTTGATCCTTTTAGGAGCAAATTCGCAGCAGCAGTTTTGAAAGGATTGAAAAGCCCTTTGAGAGAGGACTCTATAATGCTTTACCTAGGAGCAGCCTCAGGGACTACTATCTCTCATATTTCAGATATTCTTAGTAAGGGATTTGTTTATGGAGTTGAATTCTCAAAGAGGGTTGCTTCTCAGCTCTACATTATTGCAAGAAAGAGAAAGAATATGGCTGTGTTGTTGAAAGATGCAAATAATCCAGAGAACTATTCTTGTTTTTTGTCACAAGTTGATTTTCTGTATGTAGATATTGCGCAGAGAAATCAGTACGAAATCTTTGTCAAGAACGCTTCAATGTTTTTAAAGGAAAAGGGGTTTGGGATGCTCTGCATAAAAGCAAGGAGCATAGATGTCACAAAAAAACCAAAAGAGATTTTTAAGAAAATAATAGAAAAATTAATGCAGGACAATTTTGAAGCAATTGGCAGTTTCTTGCTTGAGCCATTCCAGAAGGACCATTGCTTTATATTGGCAAGAAAAATTTAGTCCTTTAATTGTTCAAAGAATTTAAGAAAATTTTCATATGTTTTTTTTATTCCAAAAATATTTGGATTGTCCTTTTGCTGTTTGTCTCTTTTTATTGTTTCATCAATTATCTCCAATAGAAGTTTTGTTCCCTTTGAGGCAAAATTTAATTTTTTCTTATCAAGAACATTTTGGTCTTTATTTTCGTATTTTAACTTAGGGTTTTCATCGTTTCTTTTCAACAATTCTTCAACCCTTGTTTCAAGGTAAATGAAGTCAAGAGCTTCCTTGACATTCTTAAAACATATTTTCAGCATCCAATTTGGCAGGTTTGTTGTTGTCTTGAATATGCTGTAATAAGCATCTATTGTTTTAAAGCTTTTTTCAAGCTCTTTTTCCTTCGAAACCTTTTCTGATTCTGAAAACACTCTCAGCTCGTTTAGGAGATTTTCCTTTTTTTCAGAATCAAAGAAGAGCATTGATTCAAGTTTAGATTTCAGTTTTGATGTTCTTTCTTTGAAATAATCAGGATTGTATGAGCTTGTCATCTTAAGGTATTCAAATTCTGTTTTCAGGTTTGAGCATAGAGTAAGTTCAACAACCTCTGACTGAAACTGCTCATAGAGTTTAAGTAATAAGTTGCTGTTCTCTCCAAGCTTAGTGCAATTCTCAAATATTTCTTTTACATTATCCTGATTTTTAAGTTCAGAGATATAAGGGAATAACTTTGTGCACAAGGAGCTGTATCTGCTGATTTCGCAAAGGGTCAATCTTAAACTATCAATTTCATTCTTAGCATATATTGCTTCACAATTTTCTTTTTTATTATTTTCCTGCTTTAATCCCTGTTCAACTCCTCTTATATTCTTAAGCAGTTCTATTTTGTTTTTTATTTCCTTGTTTCTTTCAGCATTGTCAAGCTCATCAATCTTTGAGGCTATTTCAGAAATCCGATCATTCACATAATGCTCGTCGCTGCTCTTTACAAGCCCAAGCAGATAAATCTCTAAATTAATTCCCCTGTAAATCAAGTTTTCCAGGATTTCTGATTTTAAAATATTGTTCAATCTAAAGAGAAAATCATTTATGTTCTTGCGCATAAAGGAATCCAACTTAAAATCTTTGTTCTCTAAGCAGGAGAGCTCAGAAATCATTCTATCAGCAGAAAGAAGTTCTTTTCTGAGTAGTTCAGGGTTGTTTGCAATCTTTTCAATTTCCTTGGACTCGTAATTCTCTGGCATAATGCTTGCAATGATGTTTTAATATTTAATCTTTTCTATTAATCACTACTTGAGGATTATAAAATTTTGCATGAACAAAAAATAGAACTTTAATTTTTTGATTTTAATCATAAATTTTATTAATCCAAAACTCTTTCTCTTGAAAAATGATAAAGTTTTACAATACCTTGACAAGGAAGTTAGAAGTTTTCAGACCTTTGAAGGACAAAGAGGTTGGTTTTTACAGCTGTGGGCCAACTGTATATAATTTTGCTCACATAGGAAACTTCAGGAGTTTTGTTTTCTATGACTTGCTAAAGAGGTATCTCAAATACAGGGGTTTTAAGGTAAAACATGTGATGAATATTACTGATGTTGACGATAAAACAATAAGGAATTCCAAAAAAGAAGGAGTTTCTTTGAAAGAATTTACTGAGCGCTACACAAGATACTTTTTAGAGGACCTAAAAACAATGAACATAGAATTGCCAGACATAATGCCAAAAGCAACAGAGCACATAAAAGAAATGGTAGAACTCGTTAAAAAATTGATTGAAAAGGGCTATGCATACAAGGCAGAGGACAATTCTGTTTATTTTAACATATCAAAGTTTAAGGATTATGGGAAGCTTTCCCATTTGGATATTAAAAGTTTAAAAGCAGGTGCAAGAGTAAACTTAGATGAATACACAAAAGAGAATGTTCAGGATTTTGCTCTATGGAAGTCCTATACAGAAGAAGATGGAAATGTTTTTTGGGAAACAGAAATCGGCAAGGGAAGGCCTGGCTGGCATATTGAATGTTCTGCAATGTCCATGAAGTATTTGGGAGAGACATTTGATATCCACACAGGAGGGATTGATTTAGTATTTCCGCATCACGAAAATGAGATAGCGCAGAGCGAGGCAGCAACAGGAAAAAAATTTGTAAATTACTGGCTTCATTCAGAATTTCTGCTTGTTAATGGTAAGAAAATGTCAAAATCATTGGGGAACTTTTACACCTTAAGAGATGTTCTAAAAATGGGTTATAATCCAATGGCAATAAGATACTTGTTACTTTCAACCCACTACAGGCAGCAGTTGAACTTTTCTTTTGATGCATTGAAATCCGCTGAAAATAGCGTTGAAAGAATGTACGAATTTGCAAGGAATTTATTAGAGATCATTGACAGAAAAGAGAGAAGAAAAATTGGCAGCGAAGCAAGGGAACTTTTAAGAAAAACAAAAAAGGAATTTGAAAAATTCATGGACAACGACTTAAAAATATCAGAAGCGTTATCTGTAATCTATGATTTTATGTCCAATGCCAACAAATTAATCTCTGAGAATAGATTGAATTCAAAGGAAGCAAAAAAGATGCATGAGTTTATCTTAAAGATAGACGAGGTTTTAGGGCTTAGAATAAATGAGGTAAAGAGCCCTGAACTCTTAACAAAAGAGCTTGAAAGCAACGAAGAGGAATTAAAAGAACTTTTAAACAGGATGAAAAACAACGGTTTTGACGAAGAACTTGCTAGAAGAATAATTATGATTAGGAACTACTTTAGAAACAAAAAGAATTTTGAACTCTCTGATTTCATAAGAAATGAACTTTCAGGGCTAAAGATCGTGCTAAGCGATACAAAAGACGGTACAAAATGGTATAGAAAATAATCGCAAAACAAAATTCACTTTTTCAACTCCTTGCAAATCCTTTCCTTAAAAATTTTCATTTCTCCTTCTTCATAAGTTCCTTGAGGCCACAATCTTAAACCGTCACCATAGTATCTTGGTATTATGTGAAAGTGCGCATGCTTTACTTTCTGCCCAGCAGCTTCGTAACTATTTATGCTTATGCTTATACCATCAGCATTAAGTGCTTTTTTAAGAGCAATCGCAACTATCTTCACAACTAATACAACTTCTTTTAGGATATCATTAGGAATGTCAAGAATTGTTTCAAAATGTTCTTTTGGAATTACAAGAGTATGACCTTTGTTTACAGGTGCTATGTCTAAAAAAGCAAGAACCTTCTCATTTTCATAAACCTTATAACTGTTTGTTTCATTCCTTGCAATCTTGCAAAAAATGCAGTTATCAGCTGAACTTATTGAACTCATTGAACTCATGATTTTGGAAATGCATCTGTTTTATAAAAAGATTTTTGTTTTTTTGAACATATGCAAATAAAAATACAATTTTTAATACTCTTGTGAAATTCATGGTATCTGCAATAAACCTACTTCCCTACACAATTGGAAATGATTATTGAACTATGCTTTCAAAAGAATTTAAAAAGAATGCCAAGCAAAATGGAAGTGGTATTTTGCATGCAAGGTTGCATGCAATTAGCCTCTAATGAAAAAAGCTCTAAGGTTGCACTTCTGTTTGGAAAAAACAGTTGCCTAATAAAAATATAAAAAATATAAAACTAAAATGTTATTGTAAGGAATTGTTGCAGCAAATAAACCTTGCAGAATTTTTTAATCCTTGCTTTTCTTCTCTTCTTTGTTTTATAAAAACCAAAAACAAAAACTTTATAAGCAACCTGCTTTAACCACTTAAGCATAATTTTTTAAAATTATTATTTTAAAAAGTCCAAAATAATCATAAAACAATGTAATCATAAAAAACAATGCGTGACTGCAAAATGAACTCTGAGTTAGAATTCAAGGTTTTTTACGACGAAGCTGCAAGGAAACCATCTGAAAATGTGGCAGTGAACGAATATTTCAGGAAAATGATTGAAGGGAATGCGTGCAGTTTTGTAGCAAGGATTTATAAAAACAGTAAAGGAGTAATCTTGGGCACAAATCAGAGCATAGAAGACATTAATCTTGATTATTGTTTGGAAAATAATTATGAAATTTTGAGAAGGGAAACTGAAGGAGGAGCACTAGTTTTGGATGAGGATTCTGTTCTAAGTTATTCTTTGTTTTTTAGAAAGTCAATAAACAACCACGCTTCGCCAACAGACTACTGCAAATTATTTCTTTTAGCTTTAACAAAGAACCTTAATGAAACGCAAAAAGGAAAAAATTCTGAAAAATTGGAATTCACGGTCAATGGTGACTACTATATAAAATACTCAAAAAACAATGGCTCCTGCCTGAAAAAAGAAGAGATTCCATTGCAAAGGCATTTCTTTTATGAAAAAGATTATGTTATAGAACTGGATGCATATGTCAATGTTAAAAAGCCAAATGTTGATACAATCTCAAAAATTCTGAAATTGAGAGAGCTTTACTCAAAGAACGGGAACAAAATAATTTTGGCAGGCAATGAAGTTTATGATTTAAAAGGAAACAAATTGGATATAAGCCCAGAAGAGTTGAGAAATAATTATTCTTTAAAGAGGAGCGAAATAAAAGAACTTGGGATAATGGAAGGGCTTGAAGAGCTTTCTATTAAAGAGGAATTCTTAAACGCACTGTTAAAAACATTCAAAGAAACATTCAATACAGAAATAGTAAGAGATGAAAGAAACATATTTTATTTTGATTATTCCATAAACACTAATGCATTTAACATTAACTCTGATTTTTTAGAGCGAAATCTTGGGCACTCCTTTGTTGATTTGTTGTGCCAAGAAAAACCATTCAGAAAAAACAATAAGAACCACAATAAGAACCGCAAGACGCTATGCAAGAAATAAAACAAAATGCAAAAATAGCAAGCATTCATTCAAAAACTTTATATATCAATCTTTAAATTAATCATTATAATGGTTTATACAATCAAACTAGATCAGGTTGAATTCCGTTACAAGCATGTTGCCCCTATAAAACCTTTATATGAAACTCTAAAGGACTGGTTCATGGAGCACGACTATAAAGATCCTTATGGAGGGGAGAGCTACTTAGAGACATTGTACTATGTTGATGAGTCACAATACGGTCATAATTATTGGATTTGGTGGAGGGCTTTCAAGAATATAAATTCTCAGATAAGGTTTGCGCTTAGTTTTGACATGCTTGGGTTAGCAGTAGAGGATGTTCAAGTTGTTTGGCAGGGAAAGAAATACAAGGCACAAAATGGAGAGTTCACATTTTTCATAAATGCAAGGATTGAAGTTGATTATAAAAATCAGTGGGAAAAAACCCCAATCATAAAGCCATTTATAGAAATAATGCTAAAGAGAGTTATGAAAAAGGACTTGGAAGCTTACAAGAGAGTTCTTGAAAGGGATATGAGGGAATTACACGCATTTATAAAAACATACTATATGGCTCCTCAATTCGTAAAGGAAAAGGAGAGTTATCATCCTCTTAGAGGTTATGGTTATGCTTAGTGCTTAGTTTGGCTTAATTATGACGCTTGATTGGAATATTATTTTTAGCATTCGTTTAATCAAAATAAACAAAAATTTTATAAATAGCTTGTTTTTCTAAAAATCAAACAAACTCTAATTTAGAGTTTGCAGTTAATTTATATTTTGCATCGCTACTTTGATTGCCTTATTGTCTTATTACCTTATTGCTTTCATCGCCTCCGTAGCTTAGTAGTTATAGCGGCTGACTTGTAATCAGCAGGTCGGGGGTGCGACTCCCCCCGGAGGCTTTTTTGTTTGTTCTAACGCAAGCATTATAAATATTAAAAAACTCTTTCTGCTCATGAACAGGGAATTTTTTATAAAGAGATATGAAGAGATTGGAGGGAAATTTGTTGAGATAACACTAAAAAATTCTTTTAGAGCAAACGCATTAAAGATTGGAATTGAGGAACTTGAACAGAGATTAGCAAACAAAGGGGTTAAACTTGAGAGGATAAAATTTGTAAATAACGGCTTCTATTACAAGAGCAGTTTTTCTCTTGGGGTAACAACAGAATATCTTTTAGGTTATTATTATTTGCAAGAAGCAGCTTCAATGGTTCCTGCAGAAGTTTTAAATCCTAAAAAGCAGGATTTGGTTTTGGACATGGCTGCTGCTCCTGGCTCAAAAACAACGCAACTGTCTGAAATCATGGGCAACGAGGGGCTTATAATTGCTGTTGAAAAGAATTCAAAGAGGGCAATTGCTCTTGAAAACAACATTGAAAGAATGGGATGCAAAAATATCTGCATAATAAACAAGAACATTTTGGACTTCAAATCAAAAGTTCTTTTTGATAAGATACTTTTGGATGCTCCATGTTCAGGCAACTATGCCGATGAAGACAGATGGTTTGAAAAGAGGGACTTAAAAGGAATCCTAAAAAATTCAGAATATCAAAAAAAACTTGTAAGGAAAGCATACGATTTGCTTAAGGAAAACGGAATTTTGGTTTATTCAACATGTTCTTTGGAGCCAGAAGAAGATGAAGAAGTCGTTGATCATGCTCTTAAAACAGGTTTCAAAATTTTGCCAATAGAAAAGAAGATTGGAGATAATGGCATAACATCCTTTGGAAAAAAGGTTTTTGATGATAAAATAAAATTGGCGCGAAGGTTTTGGCCCTATGTAACAGGAACTCAGGGCTTTTTCATTGCAAAACTAAAAAAAGGAAGTTAATATGATAAGAGTGCTGAAAATTGATGATTTAGAAAGAGATTTAAAACCAATGTTGAATCTGCTTAAGGATTTAGGAATAAAAGAATATAATAAATTAATCAGAGAAATCTTGAAAGAAAATTCAGCAGAGAATAGGATTATAGTTATTGAAAAAGATTCAAAACGCGAAGAGATTTTTTTAGCATCAAGCAAGAATTTGGAATTGATTTTAAAAAATATTGGAGACGAGATGCTAAGTTTTGGATTAAAGATTGGAGAAATAAGGGTTGGAAAAATAAGAAAGGATTTTATTCCAGCAAGAGAATTTTTAGAGTTCCTACTTAAAAAATCTGATTTCAAAATAAATCATCTTATTGTCAATGAAAAATCAGAATGGTTGTTCATATGCAAAAGAGATTTATTCTCTAAAGGAATTGCAAAAGAAAACAGGATTTTTGGAAATTCATTTTTGATTTTGAACAAAAACAAAGAGTGTTTGGGCATAGGAAGACAAGGATTTTTTAAAAACAAGAGAATTGTAAAAAACATTTTTGACATCGGAGATTTTCTTAGAAGGGAAAGAGCGCATTGAATCAAAATTAATCTCCTGTTTTTTATTTTTATATACTTTAATATGTTTTTATGCTTAACTCATTCAAACCTGTACTTGTAAAGGTTCAAATAAGATTTTATGGTGCTTATCAGTCCTTGGGAATCCTCCTTTAGTTTTTCTTCAAACCCGTCTATGTATCCTTTATAGATATACTTGTCAAAAACAACTCTTAAGAAATAGTAGAAAGGAGTAGTTTCCCATCTGTTTTCGTAATCTGTATTCAGGAAAGCATCGAGAACTATGTTCAATTCTCCTCTCTGCATGTGAATTTTTTTGCCTTTTTGTTCTATAACAACATCTTTAAGGTTGTATATGGTTATGTAAATCCTGATTTCGTTCTTGACATAATCAGTTACTTTTTTCCAAGGCATAAGCTCAATCTCAACATACTTGCCGTTTTCTGTAACATGCTCGTGATGCCTAAGCTCTCTCTTGTCATAGCCCTTCTCCCTGAAATACTTGTCAATAATTTGGTAGAGCTCTTCAACGCTGAAAATTCCATTGTATTCAATCTTTAACTGTTCCAATACAAGGTATTTTTCTGCCATTTTGCTTTTACCTTGCTCTTATGATTTAGTTTTTTATTTATGGTTTTTTTTGAGCATCTGTTGCTATTTTTATTTTAATAAAATGTTCCTGTTCCTTCCATCTCAAGATATCTTTTGACAGCATCAAAAAACCTTAAAATTTCATAGTATAGAGGATCCATGTGCTTGAAATCAAGTTCTTGTTTTATTACTGATTTCTCAAAAACGCTTTGGAGTTTAATTAGGAAAGGGCTTTTGTTCCATCTTGATTCTCCAAAATCATCAGGATAACCTGTTTCTACTCTTCCAGAAAATGTTAGGATCATTCTCGCCTTTATCATCTTCTTTTTCTCGCCGTCCTTGATGACTTCAACCTCATCAATAGGACTCTCTCCAGGACCATCTCCATATAGATGCATAACAACAGTTATTATGTGCCTTACATAAGCATCTGCCTTTCTCTTAGCTTCCCATTCAAACTCAATTTCAGCTGTCTTGTACTTCATAACTTTCTCATTAAATTCAAAGCCCTTCTTTTCAAGATACTCTACCATGAACTTGTAAAGCCCTTTTAAATCAAAAATTCCTCTATAGCGGAGAACTTCAAATAGTCCTGCTCTTGAAAAATCATAGGTTGTCATAACACCTTTTTTTTGCTTTTATTTATATATACAATAAAATCTCTTTATTATTTAAAAATCTTTTTCTTATTTAAAATCTTTTTGTTATTTTGCAAATAATAGATTGAACTTCATAAATATTTTTAAATACAAAATTCTTTTTTTTAAACTATGAAACAAAAAAAAGAGAGTGTTTCAAAAGAAAGCAAGGAAACAAAAAATGACAATCATGAGAATGGGTTCTCACAAAATATTTCTGAACTTAAAAACCAGGTTTGTCCAATATGCCACGAGAAAACACTGACGCTTACAGAATCAGAAACAGAGATTCCTTACTTTGGTTTAACATACTTGTTCAGCATGAATTGTTCAAACTGCAAATTTCACAAATCAGATGTTGAATCTGCAGAACAAAAACCTCCTGTCAGGTACAGCATAGATGTTTCTGGTGAGAATGATTTGAAGATAAGAGTTGTGAAGTCAAGCAACGCTACGCTGAAAATTCCTAGGATAGTTGAAATCACTCCTGGCCCTGCGTCAAATGGTTATGTAACCAATATTGAAGGCGTGATAAAGAGAGTAAAGCACATGTTTGAAGCCCAAAAAGACATTGAAGAGGATAATGACAAAAAAAAGGAATACTACAAGCTAATAAAAAAGCTCAACAGGGTTTTGTGGGGGAGCGAGAGCATAAAGATAATCATAGAAGACCCTTCTGGAAATTCCGCAATAATCTCTGAGAAGGCAAAGGTGGAGAAGTTAAAAATCCATGCGAAAGCACAATCCGAGTGAAGTTCTTACCCACACTTCTTGAAAATCAATTTCCTTTCAATTAGATAATCCAAAGCCTTTGCGAAATATTTCTTTTCTGAGATTATTATCAAATCAATTTCAATTCTTGTCTGTTCCTTTGATAAAGAAAAGTTTTTGTTCTTTCTGCACAGCATTGTGCTTTTAACTCTCTTAAACATTGAGTACTCTTCTATGCTGTTCTCCTTGAATGCATAATCAAAGATTTCGTAAGAATAATTCTCAGCAAGAGCCCCCCTTATAAAACCGCTCTTGCCAGGATAACTTTCCAACGATTTATCTAAATGTTTGCCTGAACCCCACAAACCATGCTTTTCTTCATACTTTTTTATCAAACTTTCCAATTCTACGAAATTGTTTTTGTTGAAATACTCTGTTGTTTTTTCAAAATCGTTCTTTCCGGCGCTTGAATAGAGAAAAGAAAAGAATTCTTTTCTGTTGCTGTCAAGGGTTAGGTCATATTTTGCCTTCTCTATAGTTTTGTACAGCAACTCAGGATGATATTCCTTAACAAAGAGAACTTTCTTTTCCTTTTTAGAATTCAAAAGTTTAGAAAAACCTTCAATCGTTTTTGGATTTGTTGCGACAAAGAGCGCTGCGTTATAGAAATTCTTTCTTTCTATTCTTAACTTCTTTGTAATGAAATATTCATTGTTTTCAAGCTGTTGCTTCTTGCAAATGAGGTTTGAATTTCCACGCCCGTTATGCCCGTTTGTAATTTCAAAGACAGCAATGAAACCGCTCGCTTCATAATCTTTTTTTATTCTGCTTTCTAAATCTCCAAATTCATCAATTTCCCTTTTCAAGAGTTCTATCAAAAAATCACCTTAACACATAAAAGAGTTCCTTTCTTTTAGTAGAGTGCGAAGGGTTTTTCAAACACCGGACTTCCAAATTCGGTTTTAAACAATTCTCATTTTCCATCGTATTTAATTCTTTTTGACTTATTTTTAAAACTGCGCCGAAAAACTCATTTTCAAAATCCTTGTTTTTAGGTACAATGAATGTTATTTTGCTATCCTGTTCAAAATCACGATTTTTATTTTCAAAAGTCTCTGAAATAATTACAAACATCATTAAACTTCTAATATATTCCTGCTTCAGGTAAACAGAATCATAGAATCTGCAGCATTCATTCTTAAACTTCCTAAAAAACGAGCTTTCGTTTAAATAGGAATTGTTCTTGAACTTGTTAAGAAACTCTTGAGAGAATTCAGGATTCACCAACATATTATAAACAAAATTTTCTTGCTCCTCAAGAGAACCTGAGTTCTTTATTATCGCGTTTTTTACATCTTTCAAAACATTTTTGGCAAAGTTTGACATTCCAACTCTTAACATGTAACTCCTGTCATGGTCTATGTTAAAAAACTTATCAGTCAGAACTTTCTTATCAACGCTCTTTATTCTCAAGAGAAAGTCCAAGCTGTTTTCCCTTATGAAACCATTGCCTTCAATCCCGTTCATATAATAAATTATTCCTGTAAAGACCCTGTCGTCATAAAAATTAGAATATAATTTTTCCTTGTAGCAATTAATCCTTTTTATGATTGAATCAACGCAATCATCAATGCTCTTCTCTTCACAAAAATTACTGCCTTTGGAACACCTTATCTCTGAAAGCGTAGGAACAGCATAAAGAATGAGTTTGCAATCGTTTGTTTGGTTTTCCTCGCTTTTGGATTGATAATTGTTTGCTTTGCCTCTTGCTTGAAGACGCATATTTTTAATAAAACAAAATGCTTAAAATATTTTTCTATACTCTAAATTATCCTTTTTAAAACTATTTTAAGAGTAGAGAAATATTTAAAAGTGTAATTTAATTATAGTAGTGTTTTGGGGTGGTTAAATGGCTAAACCAATGAATAGTTCTGCAAAAAGGATTGGAATAATAGGAGGAACAGGAGTTTATGATGCTTCATTGTTAAAAAATTCTGAAGCAATAAAGGTTAGCACTCCTTATGGAAGCCCTTCTGACTTGATAACCATAGGCAATTTTATGAGTAAGAAAATCGCTTTTATTCCAAGGCATTCCTTAAAGCACACAATAAATCCTACAAAAGTAAATTATAGAGCAAACATATATGCCTTGAAAGAACTTGGAGTTGAAAGAATAATAAGCATAACAGCAGTTGGCTCATTGAAAGAGGAGATAAAACCAGGAGATTTTGTTTTTACAGACCAGTTTGTTGATTTCACAAAATTTAGGAAAAATACTTTCTACGAAGGGCAGAAAGTAGCTCACATTTCAATACCAAAACCGTTCTGTGAGGAAATCAGAAGCATGATGATAAAAACAGCAAAATCATTGGGATATAATTTTCATGAGAAAGGAACTTGCGTTGTTATTGAAGGCCCAAGATTTTCAACAATAGCAGAATCAGAAATGTTCAGAAAACTTGGTTTTGATACGATAAACATGACAATGGTGCCTGAAGTAATACTGGCAAGAGAATTGGGAATGTGCTATGCAAACATTTCAATGGTAACTGATTATGATGTGTGGAAAGAACACTATGTAACACAAGATGAAGTTTCAAGAATAATGAACCAGAATGTTGAAAGCGTTAGAAACCTGTTGAAACAAATTATACCAAAAATTGATTACAAGGGAAAGTGTTTGTGCAAGAAAGCAGCAGATATTATGTTTTTGTGAATTGAATTGTTTTGAGAATCGTTTTAATTTTTTGATTTTTTATTTTTGTTTTAAATCATGTTGAAGCGCGAGGTGATAAGAATAAAACCTATAAACTTGAAAAGTTACATAAGAAGCATTCCTGATTTTCCAAAAAAAGGTATTGTTTTCAGGGACATAACTCCTTTGCTTAAAAATCCAAGAGCATTCAACTATGTTATAAACAAATTGGCAGAGAAGTTTAAAAACCAAAAGATAGATTATGTTGTGAGTGCAGAGGCAAGGGGTTTTATTTTAGGAGCAGCATTGGCTTACAAGTTAAAAGCAGGTTTTATTCCATTAAGAAAACCTGGAAAACTTCCTTACAAAACAATAAAGCAGACCTTTAAAACAGAATACAGCATTGATGCGTTTGAAATTCATGAGGACTCAATTAAGAAGGGCTCAAAGGCAATAATAGTAGATGATGTCCTTGCAACAGGTGGGACAGCAAGCGCTGCTGTTAAATTAGTTAAAAAACTTGGTGGAAAAATAATAGGGGTTTTGTTTTTGATAGAGTTGAAACCTCTCAAAGGAAGAAAAAAACTAAAAGGGGAAAATGTAATTTCTTTAATAAAATACTAATCTAAACTAATCTAAAAGCGCTTAAGAACAACTGCAAAAATGAATGTAAATAAAAAGGTTTAAAAAATGATTTGTTTTGCTGTTTTCAAGGGGGTAAAAAAATGCTGATTGGAATAATATCTGACACTCATGACAACATAAGCGTTTTGAGAAGAGCAGTTTCAGAGATGAAAAAGAGAAAAATAAGTACAATAATTCATGCAGGAGATCTCTGCGCCCCAATAACATTGAACGAGTTGAAGGACTTTAAATTAATCTTTGCGCTTGGAAATGTTGATGGTGATGTTTTGTTGATAAAAAATAGATTAAATTTGATGAATGGGGTTTTCTTAGGATTTGGAGGGGTTGTAAATGTTGAGAACAAAAGTTTTGCAGTATTTCACGGGCATTATCCTTTTATTCTTGACTCTTTAATAAAATCGCAGGACTTTGATTACATTATTACAGGGCACACTCATAAAAAAAGGAACGAGAAAGTCGGAAAGACAAGAATAATAAATCCAGGATGCATGTACAGCACTCACGAAAACAGCTTTGCAATACTTAACCTTGAAAAAGATGCTGTTGAGTTTATAAAACTTTAAACAGAAAAAAATAAAAGGTGATTTTATGATAAAACTTCTGATTTTTGATTTGTGGGGAACAATAGTAGAAAACGGAGTTTATTCTCCGATAAAGCAGGTTAAGAATATCTTGAGAATTGAAATTCCATTTGAGGAATATGTCATAAGGTTTGAAAAGACATTCATGCTTAACAACTACAATGATTTGTACGAAGGGTTTAGGTTAGTTTGCAAGGAATTTAACATAAGGGAAAATCCTTACATACTTAATAAACTTGTTGGAATTTGGAATAAAAACTGGCTTATGGCAAAACCGTACAGCAATGCACTCGAAACAGTGCAGTCCTTAAAAGAAAAATACAAGACAGCGCTTATAGTCAATGCAGACAAATCAATAAACAGTTTAATAGAAAAGTATTCCCTTGAAAAATACTTTGACAAGATATACCTATCCTATCAGACCAAATTCCTTAAGGTTAACCCTGAATCTTTTAAACTTTTAATGAAGGATTTCAATGTTAAACCAGAAGAATGCGTAATGGTAGGAGACAGCATAGATTCTGATATGAAAACTCCTTCATCTCTTGGAATGAAAACAGTTCTTGTTGATTTCAAAGATAGAAGAGAATATCCGCTAAAAATAAGAACTGTGAAGGAACTTCCTGAATTGATAAAAAACATGAAATGAAAATACTATTATAAAATTTAGATTAATGCAAAAATTAATATTGATATGTTTTTAATAATTCTTAATTAAATGTTTAATTTTTGTTATTCAAACTTGCTGTTTTTTTAAAAATTCGTAAACAGCATTAGCAGCAACAGCACCTTCCGCAGCAGCAGTTATTATCTGCTGGAACTTATTAGAATTAGTAGTTATATCTCCTGCAGCAAAAATTCCCTCAACATTTGTGCTTTGGTCAGGATTAACAACAATGTAACCTTCATTATCAATTTTAACCCCTAAAATCTTAGCCAAATCAACAGAAGGCATTCCACCAATTTCTACAAAAAGCCCTTCAAGCTTTAATTCTTTGCTAGTGTCAAGTTTTACTCCTTCCAAACTTTCTTTGCCTAAAAGCTCAACAACGCTTGAGTTATAAATTACTTCTATCTTTGGATTTGAAAGCACAGCATCAATCAAAACAGGTTCTGCCCTTAATCTATCCTTTCTATAAATGATGTAAACTTTTGAGGCATGCTCAGCCAACAATAATGCGCTCCTAACAGCAGCATTAGCTCCGCCAACAACCCCAACAACCTTGTCCTTATAAAATGGAGCATCACAAGTAGCGCAATAACTTATTCCCTTACCGATGAAATCATTCTCTTTTGGAATATTCAAATTTCTGCGCTTTGTTCCCATAGCAAAGATAAGTGCCTTTGCTTTGTAAATATTGTTGTCAGAGTCTCTAACATTGAATAGTGTGTAACCCTTCCTAATATCAACAACAGAGCCCTGTTTTATTTTTACCCCTAAGTCCTCTGCGTGTTGCCTGAATTTTTCCATCAATTCAAAACCGCTAATCCTTCTAAAACCAGGATAGTTCTCAACTTCATAAGCATCAGAAGCATAACCTCCAATTGATTCTCCAATAACCAATGTTTTTAATTTGTATCTTGCAGCATAAATTCCAGCGCTCAAACCAGCAGGCCCTGCGCCAAGAATTATCAAATCGTATTCTTTTTCATCATCCTTTTTATTGATTTCCTTTAAATTAAATTTTATCATAAAAAATAAGTTTTAAATAGTAATATTTAAATTTAATTGTTTTATAAAAATAAGAACAAAAAAATTCACACCTTTTGGCTAAAATCTTTTGCGGCTGTAGTCTAATGGTCATGACACAACCCTCCCAAGGTTGGTGTCCGGGTTCGAATCCCGGCAGCCGCATTAAAGAATGAATTAAATGATTTAAACAAAAATAGTTTAAACCAATAAAAAAACTTAAATATAGGGTATTCTTAGTTTATCCTTATGGGGGAGAATGAACTTAAAATTACCTACGAGTTGCTATTTGAAGTGCTGAGAAGGGAAAAAGAAAGGAAAGAACTTCAAAAAATAGATTCAAATTTTTATCATGATTTTTATGCATATTTAAAAGACAAGAAAGAGGCATTGTCAAAATTAAGTTCAATATCTGAAAGGGAGGCAGAGCAGATAAGACACCAAATAAGCAATGCACAAAACATTTTAAAGAGAATATATGACTGCAGGGAAAAAAAGATTATTGACAAGGCTATAATAAAGGCAATGACAAAATCAGAAATCATAGACACAACAAACATGCTTGAAGAAGAAAAGGAATTCTTCAACAAGTTGGTAAGTTTGCTCATGGAAAATAGGGAGTTGATTTTTAAGATAGCATTCAGCGGGCAGAGTTTTGAGAAAAAGGAGTTAAAAGAGGAAAAAGAGGAAGCTAAAGCAGAAAGCCCTGACAAACAAGTGATTGTAAGATTTTTGGCTTCAATACCAAAATTCGTTGGTTTGGACGGAAGGATTTACGGCCCTTTCTCAGAAGAAGAAATAACAACCTTGCCAAAGAGCATAGCAAATGTGCTCTTAGAAAAGGAGAGGGTTGAATTAATAAACGCAGAAGACAACAAAAAAAGCGCAGCAGAAAAAACAGAAAATAACGAGTATGAAAATTAAATATTTTTGCATTTAAAATAAGAAATTCTTATCAATTGATAAATCGCGATTTGCATTAATTTGCAATTAAGAATGTTATTAATAATATTAAATCAAACAAATTCAACCTTCTTAGCCCTTATGCCCTTGCTTTGAGTGTGCATTTTCTTACAGACAGTGCATTGATACCTTAAATCAGTTTTCTTAGTGTGCTTCTTTCCAGCCATCTTCCATTGAGTTACAGCAGGTTTAGAATACCTTCCCAAACTACCCATTCCTCTAGCTCTCCCGCGCCTCTTAGCCCTAACCTTAGAACCATAACTTAAAGACCTAGCCTTACCTTTCTTTACTTGAATAACCTTGTGCTCAGTATGTTTTTTGCAGTAAGGGCAATACCTTTTAACTGATTTTGGAATTTTCATGATTAGACATAGGGAAAAACAAGTGTTTAAAAAGTTTTCTAATTTTCAACCCAAATAATTCAGGCTTTTGTCATGAACACTCTTGGCTTTGAATTCTTCGCTCTTGTTCAAGATATCCTTTATCTTTCTCTCAAAATTCTTTGCCTGCTCAAACAAGGGCTCATAATCAATCTTTAATCCTAAATAATTGTCCAATGCTTTCACTATCCTTGCAGCAGCATTGCTGTCAGGCAACTCAGAATTGGCTTCTGCAAACAGGGAAACAACATTCTTCATTTTTAAGAGCAGAGAAGCAGTAATTCCAAAAATTATTCCATTATCAAGCAACTTGATGTTGCTCTTCTCAAAAACTTCTATCTTATGTTTTGAATAATAATAAACTCCGCTTCCAACTCCAGGAACTCCATCAAGAGTAATGACCTCCTTTACATTTGCCTTATTCATAAAATCCACAAGCCGAGAAGAAACTCTATTCTCCAAACCAGTGATTTTGTTAATTCCTTCAATAAGCAGAATCTTGTACTTTTCATTGTAATAGAAACTTATCGGCTCTACAAAATGATTGTTGTGAACTACAATTAACGGAACCATCTCGTCCATGAATAATCTACCGATCTTCTCTGTTTTCAAGTGCTCCTTCAAGAATTCCAAAGCAATATTTCCAACTAAACCAAAACTTGGAAAAGCGACAATTGCAACCCTTGGCTTTATTTTCCTATCAATCTGCGGCATTAGCACACCTCTTTTTTGTTTTTGTTTAATTGTATTTTTATTAAATTTTTCTTTTAAACTTGCTTTGTTGTTTTCGCTATCTCCCACTTATAATGTTCTTTATTTATTATATAATCTATACCACCTAAAAATCTTGATAATGCTTCTATTAAAATCGTGAAAATTATTTTATTAAAATTTTTTAAATTAATTTTTCTTAAAACTATTTTTATTAGCCTAACATTATTTAAAGTTGGAACCTTATATTTATATTTTTTCATTAATTTTAAATGCCCACAAAATATTCTTCTTCTCTGGTTCAAATAATCGCTTATTCTTTCAGGTCCATGATTGTAAACAATTGCATTTTCAGCGTAAAAACCCTTTAGTCCTTTTAATTGTATTAAGTAAGCAATGAATTCTTCGTCGACTTCTATTTTATTTATCTTATTAAATAGTTTTTTGAAAGCTATTGTTTCCCCGAATTTGGGGTTTATTTTAGAAATTTCATGATGCAGTTTCCATAAAAAATTAACTGCAAAACCCAAATAAGTGTTGCTTTTATTAGTAGGAATAGGATGAGATGCTACTATTCCAATTTCTTTGTTAAATAATGGTTTGCAAAGTTCTTCAATCATATTCTCTTTAGGAATAACATCTGCACTGCTAAGAACCAAATGCTTAAATCTTGAATTTTTTAAAAAAACATTGATTGCGAACCATTTGCCTTTTCTTTCTTTGTAATGAATTAACTTTATCTTTCTTGTTTTGTGTTTTTTTATAAACTCTTTGACTAAATCGCAAGTGCTATCAGTGCTTCCATCAGAAACAACGATAATTTCTTTAATAAAAACATTCTTTAACTTTTGTTTAAGCAACGCGTTTAAAATATTGAGAATATTCTTTTCTTCATTATAAGCAGGAATTCCAATGCTTACAGCAAGTTTCATTAATTCGTGATAAAAATTTGAATAATAAAAATCTTTTGAATTTTAGAAAAGTTTTTATTTATACTTAATTTTTGTTATTTCATGAGAGTACTATTTGTTAATCCCATGATTTATTTGGATTATGCAGTTCTAAGTCCTTACAGAATAATAAATTTAGGTCCATTGTATATTTCTTCTGTGCTTTTAAAAGAAGGACATTATCCGATTGTAAAAAATGTTTTTAAAAGAAAATTTACAAGTCTATTAAAAAAAACCAATCCTGAAATATTAATGATT
>JBNAUL010000001.1:398422-425586 GCA_049700835.1 Candidatus Woesearchaeota archaeon
ATTAATGATTGATTTTGCAAAAAAAGCAAAATCTTATAATTCTAAAATAATCGTTATTATAGGAGGATATTATCCAACTTTTAATTATGATGTTTTGCTTGAAAAATACTCAAAATATTTTGATTATGTTGTACTTGGAGAAGGTGAAGAAACAGTAAAAGAATTAATAAAATCATTAGAAGGTAAAATTCCAATAGAAAAAGTTAAAGGAGTAGCATATTCTAAGCATGGAAAAGTTGTATTTAATGGGTATAGAGATTTTGTTAATTTAAACAAATTACCGTTTCCAGCAAGATTTTTGATCAAGGACCCCGTATTGTATGTTAGTTTCTCAAGAGGTTGCCCTCACAACTGTAGTTTTTGCGCAGTTAAAGTTTTTTATAAAAGAAGACTTCGCTTCAGAGAACCAGAAAATATTGTAGAGGAATTAAAATTTATTTTAAGAAAACTGAAAAGAAATAAAAATTATCATGTAATCTTAACTGATGAAGATTTTATTCCAAGCAATATTTTTATAAACAATTTTAGAAATTTAATAAAGAAAAATAAAATAAATTTAACTTTTGCGTGTAGTCTTAGAATAATAGATTTTTCATATAACCTGTTTTTAAAAATGTACGAGTCTAATTTTAGATATTTTTTTTTTGGAATTCAAAATTTTAATCCTGAAATAAGAAATTTTTTTAATCAAAGCGTATCGCAAAAAGATTTATTTGCTTTCTTTAAAACTATTAAAAAAATATCTTCTGATAAAAGCAAAAAAATTAAGCTAAGATTTGCATATATTATTAATTCAGGGCATCCTTTTGAAAACAGCAATTTTATACTAAAAAATGCACAAGATTTTTCAGCATTTCTTAAAAATAGATTGTCAAATAAAAATTTAAACATTAATCTAAATATTATATTAAATCCTCTGAGGATATGGAAGGGAACAGATTTATTTGATTATTTTCATGATAAAAATTATCTAATAAATGAAAAAGAAGACAAAAACAATGATGAAGCAGAATATGATTATAATTATAATGATGTGCATTTTAAAGAAATTAAAAATTTATTTTACAAGGTAAAAAATATTCTGAGACCGTATTCTTTTTATAAAAATCCTATTCAAAATAGATTTATAAGTTTTTATAAAAGTTCCTTAAGTTTTAAAAATAAAATTATTCTTATAATGCTGGTGTTCATATTTATTTTCAAAGAGAAAAATTTTGATAATGCAATTTTAAAAGCGGTGAGACATGTCGTTGATGTATAAAACAAAAAAGAGAACAATTAAATTTAGTAGGTTTGATATAAAACTTAAAATTATTTATAAATTTTTATTGTTTTTGATTTTTGTAGTTTTGTTCTTAAAAACTTATTCTCCTCATTTTAAAAATCCTTATCCAATACATGTTGATGAATGGCAGCACTTAGCACAAATAGTAGCAGCAGAAAAAGGAAAAATAAACTACAATCCTTATTTTGATGAGCCGCATACGGACTTAGAATTATTTTTTCATCTGTTTTGGGCAGCATTCTTTAAAATTTTTAAATTAAATGAAGTTTTGTTCTATTCATACTTGCCAGCAATATTTTCAGTTATAACAGGTTTAACGCTTTACTACTTGATGCTTAAAATAAGCAACAGAATTTCAGCAATATTCTCATTAATAATAATGTTAAGTTGGAAGAGCACTGTAAGCTTTTTAGGATTGAAGTATTTTACTCCTCTAACAATGTCCTTTCCATTAATTTACTTGAGCATTCTATTTTTCATAAAATTATTAGAAAAGAAAAATCTTAGAAACCTTGTTTTTTTTGCTATTTTATTTTTATTAACTATTTTAATATATCCTCCTTCTGGAATAATACTTGGTTATGGATTTCTTATTGAACTTTTAATTATGAAACAAAATGAGAAGGACAAATATTATTTATTGTTAAAAAGGATTGCCTATCTTGGAATACTGATTGTAATATTAGGACTTATATTGCTATATAAGAAAAACTTGTTGGAAAGGTTATTTATATTCAAGATTGGTTGGAGTGGTTTTGAAACAAAGTATTCCATTGCTCTATTATTTGGGATTATAACAACAATGTTTGCGATTTTTGGAATAATAAAAAACATAGAAAAAGAAAAGTTTAGAATACTAATAATTCTAACTTTGCTTTCATTATTCTTAATCTTCTTATTCAACATGTTTGATTTTACAATAATAGTTCCTTATCAAAGAGCACTCCACTACTCAGTATTGTTTTTAACTCCATTAGCAGCAATAGGAATAAAAGAATTCCTAACAATAATTTCTAAAATCTCTAAAAAAACAAGCAACATTTTAAACCTTCTTTTAGCAGTTTTAATCATATTTTTAATATTAACTTCAAGATACAGCAAGGTTGAAAATCAAGAAACTTATGAATGGAAAGTTTTAAATAAAGAAATGTATGAAAAATTGAACGCAATAAAACAAAAATACCCTGAAAACAGCATAGTAGTAATGACTCCTATTTACAACACTCCTGCAATTTATCCTGTTGCAAGGCAAAGAGCTCAAGCAATACTTCCAGCTCAATTAGGAGCAGGTTATGGACAAGATGAGAGAATAATCGATAACATAAAGTATTATGCAGAAAACACAACAAATAAAGAAAAGGAAGAAATATTAAAGAAATGGAATGTTGGGGTTGTTTTGGGTTAAAAAATAAAAAAATTAAAATATTACATGAAATTTATTAAAATATGATGAAGTTTATGAAAATTTTAAAAGTTAATATTTATGCTAAATTTATTCTGATTTTAATAGTTATTCTTATTTTTAATAGAATAGCAGTATCAGAGTGCATAGCGCCATTTTCTGGTATGCACATAAAAAATAATACAGTTTTTTGCAATGACACTTATATTCTAAATGAAAGCATATTTTTAGAAGAGAATGCGAGCTTAGATTGCAATGGAGCAGTTCTTATAGGACCTGGAACATTTTATAATGGGGAATGGAATGGGATCGCTATCATAAACATTACTAATGTTAATAATCTTGTCGTAAAAAATTGTAAGATAACAAATGTTCCTTTTGGAATCAGAGCAATAAATCTTTCTAATGAAAATGGTAAAGTTTTGATTCAAAATAATGAATTTTATAATGTCCAAGGTGCAATAGGATTTACTAAAACAAAATTGAGAGAACTAATAATTTATTCAAATAGCATAAATTCTGAATTAGCAGGAATATTCTTGTATTCAGAAGAGATTTCAAATGTCGATATAAGACAAAATAAATTAATAACAGAGAACTGTAATTATTATAACGCAATTCAAACTACTAATAAAGCACGCATAAATAATAATTACATGCATAATCTATGCAAGGAAAATATTTCTGAAAATTCCACAGGCATTTTTGTTGGAAATGATGGCGTAGTTGATAATAATACAATACAAAATTTTTATATAGGCATATGGCTTGATGGTGAGAATAATAATATTTATAAAAATAATATTATAAACTATAAAAAAGCAATATTTTTAAATGAAAAATACAAAAAGAGTAACTTGATAAAAAATAATAAACTTATAAAAAAGATAGGTATTAATAATTTATTTGTCGTAGTTATATTAGTTATTTTATTTTTATTCTCATTATATTTTTTATTAATAAGAAAAAATAAATCTGTGAATCATAAGCATTTTAATATGTGATAAAAATATATCTTAAGATGTTTTAAATTTTTATTGTATTGTATGACGAATAAATAATTTTATATAAGTTGGCATTTTTTTAATATTAAAATAATATTTTATTTTTTCTATCATTTGAAATACTGGTTTTCTTGTAAATCTTAGCAGTTTCATTTCAATCTTTATTTTTAATAAGTGAAGTTGCAGTTCATTGAAATTTTCAGTATAATAAAAATTGGATTTCTCCTTTAACCAATCATTCTCGTTAATTATACCTTTCTTTAATGCAATATCATAAAGTTCAGTGCCGGGAAAAATTGTTCCTATGTGAACTGATAAGTAATCTGGTTTAATTTTTTTGAGTAGATCTACTGTTCTAATTATATCATTCAATTTTTCTTTAGGTAACCCTACGATAATATTTGCTTCTGTTAACAGACCTGCTTTTTTTGCATTTGAAAATGCTTTAATTATTTGTTTAACAGTAATTCCTTTTTTTATTTCTTTTAATATTTTATTAGACCCAGATTCTACCCCAAAACACACGATTTCACAACCAGCACTTTTCATTAATTTAAATGTTTCAATTTTTACATTTCTGTCAACCCTTGTTAGTGCCCACCATTTAATTTTGATTTTTTGATTTATTAATCTTTTAGAAAGTTCTTCAATTCTTTGGTCCAAATTTAAAGTTTCATCTTCTATACATATTACTTTCGGATTAATTTCTTTTTTTATTCTTTTTAGTTCTTCTAATACAAATTCAATATCAAATTTATTATTTTTGTTTTCAAAAAATTTTGTTTTGCAATAGATGCAATTAAAAATGCAACCTCTAGAAGTTAAATAAGCAATCAATCTTCTTTTATAGTTAAAATGTGCAATCCTAAAATTTTCTTTGAATTCTTCTAAATCTAAAAAAGGCAAAGAAGATAAATTTTTTATTGGCTCTCTATACGAATAAAAAATTCTATTTCCATGTTTAAAAGCAATTCCTTTTATTTTTTTTATTTTTTTATAATCAACTTTTTTTGATTTACTTAATTCTTTCAAAAGTTCAACAATTGTTGATTCACCTTCTCCAAGCACTATAAAATCAATAGGATAATTTTCTAGCAGTTGTTTAAACATAAAAGTAGCATGACGGCCGCCTATTATTATTTTAATATTTTTTTTCTTTTTTTTTATTTTTTTTATTAGTTCAATTGCGCTGTTTCTATTGTCTGAATAAAAACTAATAAGAACAAATTTTGGTTTTTCTTTTCTTAATAAACTATCAATTGATATGTTTACAATATTAAAGTCATAAAATCTACATTTGAACCCGTGTTTCTTTATTGTGCTTACTAATCGCAGCAAACCGGGTTGGAAGTAAATTCGATTATTTTCTTTTATGTTAAAAAATTCATTTTTTACATTGAGCAATAAAATCATATTAAAAAGAATTAAAATTTTGTTTATAAATTTTTTTAAAATCTTAACAAAACTAATCAATTTTTATTTTATTATATCAAATACCAAAAAATTTATAAACTTAGAATTTAGTTTATTATGTTTATGATTAAAAATAACTTTTCAGAAGCGTTGGATAAATTTGAGAGATTTAAAATTAAAATTATCAGTTATTTTTTTAGGAAAATACCTCCTTTTTTTTCACCTAAACAGTAATTAAACATGAACCAAACATAAATATTTAAAGATTGTTTTTTTAATCTTTATTTTCTATGAGAATCATGTCAATAATAGGAATAGGAAGAGTTGGCTTGCCATTAGCATTAATGCTTTCTGAAAAAGGCTTTAAGGTTTTTGGAATTGATACAAACAAAAATCATGTTAAAACAATTTCTAAAGGAATAATGCCTTTTATTGAAGAAGGTGCCGAAAGAATCTTAAAAAAACATATTAACAAAAATTTCTTTCCAACTACAAATTATAAATTTATAGAAGAAAGTAATGCAATAATAATCACTGTTGGAACTCCTATAACAAATAATAAAAAACCTGATTTTAAAGCATTAAATCAAAGCATTAAAAAAATAATTCCTTTGATAAAAAAAGGGCAATTATTAATACTGAGAAGCACTGTTTCTCCTGGAACAACTGAAAGAATAAAAAAAATTATTGAGAGCAAAAAATCTTGGAAAGAAGGAAAGGACTTCTCTATAGCGTATTGCCCTGAAAGAATTTTAGAAGGAAAAGCTCTTAAAGAATTAAGAGAAATACCTCAAATAATTGGCGTTTTTAATGATAGAGCATTCGAGCTTTCAAAAGAAATTTTTGATTTTGCTCCAATTCATTTAAAAACAAACCCAAGGTCTGCTGAACTTGCAAAACTTTTCTCAAACATGTATCGTTATATCTTATTTGCAATTCCTAATGAGTTCTTAAAAATAGCTAATTATTATAATGTTGATTTTTATGAAGTTAGAGATTTAGTTAATTTTGGTTACAAGAGAGCAAACATTCCAATGCCTGGATTTACAGCAGGTCCTTGTTTGCAAAAGGATGGTTTTTTCTTAGTAACAAAAGAATTAAAGCCAAAGTTAATATTGGCTGCTCATGAAGTTAATGAAAATTTACCAGAATATTTTGTTAATGAAATAGAGAAAAAACACAATTTTGATTTTAAGAATAAAAAAGCAGTGATTCTTGGAATGGCATTTAAAGCAAACATTGATGATGCTAGAAATTCATTGAGTTTTAAATTAAAAGAAATTTTAGAGAAAAAAAGAGCAAAAGTTTATTGCCATGATCCTTACATAAAAGAATATAATGTAAATTTAAATAAAATTCTGAAAAATGCTGATGTTGTTTTTATAGCGCAGCCGCATGATTTATATAAAAAATTTAGTTTAAAGAGATTAAGAAATTTAACAAAAAAAGGATTTGTTTTGTGCGATGTTTGGAAGTGTTTAAAAAATTAATAAAAATAATAAAAACTTTTTTTATTTAATTCAGAAAATGAAGTTAAATTATTTTTTATCTGATATTGTTTATATGTTTAAGTTATTTAAAAAGATTTTATTGTTAAAAATCAGCGAGAAAACTAAGTTTAGAACATTACCACTGAGTTTAGCAATTTCTTTAACTTATAAGTGCAATTCAAAATGCAAAACATGTGGTATATGGCAACTTAATAAAAATGAAAAATTAAAAGAATTAACTAGAAAAGAATTAAAGAAATTATTAAATAGCTTAAATAAGGAAGTTTTATGGTTTACTTATACTGGAGGAGAACCATTTTTAAGAAAAGATTTTTCTGAAATATTAATTTATACTGCTAACCATAACACACCTTTAGTAATTAATATTGCAACCAATGGCTTAAGCAAAACTATTTATGAAACATTAAGAACGACTTTAGAACAGAGCAATAAAAAAACTAAGTTTATAATAAATTTTTCTTTAGACGAAATTGAGAGTGGTTATAAATTTATTAGGGGAATTAACGGTTTTAACATTTTTTTAAAAAATTATAATGAAGTTTTAAAGCTAAAGAAAAAATATAGTAATTTTATTATTGGAATAAATATAACATTGTCAAAATACAACATTGGAAAATTTAAGAAAATCTATAATTACATACTAAAAGAATTAAAACCAGATTCTTTGTTGGTTGAACCAGCAACGATAAGATTTTCTTTAAAAAATAAGCATATGCTTTTTGGTGCAGAAATAGATGAGACTAAAAAAATTTTACGCTTTTTAATAAAAAAAGAAGAACACGCAATTAATGAGTTAAAAGGTTTTCCAAAATTAATAAGAATAATGAGATTAAATTTTTATTTTAAATGTTTAGCAACATTGGAAAATGAAAGGCATAAAAATTATTGTACGGCAGGAATAGGTTTTTCTGAGATATTGCCAAATGGTGATGTACTAATGTGTGGATTAAGAGGAGGTCCAATTGGTAATTTAAAGGAATTTAACTATGACTTTAAGAAATTATGGTTTAGTGATAGCGCTGTTTATAAAATAAAAAACTTTCATAGAAAAAATAAAAATTGTATTTTAGCTAATCCTAATTATGTTTCTTCATTATTAAACTTCAGAGATCTTTTAAACTCATTAAAAATATACTTATTTAATAAAAATTAGAGTTATGTTTAAAATGGTAAATAAATTAAGATACTTAAAATATTTTTTAGTAATAAACACTAAAAAGGTATTTGTAGGACCTTATGAAATTCAATTGAACATTATTAATAATTGCAATTTAAGATGTGATTTTTGTTGGTTATATTCAAAGTTCATAAAGAATAGTCTTGGAAATAACAGTCTTTGGAGAAGGAAATTTATGAATTTAGAGTTGGCATATAAAATACTAAAAGAAGCTGCTGTTATTAAAACTAATAAAATTATAATACTTGGAGAAGGCGAACCTTTGCTTCATCCTAATATTAAAGAAATTGTGAATAAAATAAAATCGTTGAAAATGAAATGCGAATTATTAACAAATGGCACTATGTTAAATTACAAAATTGATGATTTCTTAGTTAAAAAGTTAGATAGGTTAATTGTAAGTTTAAATGCTGCAACTGCTAAAAGTTATGAGAAAATAACTGCTTCTAAACAATTTAAATATATCTTAAATAATTTAAAGATAATAAACAAGTTTAGAAAAAAATATAAATCAAAAATGAGGCTCGTTATAAGTTATATTTTATTTAAAGATAGTTTAAAAGAGGTAGATAAAATTATAAAAATTGCAAAGAAATTAGATGCAGAGATTTACTTTAGAGAATTTATTCCTGTAAAAGAAACCCAACATCTTGCTTGTAATTTAACTAAAAATCAAATTAACGAATGGATTAGTTTTAGTAAAAAGTTAAATGTAAAAACAAATTTGAAAGATTTTTTAATGCGCTCAAAAAATAAAAATTGTTTTGTAGAACAGTGTTATATGGGATTTCTAATGACAAGAATTAAAGTTGATGGTAAGGTTGTTCCTTGTTGTAATTGTTATTCCTGGATAATTGGTGATTTAAAAAAAGAAACATTACATAAAATATGGTTCTGCAATTATAAAAAATTTAGAAATTCTTTTAATGATCTTAATTCAAGGAAACATAATAATTGTGATTGTAATTTTTGTCAAATGAAGAAATTTAATTACTACTTAAGCAAATTTGATTTTTTAAGAATTTTTAGTTGAGTAGTAATAAAGCAAACCTAATAATAAAATTGCAATTATTAAGTTAGAATAAGGTATAAATGTTTTTTTGAATATTCTTTCCAATAGAATACTTTTCGGCCCTCTAGAGAAAAACAGTGGAAGGTAATATTCATATAATGGATTGCCAAAAGGTTTAAAATGTATTAAAGTATAACCGTAAGTGATTTTAAAGTTTCCAATTTCTTTATCAAAAAAAACCATTTGATCATTGGGCAGTGCTTGCATTCCTGAAAAATTTATTATTAAAGATATAAAAAGAATTACATAAAATAATCTTTTATTTATTTTTTTAAATAACATTGGCATAAAACAAAACAGCAATGGCAGAGTTAGTGCTAAGTATCTTGGGCCAAAAGAGTCACCCCCCCACCAATATATTATACTTGCTGCAATAAAAATATTGAATAAAAATACTAATAGTGTTAATAGAAAAATTTTTTTGTCTTTTTTTCTTAAAAGAAAAATCGATAAAAATCCTAAAAAAGAAATTGGGGAATAAAAAAATAAACCTCTAAAAGGATAAAATAGTAATCTAATTATTTTAGACAGTATTACTAAAATAAATATTAAAGGTGAAGGAGGAAGAAAAATTCTGTCAATTTTTAGTATTATGATGTTGTCATTTTTTTCAAAAGTTAGATTATATTTACATTTTAATACATCAATTGTTTTTCCTTCATATAAATATAAGAAACTACAATCCCCAAGATCTTTTTCCGAGATTTTATAAAAATCTTCTTTAAAATATATTAATGGCATTTTTGAGTTGATGACTAGAAAATCATTTATTTTACAAGTGTAGCCTAAATTTGATCTTTTATAATCACAATATTTTATCCAATTATTTTTGTCATTGGAATAATAAATTTCGTAGAAATCATTTCCTTTATGCATTTTTATTAATTCATAATAACTTTTATTTACAGATTTATAATCAACTTTATTTAGAATTAAAATTTCTGTTTTATTATTTATATAAGTTTCAAGTGTTGTCTTATCTTTAAGATTTGTTGATATTTCAGTGACCATTTCTCTTTGATCATCATAAATTATTTCCAAAGAATCTTTTGGCTTTTTAAATATGTAATCAAAAATATATATTCCTCTGCTATCACCAAAATGTACAATGGGCGTATAAAAACCTGCATATACGTTTGTTTCAGGATTATAACTTAGTATTCTAAGATTTCTTAAGATGATAAATTTTGTTGGAGAATAAAGAAAAAACAAAAATAAAAAAATGAATATTATTACCAAACTTTTAATTAATTCAGAATATTTTTTTTCTATGACGAAATATAAAATGAATGGTAAAACCAAAGGCAGAACGATAATATCGGTCCAAAATCCAAGACTTAGCATCATTCCAAATAGTAAATAATTGAACTTCTCTTTTTTGATTTTGTGTTTTAATATTTGATAAAAACTTGACAACAAAAAAAAAGCACCGATATTATGTCCCATAAAGAATGTTGCTTGCGAGAATGCAATAGAACCGCAACCATAGCTTAAAATTGTAATAAACTTAATCTTTTCATTTTTTGTATACAAGCTTAAAATTTTATAAAGCAAAACCACTGTCAGAGCTGAAAATGGTATAGACGTTATTAATAAAAACAAGAAAACTAATAATGGGTTATACTCATTATTTGTTTGGATTTCCCAACCCAATTTTTTATTAAAAATTTCTTTGTAAAAAATATAAGCAGGAATGCTAATGAACGAAATTAAAGGCGCTTTATCACAATAAACATCCCCATTTATAATAATTTTGTCATTTGTTGTGTTTGCATATTTATTTATTTTTATTGAATTATCTTCTACTATTGCTCTTGTTAAATGGATTCTAACATTTTCATTTCCTCCTTTATAATTTGAGAATAGAGCAAAGATTATATAAAAAATTATAAATATCGCAAATTCTTTTTTTACTTTCATTTTATATACCTTTTTTTATTTAAGATTTTTAAAATAAAAATCTGATGAAAATGTTTATAAATATTTTTCTTTAATATAATATTTAATTTTTTCAACATTTCTTCCTATTAAAATAAAACCTGTACTTTCAATAATCATAAGAATTTTTGCTTTAAAGCTTAACGAACTTGTTATAAATTTACAAAATAAATTAAAAAAGAATGAAAAAATATTTTTGCTTTCATTAAATAAACCCTCATTACTAAGTTGAAAGATAAATTCTTTATAAATATTTTTAAGTTTTTTTTCATTTAAATCATTGTATTTATAACGCGGCCAGTTCTCTAATTTTTTAATATTGTATTTATGGTAAAAATAACAATTAGTAATAAAATATTTTTTTATATCTGTCCCTGGTGATGGACCTAAAATAAAAGGGTCTACAACTATTTTTAATTTACATTTATTTCTTAAAGTTTTAATTTTTTTAATCAAGAATTCGTTATTTTTAATTATATCTACAACTCTTTCATTTTTGTTTCCAGAATTCATTATATAAAAAAGATGAATTTCGCTTTTTTCAATAAATTTTAAATTATTAAAAAATTTATTGAGATCTTTTTTGTTTAACTCGGTATGCATAAACTTATGAAATTCAGGAGTAATGCTTTGTAAACCAAATTTAATTTTTCTGAAATTTAATAAATTTAAATCCTTGCAGAATTTGATACTTCTAATTTGATCTGCTCTAAGCATGATATTTAAATGTAGTTTTAATTTTTTTTTACATAGTAACTCTTTTAATTCTTTTAATCTGTTTCCTGAAATTACAAAATTATCATCTACTATGCTAATTTCATTATACTTTTTATCTTCCATAACTTTTAATTCTTCTATAAAGTTTTCTAAACTTCTAAATCTTATAGTTCTTTTATAAAAATTTTTTATAGCACAAAATCTACAATCATGAAAGCATCCTCTAGATGAAATAATTATAGGAACTTTTTTTCTTAACAAAAATCTTGCAGGAAAGGGGAGTTTGTCTAGATTCTTAACGAATTTTGGATTATTTAAAAAAACTTTTTCATTTTTATAGTACGCCATTCCAGGAATTTTTTTATATTCTGGTTTATCTTTTTTAATTTCTTCTAAGAATGTTTGTAAAAATTCTTCTCCCTCTCCGACACAAATGAAATCTATTATGCTGTGAAAATTTTTCAGAATTTTTTCATAAAGAAAAGTAGGAAAGTAACCTCCAAGAATTGTTATAATTTTCTTATTAAATTCCTTTGTTTGCTTAAGAATCTCAAAAGCTGCTTTTTGTTGTTCAATCATACATGTAACCATAACAATGTCTGGATTAATTTTCTTTAACAAACACAAATAATCAAACTTACTTATATTTATAATATGTACTTTATATCCTAATTTCATTGCCACTGCTGCTAAATAAAGTGGGCCTAAACCAATTTTAGTTTCGAAAGTAGTTAGCGTGTCGCCATCAAAACGAAACAGCGGATTAACTATTAAAATTATCATTGCTTCACCAGCTTTTTAACTTGCTGAATAAAAATTAGCAAATTGTATATAATATAAAAAGCTTTTTAAATAAAATGTTTTTTCTCTTAATCATGTATTTAAAACAGATATATTATTATCCATATGTAATGAAATTCCCTAAACTTAAGAGAAACAAAATTATTGATTACCAACTTAAAAGTTTGAAAGAGATTATAAGACATGCTTACAAGACAGTTCCGTACTATCACAGAATTTTTAAAAAACTAAATTTAAGACCAGAGGACATTAAAAATTTTAAAGATTTAAAGAAAATTCCCATAATTGATAAAAAAGAGGTTATTAAAAACTACGAAGATTTTATATCTAAGGAATATTTGGAATTATATGATCTTAATTATTTTTTTAAGAGAATAACTTCAGGTTCCACCGGAATACCATTTATGGTTCCTTATGATCAAAGAGGTTACGATTATGCAGAACTTGTACATTTGAGAGCTTGGTTGTATGCAGGATATAAACTACATGAAAAAATTGCTTCTTATTGGTATGAACCATTTAAAAAAAGATTCTACAATTATTTAGGTTTTATTAAAAAGGTTTACATCCCTTGTAATTTATCAGAAATAGAACAATTGAGAATTATAAAAAGAGTTAAACCAAAATGGTTAAATTATTTTCCGTCTTCTATTTATAACATGAGTAAAATAGCTGAAATTAAAGATTTAAGAAGTTTAAAAATAAAAGGAATAATAACTCATGCAGAAATTTTAACCAAAACTATGAAGAATAGAATAGAGAATACATTCAATACTGATGTTTATGATGAATATGGAACAACAGAGTTTGTTAGAATGGCTTGGCAATGTAAAGAAAAACATTATTATCACATTGATGCAGATTCTCTTTTTATAGAAGTAATTGATAAGAATGGAGAAAATGTTGGTTATAATAAAGGTGGTTTTATTGTTGTAACAGGATTACTTAACTATATGTTTCCTCTTATAAGATATAATATGTATGATATCGGAGAATTGAGCGATGAAAAATGTAATTGTGGTTTAAATTTGCCTCTCATAAAAGGTGTTTATGGAAGACAGGAAAACTTTATTAAATTACCCTCTGGTAGAATAATAAGTCCTCAACTTTTTATAGATGCTTTGGACAAAATTAAAGAATTAAATGGATTCCAGTTATTCAAAAAAACAAAAAACGAACTTTTAATTAATATTTTACTTTCCCAGCAAAATAAAAAAATAGAAAATAGAATAAAAAACAAAATTATAAATTGTTTGCAGAAAATTACTAATGGAGAATTAAATATCATCGTTGAGACAGTAGATAAACTTAAAAAAACTGAAAGAGGAAAAATTATTCTAATAAACTCATAATGAATGCAAATTTTAGATTTTTATATTATTTTTAAATTTAATTTTTAAGTAATTTTTGAAAGCAACGATAGTAAATGGTAAAATAACAATGTAAATTTTGTAATAACAGCAAAACATTGCTATACTTCTAATTAAAAATAAAAAAGTATAAAAAGTGAACATAAGCATGAACATAAAAGAAAGTTCTTTTTTAGTATTATAAAATACAATGAGAAGTGTAGTAATCAAAGTGATTAAATAAAATATAAATGAAAGAATTATTCTATGAACCCCAAAGTTTTTTATATTTTTTTCAGTTATTTCTTTATTTATATTATATTTTAATTGAGCTAATGGATCCTTATATGATATGTATTGCGATGTGCAAATTAAAAGAATAAATGTAAAACAAGAAATTAAGTAAAAGGCATTTATTCTTTTTGTTTTGCAATAATCAAATATTAACATTCCCAACAAAAATATAATTGCTTCAGGTCTGAGCAAAGCTAGAGGCATAAGAAAAAGTACAAATCTCTTTTTATTATTCCTTATATACGAGTAGATACTTAAAGATATAAACAAAAATGTGAAAGTGTGACCAACAAAATTAAAAAAGAAATCTATTAATGGTAAGAGAAAAAATGGTAAAAGACTCAAAACAAAACTTTTGCTAATCTTATAATTTAAAAATACAGACACAGCAAAAATTATTGCATTTATTAAGGACATAACTAAAAAGTTATAAGGATAGTAAAATATTTTGTAAAAAGGATAATATATAATTATTCCACCAATGCTATTTGGTTCACCTGTACAATAAGTTCCTTTAAAATTTGATATATAGCATTCATAATCACTTTTATTATATTGTTCGTATAGAATTTTTTTAATTTGGTGGATGTCAAATTTTTTTGTAGGAGGGACTAATTCAACACTAAAAAAAGAAAGTGTAATAAAAAATATAATAAAAAAAATAAATGTATCATTAAATATTTTGTTTTTATTCATTTTCCTTTACATTTACCAACAATCAAATACCCCTCATTTATCTTTAGTATTTTATCTAATTCTATTAGTGTTTTTATTAGGATGAATTTTAAAGTTTGTTTGAATTCTTTTTTGTCTTTTATCATTATTTTTATTTTGTTTATTATGTTTTTTGGTTTTAAATTGAGTTTAAGATAGTTTTGTTTTATTTTTATTCTTATTATTTTTTCTATGTTTAGGTTTATTTTTTTGAGGTATTTTTTTATGAGATTTATGTGGTAAGCACGAACAATGTATTTTTGCGAGTTATTGTTTATGTTTCTTAATATGAAACTTAAACCTAAGAAACTATTTTTGTTTTCTATGCTGATTATTAGAAAGCTTTTCTCTTTTAAGAACTTGCTTAGATTTTTTATTATCGTAATGACTTCTTTATTGTTTTTTACATTTGTTAGGACGTTTATGAGTATTATTAGGTCGAATTTTTCTTTTAGTTTTAGTTTTGTTAGGTCTTGGTTTATTGTTTTTAGTCTTTTTTTGATTTGGTAATATTCTTTTTTATGATCTTTTTTTAATCTGTTTTTTAGTTCTTTGAGCATTCCTTTTGAGAAGTCAACTGCTGTTATTTTTGTGTTTTTGAATTTTAGCAGTTTTGATGTTAGCCATCCATTACCGCAACCAGCTTCTAAGATTTCTATTTCTTTATTTTTTTCTTCAAATGATTTTATTATTTTAACAACTTCTTCATAAGTTTTCTCCCTGATTAAATCACTAATATTTCCATAATATTCTTTTGCATAGTTTTTTGAAATCTTATCAAAAAATTTGATTAAGTCTTTTTTATTCATTTTCAAAATAATAACACCTAATTTTTGATGAACATAAATTTTATAAACTTTAATTTAAATCTTTCTATTAATAAAAACTATGCTTGAAAAATGAACCAAAATTTTTCAATAAATAAAATATATTTATATTTAATCATTATTCTTTGTTTCTTGTTGGTTTTTCCTGCTTCTCATAGTACTTTATTAAAAAGGATATCAAAGAATTGAACTATAACTATGCAGCTTATTTTGCAGGAGAATTACACAATTTATATAAGAATAATGAAAATTAAATATATTAAATTTCCTATTTTAACCTTGCTTTAACTTTATATTCAAAAACCTTTAAACCTCACCTCTCTGATGTTTTTCTTTCAACCACTCAAAAACTTCTTTCAAACCATCATCTAATCTTATCTTTGCTTCCCAACCTAAAACCTTTTTTGCTTTTTCAATGCTTGGTATTCTCTTTTTAATATCGTGCTTAAATCCAGGAACAAATTTCACTTTGAATTGTTTTTTTACATTGCTTATGCTCCACAATTTTTTTGCCAAGTCAATTATTCTTATTGGCTCATCGCTGCTTAAATTAAAATCATTGTTCTCTGCTTTTTTGTGTTTCATTGCAAGCACTATTCCTCTGGCAATATCCTTAACATGAGTAAAGCATCTTATTTGTTTTCCATCTCCAAGAATTTCTAAAGGATATTGATTTTTCAGAATTTTTTTTATCAAATCAGGGATTACATGCGCATAACCAACTTCTTCTCCAGGATACTCGTTTATGCCATAGGCATTGAATGGTCTTATTATTGTGTAGTTTAGGTTGAACTCTTCCTTAAAAGCCTTGCAATAATACTCTCCGCTCAATTTAGAAAAGCCGTAAGCTGTTTTTGGGGGTGGTATTTTGTAAATATCTTCTTCTTTGCTTGGAAATTTTTTTGTACTTTCAAAAACCATTGATGATGAAACATAAACTATTCTTTTAACATTGTTTTTTGCAGCAGCATTAAAAACAGAAGAATTTATCTTGTTGTTTTCACTGATTATTGTTGCAGGGTATTTGTGAAAATATCCTATGCCTCCAATCTTTGCTGCCAGGTGAATAATATAATCACAATTCTTTAATGCCCTTATTGTTTGTTTTTCCCTTGTTAGATCAAGCTTTACGAATTCAATATCTTTTATTAATTTGCTTTCTCTTTTGCTGAGGTTGTCAATAACGCAAACATCATAGTTTTTCTTTTTTAGTTCTTCAACAACATGACTTCCAATAAAACCTGCTCCTCCTGTTAGAACAACCCTTTTCATTTTTTGTTGCTAAATCTTTTTATTTCATCTAATAGCAAAAGGTTTTTAAACTTTTTCCATTATTCCTTGATTTATGCGTTTAGAGCGAAGCATGAAAAGGTTTTTTGGATTTTTAATTTTGGTGTTCATGTTAGTTTTTACATTAGTTATGGATGTTTTTCTATATTTTTGGGAAAGGAGAAAGGGATTTAAAATCCTTCCTGGTTCATAAAAGAGCGAGGTGAAAATTTGAGCTTTAAGATACCTTTTAACAACAACAAAAAACTTGAAGAAGTTTTTAATAAAGTTGTTAGTAATATAGAGTTACAAACTTTATGGAAGTGTTCAAACATAACTGCTATTAACAGGTCAGGACTAACAGACCACGGCCCTGTTCATGTTGCCATAGTTGCCAACAGCGCTTTGAGGCTTTTTAGATTATTGAGAGAAGCAAACATTGAATCAAACCTTGAAAAGGATTACAAGTTAAGTTATGAGGATGCTGAAGTAGTTGTTTTTTTAGGAGCAATAATGCATGATTTAGGAATGAGCATTCATAGAATAAACCATCAGGAGTACAGCATTTCGCTGGCAATAAACATACTAAATCAGCTTTTAGAAGGAATTTACAACGACGAGGAAAGGATTATAATTAGAACAGAAGTTTTGCATTCAATACTCACTCACCATGCTAATTACAAGCCATTGACAATAGAAGCTGGTTGCGTTAGGGTTGCTGATGCTCTTGACATGGCTCAAGGAAGGGCAAGGATTCCATTTAATGCAGGAAAAATAGATATTCATTCTGTGTCAGCGCTATCAATAGATGAGGTTAGTATAGAAAAGGGTTCTGACAGGCCAATCCTTATAAAAATTATGATGAGCAACTCTGCTGGAATATTCCAAATTGATGAATTGTTGAAGAACAAGCTCAAGAATTCAGGGATTGAGAGCTTTATTGAGGTTTTAGCAGAAGTAAAAAATGAAAAAAGCATTATAAGAACTCATAGCTTAAAATTATAATTTAATTGTCATAGTTTTTATGTAAGGTGAAAGCATGAAAATTTTAATGATTCATCCACACGATATTTATGCTGCTTCAGAACCATGGACTATAAGGATAATAGAGATTGCAAGGCGGTTTGTGAAAAAAGGGCATAAAGTAAAGTTAATCTATTTCCCATTGCCAGAAAATGAGCGAGGAACTTTAAAATCAGGATTGATCAAAGAGTTTGAGACAATTCCATTCAACAGGAGAAGATGGGCTTTGCCTTACAATATTCATAGAATTTTGAAGTATGTCAGATGGGCTGATGTTGTTCATTTCCAAAAGTGTTTTGCCCATGCTGCTCTTCCAGCATTGTTTGGAGCATATCTTTTTGGAAAGCCAGTTCATTATGATTGGGATGACCACGAGTATGCAATCTATAATTTTCAACCCCCTTCTTATACTTATGGTTTGTATCTGAATTTTATAGAGCAAAAAATGCCAAAACTTGTGGATTCTATAAGCTATGCAAGCAATAAAATTAGGGAATTAGCACTTTCTTTGGGTTTTGACGAGGAATTCATGAGAGAAGCACATGTTGGAGCTAATTTAGAATTTTTTAATCCAAAAGTTAATCCTGAAAACATATTAAATAAGTATGGCATTGACAAGAAAAAACACAAGCTTGTTATTTATGTAGGGCAATTGCAAGGAGGACAATATGCTGAGATGCTTGTAAGGGCTGCAAAAATTCTGCTTGATAAGAGGGATGATGTTAGGTTTATGATTGTTGGAGGAGGTTTTGATCTGCAAAGATTAAAGCATATTGCTCATGAAGAACTTTGCTTGGGAGAAAAGTTTGTTTTTACAGGTTTTGTTGTTGACGATGAAATTCCAAAACTTTTGAAGGAAGCAGATGTTGCTGTTGCTTGTTTTGAAGATAATAAGATAACAAGAGCAAAAAGTCCTTTAAAAGTTGCAGAGTACTTGGCAGCAGGAAAAGCAATTGTTGCAAGCAATGTTGGCGAGGTTCCTTTCATGCTTGCAGGAAATGGAGTTTTAACAAAGCCAGGAGATATTAATGATTTGGCAAGAGGCATAGAATTTTTGCTTGACAATCCAAAAATCAGGAAAAAACTTGAGATCAATGCTAGAAAGAGAGCAGAGGAAGCTTTTAATTGGGAGATAACTGCAAACAATATTTTAGAGCTTTATCACAAAATTTTGAATTATTGATTTTTTGTTATTTTTTGTTTTTCTGTTTTTTTATTGTTAATTTTAACATTTTAATGGGAAAATCTCTAACACTTTTGGCCTTAATAAACAACCTTAATTAACAGATATCTGTATACATTTAAGTATAAAAATAGAAAAATATTTATACTAGTTTAACTTATATTATTGATTAGGAAATTTAGGAGGGATTAAAATGATAAATATAATCATTGGGCAAAGAGTTCTTGGAAATCAATCTCAATTTAATGCAGATAAACATGTAAAAAATGAAAATCCTAAAAATATTGAGTTACTAATCAAGGAAAACAATCTTGAACATGAAAACATCATAAAAACAGTTTATCCAACAGATGTTGATCCTCTATATCATGTTTATTCTTTATACACAAAGGGATGCACTAAAAAAGATAAAAATTATTTGATAGAAGCAATTAACAAAATCAATTATTATTTAACAAAGGTGGATTTAGACGAGAAAAAAATAAAGAGAATAAAAGAGATTGAGTATAAAACTTTTTTTGCATTAACTTATTTTAATTTAAAATTTGATCATAAAAAAATAAAAGATGAAATCAAAAATATCAAAAAAGGACTAACAAAAAATCATGAATTAAGTAAAGAGGACATTCAAAATTTAGAGAAAGAAGTGGAAGATTATTTTAATCGTAAACCTGTGATTTTTTATAAAAAGCTGGATTTTAATTAATTTTTAATTAAAATTCTTGCTTTAAATTATTTATTTTTAAAATTATTTGTTTTTATTTTTTAATTTAATCTTCCAAGAAAATTCTTTGATAGTTTAAGAAAATGTTGTTTGAAACTTCTTCCTTAGTTAGTCCTTTAATCTCAGAGATTTTCTTAATGGTTTCCAATATAAAAGCAGGCTCGTTCTTTTTATTTTTGTACGGGCTTAACCATGGAGAATCTGTTTCTGTAAGAATATTGCTTAAAGGAACAATCTTTACAATGTCTTGAAAATGAGTGCTCCTTAAAATAATTGGAGGAATTGAAATATACCATTTATTTTTAATTATTTCATTAACAAGTTTTAAACTTCCACCAAAACAATGCATAACAACCTTCTTTAAGTTAAACTTGTTAATTATTTTTATTGCATCAACTTCAGCATTTCTGGAATGAACAATAACTGGTTTTTTTAATTCCTTTGCCAGAAGTAAAAATTCCTTAAACATCTCTCTTTGCTTTTCCCTTAAACTATAATCTTTCACCCAATGATAATCAAGACCAACTTCACCGATGGCAATAATTTTATTCTTTTGCTTTCTTATAAAATCGATTTCCTCATCAATAAATTTTTTATCAAATTTTTCTATGAATTCAGGATGCAAACCCAGAGCAGGCTTTACGATCTTGTACTCTTTTGAAATTTCAAGAGTTTTTCTATTCGTTTCTTTGTCAATTCCATTATTGATGATTGCCTTAACTCCTGCATTTACTGAATTAGAAATAACTCTTTCAAACTCTTCTTCCTTAAAGGCATCTATGTGAGCGTGCACATCAACAATTATCATAAAAATTGGTTTGCATTTTTATTTTATAATTCTTTCTAAATTCAATATTGAATATCATTTTGGAAAAATTTAAATAATGCTATTTATTCTTAAAAATCATGAAATCAGGACAAGCAAGTAAACAGAAGATAAAATCAAAAAAGATTAAAGCCCAAGTAAACATTGAAATAATTTTCATAATCTTAATCTTGATTGTGGGAATAACGCTCTTTCTATTGCTCTTCAACTATAAATTTCCTTCTTCTGGAAAAACGCTGTACGAAAAAGCAGTGGAAAATTTAGGCGAGAAAATTTACATATCTGAATTATTCTCAACTAAAACTTCTCCTAGAAATAAAACTCTTGAAGTTAAGAGAATCACAAATCAAAGCATTGTTTCAGAATACTTTGTTGATGCTCAAGGAAAAAAGGAACATAAAACAGAAATTTTAAACCTTTACTGCAATAATTCAAAAATTGTTTACATTAAACTGCCAAATAATGTAAGCATAGAATACATTTCCTTCAACATAACAAATTTTAAGAAATAAAATTACTTAAAAATTTTAAAAGAATTAAAATGAAAGTAAAAAAGCAAATAAAAAAACAAAAAAAGAATTCAAGTTATTCAATGACAATTACTTCAACAAGCATTTTAATATTTATAATAATAGTGCAGTTAGTAATTTTTTTTCTGATCACAAAAGCTTTGATTTTGAGATATGAAAATTCTGAAAACAAGAATTTTGAGGAATACTATTCTGTTATGAACCTTCTAATAGATTCAGAAACAAAACTTTCATCTGCAACAACAAAAAACATCTTGCCTAATGATGAGAAATTCAATGATATGTTCATAATGATTTATGAGGAGCAAGAGCCAACAAAATTCAGGATTTACAGCATAAGTTATATAAAAATGCTCTATAATCTTGGGATGCTTGTAAATTCAAAAATTGATGATAAAAATTTCTTTATAGCTTATTGTCCTGAAATAAATTTAATAGAAGTGTATGAATCCAATCTTAATAATGAAATTCTGAATTTCAAACCTTCAAATTCTTATTCTGTTTATAAAACAGGAATTTCGTGCAAGAATGTAGTTGACAACAAAGAAAGGGATTTTGATGTTTTGAATGGGATTTTTTTAAAAGAAAAAACAAAGTTAAAAAGAATTAATTTCAAAATTTTAGGAGCAGAGCTTGCAAACAATATAATGAAAGAATATGGAGTAAGAGCAAATGTTCAATAAAGAAAAAAGAAAGGAAAAAAGAACAAAATACAAGAAGAAAATTTTTAAAAATTTGAATTCTATCTTGATATTCATCGTTTTGGGACTCTCCATTATTAATGCTCTGATTATAACAAAAATTATTACAAATGAAACACAAATTAGAATTCAGGATGAGAAAATAAGAAAACTATACGAGGAATCCTTAATAATAAATGATTTGGCAAACAAAAACTATTTAAAAAATTTAGAATTTCAACAAAATAGCACGATGTTTTATGAATTGTATGTTGTTCTGCAAGAAAACAATGAAACAAAAGCATACAATATTGGAAAGATTGCAAAGGAATACTCTTATTTTGGAAATGTGATAAACGATGCATTCAACTCTAAAAATATTGTTTTTATGCTTTGCCCGACATTCAATGTTTTATCAGTTTACGAGCGCGAAAACTTTAATTTTAATCCTTCATACATCAGATACTCCTGCTCAAGAAATGCCGAGTGGACAATGTTTATGAACGAAAGAGGAGATTTATACGATGTTTTGTTTGGAACTTATAGAGGAAATTATTTTGAAAAAGAAGAAAGTTCAGAACAAAACTCATCATCAAAAAGATTAAACCCCATTCATTATAAAATCATGAACAGAAAAGGAGTTTTGAGTTTGGAAAACATTAAGATTTATGATTAAATTATAAATAAAAAATGAAAAGCGCAATAAAATCTAAAATAAAATCAAAAACTCTTTGTGCAGAAAAATTTTTAATAATCATAGTAATGATAACCTTGTATGCTAATTTTTCAAGAGCTGAGAACTATGTAAGCTATGAAAAATACCATGACTCCTTTTCATTATTAATAAATGATTTTACAATAGAAAAGCTTTCTTACAACGCAGGAAAAACAATAAAAGGAAGTTTTCAAATTTCAATTAATTCTAACAAAACAAAATCGCCAATAACAGAAGCATATGTCTACATTAGAGTTTTATACTCGACAAACCAAGAAAACATTGCTTATTCAAACTCTTACTTAACCCTGCATTCTCTAGGAACAAAAATTATTGGACCTTTTTCGCTTAATTTGCAAGATAAAAAGAGGTTTGATTTTGAATTCAAACTACCTGAGGAAGCTCCTGCAGGTAGCTATGTTATTGCTGTTTCTTCAAAAATGAAAGATTTTGACATTGCAGGACACAATGAAATACAAGGGCTTTGGGGCAAGTCAATAGAGTTTAAGGTAAACAACAATTTTGAGGATTATGTTCTGTTTGATGTTTATAACATAAAAGTTAATGATAAAAAATTCAACTTTGCAACATTCACTCCTGAATTTTCGCAAGAGGAAGAAATAAACATTAACATTCCAATAAAGAACTTTGGAGATAAAAAGTCTGTTAAAGTTCATTACAAATTATTTATCTACAATGAGGAAAAACACAATCAATTAAAAGAATTAATAGCAAAAAATGAAATCGCTGATAAAAAGTTCATTGATTATTTTAACAATGTTGATTCAAAAGAAGGAAATTATGATTTCTATATAAAAGACAACTATGACTTAGAAATTAATCTTGGGAGATTAGAACCAGGTCTTTACGCTATTAAGCTATATCTCCAAGACGAGAACAATTTCACTGAAGAACTTGTTTTCAGAATACCAATAAACGGAATTGATTCAAAAATCTTGTTCAAAAAATTGGATCATTTTCCAATAAAAAAGGATGAAAAAGTAATGATTGGAATTGGATTCTCTAATCCAAGCACAAACGCTGCCCTTATGACAAACCCGTTGTTAACATCAGAAACTTACACTGGAAATTTTGAAGAAATAGGAACTTCTTACAGGAGCAATGCAATAATTGAAATTAATTTAACATCAAATTCAGAGACAATATTTAATAAAAAAATACCCGTAATAGTAACTCCGCTATATGAAGCAATAGAAACAGGATTTGTGACTGAAAAAGACATCACAAATGCTGAATTGAGAGTAGCAATCTATGATGATAATGGATTAAAGGACTTTAATGTATTAAGATATGATTGTAGTTTATTCCCTGCAAAAAATCTAAAAGTTGATTATGAAGTTAAAAACAAAAAATCAGGGATAAACTTGCAAGTAAGAGCCAAAGACGAGTTTTGCGAAAAAAAAGTAGGTTCAAGTTATTTAATAATTAATGATGATGAAAGCATTGTTTATGCAGACACTTTTACAACTCCTATTTCAAAGAATTTTGCATTAAAGCCTGGAAATTATAAAATAATTATAAAAGTTGAAGAGAAATTGTTTGAAAAGAAATTTAAGATTGAAGGCAATACAAACACGATGCCTGAAGAACAAAATAACAACTCTAGCGAACATAGAGTCTCAGAAAGCATTGCATGGATTTTATTTAATTCATTAACTGTTGCACTCATAATTTTAATAATCTCATTTTTTGTTTATAGTAAAAAAAAGAAAGAAAAATAAAGAACAAACAAATCAAAATAATTTGCAATCGCAAAATAACTTCCAAACAAACAATTAAAAATAAATTTATTAAGAATAAAACTATGAAATTAAATTGCTAATGTAGAATGATTGCAAAACAAAGATAATAAAAAAGAAATTAAAACGAGTTAAAATGAGGATAAAAAAACAAAGCAAACATAATGAAAATAACAAGAATAATAAAAATATGCATAAGATTTCGTTGTTTTTTATTCTACTTATCATTATTTTATTTTCTTTATTAATTTCAAAAGAAAGTTTTGCAGTGCATGTTGTTTTTAAAACTACATGGATGAATGCAGGAGCAGATTTAGATGCTAAGTGGGGGATTTATTTTACAGACCAAGATGATAATTTACTTAGGGACGGTTCACAATTATGCATTGGTGATAAAATCTTTGTAAGAAAAAAAGCAGTTGTTAACTGGTTCTTTACAGGAGGACAATTTAGTTGTCCAGAAGGTTACTTTATAACAAGTGGAGATATGAATAAACTTTATTGTAGTTCGCAAAGCCAGAGAAAATGTCCTGATGCTAAATGTAGGCCTGGACTACACCAATACCTTACAACTTGTCCATGGTCTGCTTTAAATCAGCAAGAACCTGTAGTTGGTGATGTTTGGTGGGATTATCTCGAAGATGCTAAGTATGGGGGTACTATTGGAACTATGAACGATTACAGTTGTTTGGGTCTTAAATTGCTAAATCATGTTATTGAAGGAAGTACTACATATGGTGGAAGTTACAAAAAACAAGTACTAAACATCATATGCAACGGAACAACTTCTTCAGGTGAGGATGTTGCTACAATATCAAAAGAGCCGATTGATACCGGGATTGAATTATTGAAAGAAGGAGATATTGTTTTAGACGCTTCTACCTACACAAGCATTAATGATAATGCTACCATTTATTGCATTTTGTGGCATGCTGTTGCAGCTAACAGCAATGATAATCAATGTTTGAGAACAGGTCAAGCAGGAATACCGCAAAACTATTTTCCAGTAACCCTTGAGCCAGAATATTCTTCAATAACAATTCATGTTATTGATCCTAATTTAAAGCTTGAGCTTAGCAATTTAAAACTTGAAAAGGATGAGGATGGAAATGCTATTTTGAGTTTTAAATTAAAAAATGTTGGAAAGAATGATGCAAAGATAAAGGATTTATTCATCTTGGACAAGGATGAGAACAAATTCAATTATGATTTAATTCTTGGAGATTTTGAGATAAACAAGAACGAAGAAAAAGAAATTATCTTAAAAATGAAGAATAAGTTTTGCGAGTTGGCTGATAAAGAATTATTCTTGAGCATAAAGTATTCTGGCAATCCAGAGATATATTGTCATGGGAAACCATACATTGGAAGCATAAAAGAAAGGATACCTTTGCAACAATATCCTGCTTATGACATAATTGTTGGAGTTATTAACAGCAGCATTTTAATAGGTAATTTAAGCGTTGGCGATTCAATTTTGTTTGAGAGCAATGAATTGGTTGAGCAGATAAACGAGTTTTTAAGAAATTGCAATTCAACTGAATGCATTGTTCCAATAAACATTTCAATTTCTAATGAAGCTTCTTTGTTAATAACAAATCTTAAAGTTAGTTATTCAGAATGCTTGTTGTTAAAGGAGTTAGTTGCGCACATGCTTGCTTGCTGGGAAAAATCTTCTTACGGAAAATCAAAAAAGGATTTCATGTGCTACCAACTTGCTGTTCCAAAGGAATGCGCTAATACTAAGATAACTGCAGAGGATGTTACAGAAATAATGCTCAGCAACGAGGTCTGCGATGTTCTGGGTTTCAGCAATAAAAACTGCGGGACAAAAGACCAGGTTGATTTTGAATTGAACAAAATAATGGAAGAAGGAGATAACATACTAATTGAATATAAAAATGGAAAGATAGTTGTTAGTTAAATTTAAAATGAATAATTTTTTGCATGCATTTTTATTAACTTACATATTTTCTCTTCCAAGTTACTGTTATAAAATTTAATCCTGTTTTTTTAACATTGAATTCAATGTTTGCAACATTCTTCTTTCCAATTGCGTTTTGAACTAAATAAAAGAGGTTTGTTTTTTCTGGAACAATTATTGAACCCATCTTAACCTCGCAGAGCTTTATTTCCTCGCAATAATCCGCTTCGTTCTCAATCTTTATGCAGAGTTTCTTGCCTTTTTCTTCAACTCCCTGCTCATCAACAACATAAATCTTTTCTGTTCTGTAAGGAAAAATCAATTGTTTTGTCTCGCTGGCTTCTATTCCAGACAGGCACGTAGTTTCAATAATCTGTTTTAACATTGCAAAGTTTTCTTTTGCTTGCAGTATTTCTTGGCTTCTAATGTGCTTTCCCATCAAGGTATAAGCTGTTATAAAAATCATGCTTCCAACCAATAAACCAGCAACCAGCCACATCCAAACCTCAACAGTTTCCATTATTCTCACCTAAAATTTTTTGTTTATCTTATTTCAACTATTTTTTTATCATAATTATACAGAATGACTGCTTTCTTATCCCCTTCATAAAAAACTGTTGCGTTTAAATTATGTTTAGTAACTAATTCGTTATAGAGTTCGTCTTTTTTTGGCCCGCAGTCATTTGGCAGAAATATTACATAGCAGGTTTCTTTTATAGTTCCTTCATCTCCGTGCTGTTTGCAAAGCTTTGCATGCTTTATTATTTCTGATTTTGCATCTTCGCAAGTAGCGTTTATTGTCCCAACATCTTTTATTAATTCCTCTTTTTGCTCGCAAGTTCCTGTGAGTTTGCATAAAAATTTTTGACTGCTTAGAAAATTTTTTGAAATTAGAATTACTACAAGCATCGTAACTATCGTTGCTATTAAAATAATAAAGATTAACTCAACAGACATTGTTAACCCAAATTTATTCTTTTTTATTTTTTTGGTTTTCATAAAAACACCTCTTTTAATACTTTTAAT
>JBNAUL010000001.1:425686-454563 GCA_049700835.1 Candidatus Woesearchaeota archaeon
TTTTAATTGTTCAACCAAAATAAAAGACTTTTTTTCACAGATTTTTTATATTTTTATAATTATTTTTTTATTAGTTTATATTTTCTTTAGACATTATCTGCTTGTTTTACATACTTTAATTTTAACTTTTCATTTTTTTTATATTGTATGCACGACTTTATTATTCTTATTTTATTTCTCTTCTTTTGTTTTTTATTATCTTTTTTATCTTATTTATTTTTTTGCTTTTATTCTATTTTTCTTGCGTTTCTTATGTTTCTTATTATTAGCTTTTATTTCACTTTTTTATTTTGATTTTTTTCTCTTTCTAACTTTATTTTTTTTTCTTTATTGTCTTAGTTATTTTTTTCTTTCTTGTTTTTTGGTTTCTTGTTTTTCTGTTTCGAACTTTAAAATTAAATTCCTACTCTTGGAGGATTTGCCATCAAATCATAAACATCCTTAAATAAGGGCCAAATTATGAAAACAATAAAAAAGACAAGTATTATTATCATAAATAAGATTAGCAAAGTTCTTATGAATTTTGAATGAGGAGTTTCTTCTTTTTTTTCTTCTTTTAAATTCTTTGCTTCTTCAATAGCCCTTGGCTTTTCCAAAACAGAGTTCCCGCTTGTTGTTGCATTTTTTTGCATTTCATTTACGTCGATATTTTTCTGCGTTTCAACATTTTTAACGCTTTGATTTATTTTTTCATTTGCTATAATCTGAACAATTTCGTTAGCGCTCAATTTTTTTAGATTACCAAAGAAGTCTGTTTCGTAAACTTCATAATCATCGAGTTCTCCAAGAACTTCTTTTGCTTCTGACAAAGCATTAAATTCTTTGTAAGTTTTTGGATTCTTAATAATATAACTCAACTTACAATCACCTTCTTTTCTTTTGAGTTGTATTCAATCAAAATGTTAGTTTTTCCTGATATCTTTGATATTGAAATCTGATCCTTGCTTCCGCATCCAAAATCAGAGTTTTGGATTATGTTGCACCACTTTCTGTTTATGATAATGTTAGTTATTGATTTTTCATCTATAATTTTATTAAAAGCATAATCTTTTGGTATTGGTATTTCTTTGCACATTAAACCATAGTTTAATTTTCCTCTCTCGCTTCTCTCCCAACAGTCAATTATTTCATTCGCTATTTCAGGAAGCATGTTGTAAGATTTATAGTCTATTGTTAAATTTTTTATCTTCAATTTCACATTTTCAGCTTCAATTTCAATCTTTAAATCGCATTCTTCATCGCATTTTGTTTTGTTTAGTTCTTCAATTAAAGCATCCCTTATGTCTATTTCTTCTTCAGGTCTTGTTAAGTTCAATTCTTCAATGTTCCAATTTTTATCTCCTAATTTAATACTTATGTTCTTTGCAGGCATCTTGTACTCAATAAGAAGTTGTTTAATTGATAATCTTCCAGGAGTTGCATTGATGATAATGTTAATCTCACATAAGTCTTCATTGCAATCATTAAGAGCTTCTTTTATTGAGGTAGTATTAAGGTTAACTGTAACTGTTTCTATTTCATCTGCATAAAATTCGGGCTCTGTGTTATTTAATAAGTAAACATTTATGTTTCTTGCAATTAAAAAAGTCTTTATTAAAAATTCTACAAGATTATTGTAAAACTTAAAGTCATTGTTATCTTTGCATTTTGACATTAAGTTGTAGTGCATAGAGTCAGAATCAAAAAACAAATTTCCATACGATGAGTCATTACTAAATGCCATCAAAGGATTGTTGCTAAAAAAAAATGCTTTTGTAATGTTAGAACTGCTTGTTTTTATTAAAGCACTGCTTCCAGAAAAACTCAGTTTTTCAGCATCCTTTAAGAAATCAAAGTCAACGCTTGAAGCTTCTGATTTATTAATGCAAGTTTTAGTTGTTGCCTTTGAACTAAACTCAAGATTAAACTTCTTTGTTATTTTGTTTAATTCATTAAAGCAATTATTATCTGCATCTGCAATAAAGGCAATGCCATGGCCTGCTAAGTAATAAGCATAAGTAGCATTAATCTCTTCTTCAGAAAAATTTATTGGGTTGCAACCGCTTATGATTAAAACAGCGTCATAATTTTTTAAAAACTCTGTTTTGAGCTCATTAGTGCTAATCCTTGTTTTATATTCTTGCTCAAAATTCTCAGTATAAAAACTTGTCATGTCAAAATTAGCAAGCCCTTGTGTTAAAACATAAGTGAGTACTCTTGGAATTCTTGTTTCTATTTTCAGATAAGCATTTATTAAACTTGCATTTTTTGGAATTTTGAATTTTAACTCAACAGGTTCTCCATAAAAAACAATCTGCCTTTCAGACAACTGATCAGAAAAAGTGCTTATTGTTTGTTTTGGATTTTCTATGAAAAAACTTGCTTTCATCACTTCTGCTTCAGGACTTATTTTTATGCTTAAACTCTGCCTTTTGTTTTTCATAAAATCAAGAATAAAAGATTTTTCTCTGTTGTAAAAATTTTCCATAACGAATTCTTTTTTCTCAATAGGGTTTAGTTCCATTTTAGTATAGTTGCAAAACTCTGGCAATGATTTCACAAAAAATCCTCTAAAAGGAGTTATTATGCTACAGTACACTCTTTGAGAACTTGGCATTTTAAAGAACAATATTAAAGCAAGCACGATTGCCATAACTGTAATTACAACGGTGAACAAAAAATTCACAGGGATGTCTGCCCTCTTACAACTTCCTGCTTGCTTTACCTTTCTCATTTTAAGATTTTTTAACTTACTATTATTTTCTTTTTTTCAGCATCGTATTCAATCATGATGTTTGTTCTGCTTGTTATTAACTTAAGATTGTATTCAATGTTGTCTTCTTCCCCGCAACCATAATCATTATTTCCAATTATATAGCATAAACCTTGCTCTTTTATTACTCTTGTTATTGAACTCTCGCTTGTTTTTTCATCTTCGCAAAACTTTGGAACAACTATTTGAAAACAGATTATATTTTTAGCATAAGAACCCTTTTTTGTTTTATCCCAACAGGCAAGGATGTGCGCAAGCAGTTCTTGTTCAAGAAAACACTCTTCGTAGGCAATTCTTGGATTTTTAACTAACAATGTTCCTGAAGAGGAATTCAATTCAAGGATTAAATTTGTTGCATTGCACTCCTCAAAATCGCTTTTCTTTAACATTATTTGTGATTCAACATTATCAATTACTTTAATGTGATTTGTTTTTTTGCAAAAACTAATGCTAAAGCTAATATTCGCTTCAGAAGAAAAATTAAGTGCGAGTTCTCTTATCTTTTCTGGTTTAATGTTAAAGGTTAAATTTTGTTTTTTAGAATCTGAAAAATTCAGCATTTTAAACATGCTGCCATCGTCAAACCTTTCTAAGAAAATTTCCTTTGGTTTTATTGTTCTTGTTTCAAAAGCACCTTCATATTTGCAGAACTGAGAATCCTGCCTAAATGTTTTTGGTATGAACACACTTGAATGAACATAAAAAACTGTTTTGCAATATATTTCCCTTGCAAATCCAGTTAGATTCCTTGAAAAAAGCGCTGTCAAAAACATTATGCTTATTACAACAATAACAACTGCAAATATTATCTGTATGCTTAACTCTCCATTTTTTAAATCAAAAATTCTCATTTTAATCTTCTTAACTCCTCTTTTTTATTCAGCTTTAAACAATATTAAAAATGATATTAAAATTTTAATTCAAAACCTTTATGTAGCAAACCATTTTTTTTGAATAGACTTTTAGCGTTGCATCTCCTTTGATAATCTCACTTAAATTAATTTTTGTTTTTTCATTGTTAAAATCCTCCTCCGTTATGTTATCTGATTTTAAGCTTAAATCAACAATGAAACAATCCTGGTCATAAGAACCTTTGTTTAAACAATTCCTGCACAGATTTTCAAGTTTTGTTACAACTTCTAATTTTTCCCCAACAATCTTTTGTTCCTTATTGAGTTCTTGATTAGGCATGTGCTGTATTGCAAAAATCAAAAGCAGGATTATTATTACAATTGCAACCATTATCATCATGTATTTGAAAAGCTCATCCATTTTAATCTTCTTTTTATGGTTTTATAATCTTTTATTGTTTTTATTAAGGAACGCCAGGAGTTGTTCCTAACTCAAACGATGTTTTAATAATGCCTTTCAAAACTACAACTCCAATTATGCTTATCATGCAGTAAATTACTGTTGCCGTTAAAACATTCTTTCCAACATTTATGTCTGTTTCAACATCGTCAAAACCATTTTCAACAATAGTTGCCAATCTTGACAACAAGACAACAGCTTCAATCATGTAAATTCCTACCAAAACTTGGAATAAAGTTGGAGGAGTTATCTTTGCAAAGTTTATTAAATTTGTAAAGAAATTTGCTCCTTGAGTGGCTTGAGTGAATGCACTCAGCAGATTCTTCATTATCTGTTCCAGCTGCTCAAACATTTTGTAAAGAGCTTCAATAATTATTAATGTCAATGAACCAACAATCGCTGCAATAAAAGGGCTCATTATTTTTGCCTGCATCTTAACAGAACTTACAGTTTCTGCAAGCAGATCATAAATAAGTTCTTTTATCTTTTTTACATTGTCAAGATAGATTGAGATTTTGCTCATTATGTTATAAACAACATGAGCACCTTTTTTAGCACTTTCAGTCATTATTAACATTATTTCTTTTAAGATAACAGAAGGATACTCTAAAATTATTCCTTCATTACTGTCAAAAACTGCTTGTGAGAATGTTTTTCCAAACTTTTTCATCTTATCAAGAATTCTTGAGAAGAAAGTATAAATCTGCCTTTTTTTAAGGTTTAAGAGTTCATAGTTTGCTATGAATTTTTCAACAGCAATCTCAACAGGAATGTTCTCTGTGAATTGATTTGAGAGTTGAAATAAAGAAACAGTAAGGTCATCCTCAATTTCAACAACCTGATCTCTTACTCTTTTCTTTTGTATGCTTCTGCCATAAAACAAGATGAATATTCCAATTGCCAAACCAACAGGAATTGTTAAAGTTTTAAGCATGTTAGCAAGTTCGTATTCTTCTTTGACAGTGCTTGGAACTTCTGCTCCTTGAGGTAGATTTTTTGTTTCATTGTAAAGTGGAATTGTCTTAAAGAATAAGTGTATCAATCCAGGAGACATGATTATCAAAGCAAATATTATTGATGCGTAAAGTAAATTTATAGAGTATTCTTTGCCCTTTATTTTCAGGCTGTAATGATTCTTTTTTGGAAGCCCTTTGACTAAACTGACATCAGGAGCTGAAAAAGCTCCTGGTCTTTTTGAGAGTATTCTCTGAGACATAAACCAAATCAGCGATGGCAGAACTATTATGTAGCCAAAGAACAAGTATGAAATGTTTATTGATTCTGACATAAAAACGCTCATCATAGGAAAAGCCAACAAACCAACTAAAGGAAGCATCAAACCAAAGGTGTTTATAATCAGCACAGGCATCTTTAAATCATGAGAATAATGTTTCATCTTTTCATAAGTGTCGTCCAAGATGGAATTCAATGTTTTATCAAGAATTCTTTCTTGGTCTTCCTTTGTTTGTTGCAGGACTACTGTTTGCAAAATCATGAAAGCTTTTACAAAATCCTTATTTCTTTTCATCCATAGAGGGATGAACATTCTTGTGGCATCTTCGATAGAATTAACCTTCTCGCTGTCCAACAACCAAATTATTGTCTTTAAGTCCTTTCCCAAGCATCCTGAAAGGTGAGAAGCGGCAAATAGAACAGCATTTTCAAGAACAGGATTAACCCTCATGTAAATCGTCATGTAGAGTATTGCCAACAATGATTCTTCTTGGGCTTTTATCCTTGTAATCTCAGCAGAGTAGTCAGGATAGCTGTAACAGACATACGCTAAGAAAATCCCAACGAGCATCATAAAAAAAGCCATCCCCTTGTTGTTTAAAATCAAAAATGGAATTGCTCCCAAGCTTGAGAGCAAAAAAGCCATAATTGAACCTGCAAAAACAGAACCGCTCGTTGCATTTATAGAAGCAATCTCTAAACCTTCTTCAATGCTTTTGATTTTTTTGTTCTTAAAAAACGGAAGCAATGTTGCTGAAAAATCGCAATACTTTTCAAAGAATGTTGAGAACTTCCTTGACTCTTTCTCTTCCTGCACAAAGGTCTGATAAGTGCCTGAGATGATTTTGCTTTCAGAATCTGTTCTATCTCCTAACCTCTTGCTAACCATCTGTTCTATTTCTTCAATAGAGCTCATTTTAACAACACTTCACTTTTTCACATGGTGGTGGTGGTGGTGGATCAACTAAATGTTCTAAAAATACATGTGCTTTTATTACAAACTTTAAATTTTTGAATTCAGCGCTTCCAACAGGATTTTGATATTTATAATCAATGCACCTTATATCGGTAACAAACTCGATAGTGTGATTTTCTCCAAAACCATGGCATGGATTTCCAACTTTTGCTAAGCAATACTTGTCACATCCAGTATAAACATAATCATCTGGATGCAATGGTGGCGGTTGGTAAGGAATTTGAACTTTACCGCAAGAAGGTTCTGGTTGTTTGCACTCAGGGAATGTTGACACTTCTGTATCATCAGGATCATCAATATATTTTTCCTTGTAATTTCCTATAAAATTAAAATTGCTCTTTCCACATTGTCCTGAGACGCAAGGAATTTCAGGAATAAAAACAGAACCTCCCTCACATTTAGGACCCACTCTGTTAGGATCTAACCAATCGCACCCACTATCGCAAGTCCACCTATAACATTTATCAGGGTATTTAGCGCATTCTTCTGGGTTTGAATGACATTCATCAGGACAATAAGGCGGAGGACAAGGATTGCAACAGCAGATAAAAACTGTTCTGGCATATTTACAAAATATTGTATAATTACAATCCACAAAATCATCCTTTTCTTTAAATCTCTTTTCTAAATCCTGAACAGAGAGTTCAACTATTTGATCTATTGTTTGCTCAGCAACAGCAGGTCCTTTTGTGCAGATGCTTCCTCCTATTCCTTGAACAAGTTCTTCTGCTTGGCAAGTATACTTGCTTAAAACAGCATCATCATTCCAAGCTTTTATTACTCTATATAAGTACCAAAATCTTAATGGGTAAACAGTTATTGTATAAGAATGAACAACCCTTCTTTGCTCTTCATCTAAAGCAGACAACAAAATTCCTTCTTCTCTTCCAGAGCTGCTTACATCAAAACTCTCATCAGCCCTTGCAATATTGTTGTTTGGAGTTATATCTGGCAAATCAACCCAAACATTTATTTCACCCACAGTTCCTGACTCGTTGATTATTATTTTTCCAAAATTAACTCCTTTAACATTTGTAAGATAAGAATTACACTCACCTCTTGCATAAGTTTTAATGTTGCTTTTTACCTTCTCAAATTCAGGAGTTATTGGCTGTGCATAAACAACCCAATAACAATTAGAAGCTCCTCCGCAATTCAAAGCACTAATATAAGCTGCTCTTGTTGATGATTCTCTCAGCGCATGAAAAGCAAAATCCTTAAGCATCTCTCCATAACTTCCTAAGTAACCTCTTTGCAATTCTTCAGTGTAAGGTCTTTTTTCTTTAGCAGTTAAACTTATCAAATAAAACAAAATAAGCACTAAAACTATGAAAAAGATAGTCAAATAAGCAGATGCTTTCTTGATAAACTTTTTTGATTTCAGAACTACCACCTCTTTTTTTAATTTGCATTCTTTTATTATTTTTTTGTTATCTTTATTATTATTTTATTATTTTTGTTCTTATGCTAATTTGATATTTTGATTATTTTAACTCCTTTCTATTCAATGAATATTTTACTTAAATCTTCTTTTACTTTAGCTATTATTTTATTTTTAACTTATTTTTTATTAATCCATTTTTACACTTTTTTATTTTTAAGATTTTATTTTTGTTTTTGCTTTTTTTTTATTTTGTTTTTTTTATTTATCAGTATTTTTAGCCCCTTGCAACCATTAAACTTCCTTCTCCTCTTTTTGAAGGACTGCAAGGCAAAGGATAAACAAAATCATAACTCATAAAATCTTTATCAGGAATTTTCTTCTCAGTTCCGTTATAAGAAGAGGTTATGTAGAGCGATTTATAAGTTATTTCAACATTCTTTGCGATTTGGTCCCTTAAAGCAGTAGGATTGTCAACATTAACTCTTATCATTTGGCCTCCTGTTTCTTCGCAAAGTTTTTTTACGCTTTCTTGCCATCTTTTAGGATCATTAAGAAAGAGCTGTGGAGGAACAAAAAAATAAACTCTAACACCATTCTCTTTTGCTGCTTTCAATCCAAGCTCTGCATAAGCAGGAGTGTTTCCAGGAGTATTGTGGCAACATCCGCCACAAAACAGCATGCGCCTACCATAATATACTATCATTAAATCACTACTGCAACTCTCTTCATCACCTGAAATAAAAATTATTTTTTCTTCACTTTCATTCCAGCCGTCATAAGGAGGTGGTCCGTTTTTTGCTACAAAAGCAACAGCACCACCCCAATTTTCTTCCCAATCACAATTGAAATCATGATTATCACCTAAACCGCACTTTAAATCATCTCTCCCATTACTAAAAGCTCCTTTTGCAGTTGTGAGTTCTGCAATAGTGACCTTTTTGTATTTAGAAGAAATAGACCTCATCGCAGCATCAACAGCATTTATAGTGGTTGACATGCTATTGCTGCTATCAACATAAAAATAAAGCGGTGGAAACTCAATAATTCCTGATTTTAAGAATAAAATCCAATTGTCTTTTCCATATAGTTCATCAAGTTTTGTTCTTATTTCCTGCAAAATGCTTATCTTTATTCCAGCGCCATAATCAACAGTATCATTACCGTAACAAGACAATGTTCCTAATAACTCTGACAGAGGAATACCAAGTTTTGTTGTGTATGGAAGAACAACTGTTACTAACTGAACATCTGTTGTTTTTACTTCAGTTGTTAATGTTTGAATATTGGTTATTGATTTTTTTCCTGAGGAAAGTTTATTAAAGAGAGCAAAAAGAGTAATGACAATTATAAGCAACACAATAGAAATAAACTCTGCACTTTGAGCTTTGCTTACACCTCTTTTTTTAATTTTCATAGTGCTCTTTAAGTGAATTTAACTTTATAAATATTTTGGATTTTTAGATTATATAAACTTAGAATATGAAAACAAAAAATAAAATAATGAAATAAAAAATAAAGAGGACTGATTATTTTTGTTTTTTGCTGCTTAATCTCTTTTTTGGATTGAACACAAAAATGTAAAGCACAACTAAAAAAGCAATTACTATTATTGCTGCAATGAGCATTGTTAAGAAGTTGCTTTGTTTTCCAATGCTTTCTTTGGTCGTTTCCTCTGTTTCCATTTCTTCATAAACTTTTACTCTGTTTGTTGTCTTTTGAGTTCCATCGCTTAGTATTACCTGAACAACATATTCTCCAGGGCTTAAATAAACTTTTTTAGAATATCTTCCTTCAATCAACAGGTTTGTCTGAACATCAACAATCTTTCCACCTGCGTCTCTGACTACAATGTTCACAACATCTTTAAGATTGTCTCCTAATTCATTTTTTAAACTCACAAAATATTCTAAATAACCAAAACCACTACTAGCGTCTAAATTAAACTCTCTTTTTTCTGGCTCAAACAACGAGTAATCAAATCTTGTTTCCTCAATATCGTTTAAAATGCCATTTGAATCATAAAGTTCTGTTAGCAAATTTGCTTTTGTGATTTTCTCAGAAGCAGTAAATGGAACCTTTATGCATCTAATGTCAATTATTGATTCAACATCATACTCTTTTTTAAAGAAAATATTTTCTCCTTCATACAAAGTTAAAACTATTTTATTATTTACTGTTGGTTGTTTTGGTGGTTGTTGTGCTTCTGATTCGTTCTCTGCAATTAATATTCTGTAAGGTGCTAATGATCTTGTTGCTTGGGAAAAACAAACGCTCAAACTTGTTTCTTGATCCTTCAACAATGGAAAATCGCTTATTGAAGAGAAAACTATTCTTGTTAAGTCGCCAACAACAGGAACTCTCAATAGTATAATAGATTTTCCAACATCAGAAGTTGCTGTTATCTTGACAACATAGGTGCCAACAGGAAGCTTTCCAAGATTATAACTTACTATTCTTTCAGAGTTCTCTGCTAATGTTATTGTTTCTTCCTTTATCAAACTTTCAGCATAATCAAAAATCTTTTTTATTTCTCCTTTCAATATTCCTTGGTTGTTTAGTTCTTTCAAACTTTTATGCTTTGCTTCGTTCCAAACAAAAACTTCATACTTTATTGTAACGTCTCTTGAACTTCCATAATTCTTTAAGAACGCTTTTACTGTCAGTTCCTCTCCATTTTGAAACTCAGGGAAGAAAGTTCCAAACTCATACCTAAAATCATTGATATAAACTTTATCCTGATTAAACTCTATGTAATTATTGCTTTTTGATTCAACTGTGAAAGGAAAAGAGGTTGCATACATTCCATAAACGCTTTCCTCTCCGCCAACATTGTAACCATCCATAAAATTAAAGTACGCTATTCTATACTTGCCTGCTGGAAAAGTATCTGGTATTTTATAACTTAAAGAAAAGTGCTTTTTGCTTTCTTTCTTAAAATTAACATTCTCAGCAACAACTATCTCATCCATAATCGTGTATGGTTTATAAGGCTCTTCTCTAATTACTTCCAGAACAACTCTTCCATCTACAAAAGGATGCATTTTAAAATTATCAGAAAGTTCTAAATCAAAAGAAATTTGCATCTCTTCTCCTGCTTTATAATTAAGCTTGTTTATGTACAAGTTTTTAAAATTCACTCCAAAAACTCCAAAAACTTCATCATAGCTTAAATAATCAACTGCTTTTACAGAAAAAAAGCTTAAAAACAAAACACCGATGCACAAAAATAGAATCTTATAGTTCTTATTTTTATTTTTGTCCATTACGAACACCTCTATTTTTTGTTTTTATAATCAGTAATTTAATTTTTCTTGTTTTAATTTTTGTTTTGATTTTTTAGATTTTTTATTATTCTTCGTGTTTTTTATTAGTTCTTTTTGTTTTTTTGGTTTTTTAAATATTTTTCTTTTTTTTTTTTACACCTCGCAATCAATGCTGATTTTTTTGTCTTTGGTTTGTAATTTTGGGTTTTTTATGCTTTTGAATTCAAATGATTCAAATCTTGCAGCAGGTTTTATTAAAATCAAATTCTCTTTAAGCAGTTTTTTTGTTTTCTCATCGCAATCAATTATTAACTTCTTAAAGTTCTTTGCCAATGAAATCTTGTTTTCTGATTTGAACTTTCTTATTAATGAAAGAATTTCTAATAACATTTCAATTTCTTCTTCTAATGCGCTTAAGTTTAATTCTTCAAGGTATTCAGGCCATTTTGTTAAGTGAATGCTCTCCTTTTTTTCAATTTCATTATAATAAAGATTGTATATTTCTTCTGTTATGTAAGGCATTATAGGAGCCAAAAGCTTTAAAAGATTTAAAGAAGAATTGTAAAGCATTATGACCGCAGATTCTAATTCCTCTTTTGCATAATTTTCCTTATTATAAAATCTGTCTTTTACGAGTTCCAAATAATTATCGCAAAAATCATGCCAAAAGAAATTTTCAACATCAAGCTTTAATCTTACATACTCGTAATTTTCTAAAGCTTCAGTTACATTCCTTATTATTTTGTTTTGTTTGCTCAGCAACCACAAATCAACTTTGTTCTTAACCTTTTTTATGTTTTTAGAATCAATCTTTTCTGGTTTTATTCTTGCTGATTTCAACATTGCAATTATTAGTTTAGAAGCATTCCATAGTTTTATTTGCATTCTTTGAGCATTGACGAATTCCTTTTCGCTAAACCAAAGGTCCTCCCCCAATTTTGAACTTGCAGCCCAAAATCTCAAACAATCAGCATTGTACTTGTCAATCAAAATTTTAGGTTCAATAACATTTCCCTTACTCTTTGACATCTTTTTGCCGTGCTTATCAAGAGCCCAACCATGAATCATTATGTTGTTCCAAGGTTTTTTGCCTTCGTGAAAATACGATTTAACTATTGTGTTGAAAGCCCAAAAACTTATTATGTCATGTCCTTGAGGCCTTAAATCCATTGGAAACATTTTTTTGAAGAATTTAGAATTTTCAACCCATCTTAGAGATATTTGGGGAGTTAAAGATGAAGTCGCCCAAGTGTCCAGGACATCTTTTTCAGGAACAAACTCTTTGCAACCGCACTTTGGGCATTCTTTAATGATTGGTTTTTTGTCCAAAGGATCAACAGGAAGTTCAGAATCAGAATGCTTTGCAGTTATTATTTCACCGCAATTCTTGCAATACCATACTGGAAATGGAACTCCAAAAAACCTTTGCCTTGAGATGCACCAATCCCACTGCAAACCTTTTATCCAATTTTCAATCCTTGATTTCATGTGTTCAGGATGCCATACTATTGAGTTACTTATTTTTAAGAAATCCTCTTTTAAGTCAAGGTATTTTATGAACCATTGTTTTGTTATCAAAAACTCTATTTCTGTTCCGCAACGTTCATGAACATTGACACTATGGGAAATCTTTTTTTGTTCCAAAAGAAAACCATTGTTTTTCAGGTCGTTGATTATTCTTTTCCTTGCTTCTTTTATCTTTAAATTCCTATAATTCCCTGCCATTTCATTCAATCTTCCATCATTGCCTATAACAATCCTCAATGGGAGATTATAAGCTTTCCACCATTCCATATCAGTTTGGTCTCCAAAGGTGCAGCACATTACAATTCCAGTTCCTTTTTCAATGCTTACCCTAGAATCAGCCAGTATTGGAACTTTGTAATCAAATAGAGGAACAACTGCTTTCTTTCCAATGAGTTTGGAATACCTATTGTCTTCTGGATGAACAAAAACAGCAACGCAGGCAGGCAAGAGTTCTGGTCTTGTGGTTGCGATAACAATCTTTTCATTGTCTTCGGTTTTGAAATAGATGTAGTTGAAATATGTTTCTATCTGTTTGTCTTCTAATTCCACTTGGGCTATTGCTGTTTGGCATTCAGGGCACCATATTGTTGGAGATTCTTTTCTGTAAGCCCTTCCTTTCTCAAAAAGTTCTAAAAAAGAAGTTTGGCTTGTTTTAATACAATAAGGTTCTATCGTTCTGTAGCTTATGTTCCAATCGCAGCTTATTCCTATACTTGAAAAATCTTTCTTTAATTCATTTTCAGCTTCCATTGTTTCTTTTAAGCATATCTTTACAAAATCACTCCTTTTCATTTCAGTTGCTTTTTTGCCGATTCTCTTCTCAACAAACCTCTCTGTTGCCAAACCATTATCATCAAAGCCAAAAGGGTAAAAGACATTAAATCCCTGCATTCTCTTGTATCTTGCAATTATGTCTGCTTGGGAATAAGAAAAAGCATGTCCAAGATGCATGCTCCCAGAAACAGTAGGCGGAGGAGTATCTATTGAAAAAATCTTCTTTCTGTCAACGTTCTCAAAGTCAAATGCGTATATGCTCTTTTTGTTCCAAAATTCCTGCCATTTTTTTTCGCAGTTCTTGGCATCGTAGTATTTTGGAATTTCTTCGTCGCTGTTGTTCATGTTCATAGTGTAAAAATAATGCTTATATAAAACTTTCTAAATCAGATTAGCACTTCTATTGTTTAAATTGCATTCAGAATTTCTTTTTTTATTTTTAAAATTTCATTTTCATAGTTTAAAAGCACATTCGCCTCTGTTCCAGTAAATCTAATTTTTTTGTTGAACAAGTAATTGTTGTTCAGGTTCCTGTTTAGAAAATAACGAGCCATCTCCAAAAAATACCTCTTTTCCTGTTCGTCCCTGCTGTTTAACGAGTAATCAATGAACATCACGCCTGTACAGCAATCCCTTAGATTTTGAATCAGCAAATAGGATTTTAAAAAATCATTTTCATCTCCTCTGAATAATTTATTTTTCAGCAATTCTTCGTAAGCTGCTCTGATAATCTGAGTTTTTTCATTATCGCAAAGAAGGTTTCTTTGGTCTTCTGTAAATGAGTAAATGTCAAAATTAGGACTTGCCAACATTAATTTGAAATCATAAAATGTTGTAAATTCTATCTTTATTTTCTTGTTTTCCTTTAAGTATCTTATTATGTTTGAGGTAACTGCGTCTCCATGCACAACAACATACCACTTTGAGTTATTGACTTCCCTTTCCAATTCAAAGAACTCTTTTAATGCTTTATTATTCCTAGCGTTGTTTAAAATTTTCAATAATTCTTTGGAACACATACTGCGTTCAGCGCTATGTTCAGCAATCAAATTTTCCAACCTTGAAAAGAACTTTTCATTAAAGTACTCTTCGTTATTGAATTCTTTTAAGATTCTGTATTTTTCATTGTAAAATCTCTTTGTGAGAACTTTCTGAAAATTTACGATCTCTCTTATAAAACTGATGTTTTCATCAATAACGCTTGGTTTTTCATTGTAAGTTTCTCTTAGAAGATCAGAAGCTGTTTTTCCGATTATTCTTCTCAAGGAAACCATTGCAACAGAATCCCTGCCTTCAAAATTTATTTTTCCTAAAAATAGCTCTTCAACAACAGAATTGTTTGGTTTTAAGTTTAATTCCTCAGAGAATGTTCTGTAAGCAAATGTTATATCAAGGTATTCATTTATCAGTGATTCCAGTTCATTTTCTGATTTTAGGATTTTGCATTCAAAAACATCTGTTGAAAACAAATCATCTTTTAAGTGCAATGTTATTGAGTGTTTTGTTTTTTTGTCAATAACATACTGTTTAGTATCAATTATTTTCTCAACAAAATTTTTCCAATCCTCTGCTTTGTTTGTGAATAAACTCCTAAATAACATTGCAGCCAAATCACAACCTTCATTATTAGTATTAAGAATTATCCTTTCAGTTTTTGTTATGCATTCATATATCTTTTCATTTATTTTTTTATCAAAAATTTTAAATAACAATTTATCTAAATGCTTCAGAAAACTTATTTTATAGAGCAACCTGTTCATCTCTGAACTTTCATCTTTGTATTCTTTTACAAAGAGTTCTTTCCAACGAGAACTTAAGTAACCAAAAACTATTAAGAAAGAATCTTTCTTATTGTTTGAAAATCTGTTTTTTAATAAACTTATCTCTCTAGTAAAACTCTTGAAATCAATTAATCCTCTTTTGTAAAGTTCAAAATAATAACTCAATTTTTCGTAGCTTAACGATGGAATATAGTTCTTTTCTAACATTTCTAATCTGTCAAGTTCCTTTCTTAATTTCTCATCTGATATTTTGGATAAATCCTTTTTTAAAACAACATCATACAAAACATTTTTTGATTTATCAAAGAAGTTGTTGATAACTTTTGCTGTTTGATAAAATAAATATGAACCAACCATTGAAAAAGCAAGAACGCTTTCTTTTAGGTATTTCATCCCGTTTACAAATTCATCTTTTTTGATTGCATCAGCAGCATACAATCCTAATCCAAGAAACACTAATGATGGCAATAATGCTTTAAAATCAATGTAACTTTTTTTCTTTAAATACTTTGAGAAATATTCAGAATTTTTAATAAAATTAAAATATGAAGGCAGGAGTAATAAAGTAGCATCGAAAAAGTAGTATAAACTATTAGAAGGAACAAAAAAATTTTTTAATGAAACCTCTTTTAAAAGATTGTTAGCATAGAGGTCTCTGTAAGAAATTAAATTAACTGAACCTATTGCAATTGAGGATATAATCAAACCTAATGCCTCGTGCTTATTCCAATCAAACCAATCCATTATCTTTTGATAAGCAGACTTTTTCTTAACTACGAGTTTGCTGTTTATTTTTTTGATATGTTCTTCCAAACCAAAACTCTTTTCTATTGCCAAATTTTTAAAATCTTCTTCTAGTATATCATCTAAAAAGTCATATTTCATTTTGCTCAATTAAACATTCACGATATTGTTGTTTAAATAGTCCAAACTTTTCGCACATAGAATGAGTTATTTTGACGCTTTCCCTTAATTTTTTATAATTGCTCTTGAGTTCATTTGCATAAATTGAATACAAGCATATTGCAGAAGAAAGCCCTATCAATGCAAGATTTAAATAAAAACCAGAAACAAAATCTTTGCTTTTCAGGATTTTAGAACCAAGATAAGACAACCCCAGAATACCTGAAAATGTAGTTAAAGAACCAATCATTGAAGAAGAATAATCAATGATCCTTGATTGATTTTTAAAAATAGATTCCAGAACGAATGTTGCACTTTTTTCTACTGTTTCATAAAACGATTTGATGATTAGCGGTGTGTACAAAGCTGCAATAGAAAGGGCAGAATTGAATGCTTTCCTTAAAGAGCTTATCTCATGCTTATTTTTGTTTAAATTCTCTTCAAGTTCTATAAGTTCTTCCAATCTTAAAAAATCATCGCATGTGCTTCTGTTGGAATTTATAGCTCTGAACAACAAATCGCTTATTTGTTCAACGCTCTTTCTTTCTATTTCTACGGGGAATTTTAACTCTTTTTCAGAATAAGCGTTTCTTAAAATCTTATTGAACTGATTAAAAATTTTTGTATAAGTTTCTATGCAAATCTCCTGATTTGCGTCCAACCCTTCTTTGATTTCCTTATAAAAATCTTTCAAATCGCCCATAATTTCAATAGCACAACCTTGATATAAAAATTTTACTATTTTAAAATTAAAAAATTAAAATAGTTTTTGCGAATTTCTCTGCTTACCATTTTAGTGATGAAGTATGATGCCTCTTACTTCAACATTGTTTTTCTTGGTGTAATTCTCTATTTCAATCCTTGCGCTGTTGATAAAATCAAAAAATTTAGAATTGTTTGCAATAATCTCGTAACTTTCAGGATAATTCTCTTTCAAGACCCTTAAAAAATAATTTCCTGCCAATTTGACATTTATAAACTCAAAGAAATAAGAACTGCAAAATTCTTTTGTCTGCTCAATAACATCCTTGAAATTTAATAAGTTTGGAATTATTGGGCTCACAAAACAATAATTATTGATGCTGTTTTCCCTCAAAATTTTCAATGCATTAACTCTTTTCTTGTGGGAAGGCGCATTAGGTTCTAAAAAACTTTTAACTTCCCCCTCAAAACCGTTTATCGTTACTCCAACTTTAACATTCTTGAACTTTTTGAATAGATCAACATCCCTCAAAACCAGATCCGACTTTGTCAAGATTGAAAGTTTTATGTTCTTGTTCATATTTTCCAAAACCCTTCTCGTAAGCATTCTCTCCTTTTCTATTGTTTGATATGGATCAGAAACAGAGCTCATGAAAACCTCTCCTGAAATTAATTTTCCCTTAACAAGCTCAGGTGCATTGTTTTTGATTTCAACCCAGCTTCCCCAAAAACCGTAGTTTTTCCACCTGCATATGAACTTTGCATAACAATAAAGGCAAGCATGAGAACAACCCACATACTGGTTTATGCTATAGTCAGATATTCTTGATTTTGTGAATATTGACTTGGCTTTTCTTTCTATGACTTTAAGCATGAGCAAGTTAATATTACAAGGGATTAATAATTTTTCCATAAGAAAATGTAAAATATTTAAAATAACAAAAGTTTTTTAAAAACATAAGAAAAACTTTTTATTAAGCCGCTGTAGCTCAGCAGGTTAGAGCGCTACGCTCATAAGGATGAGCGATGAGCCTTTGCTGTGATTGAACTCTAACCTATTGCTAAGAAACGTAGAGGTCGCGGGTTCGATCCCCGCCAGCGGCACTATTGTTTTTGTTTTTGTTTTTTTATTTTTGCCGGGATCGCATAACCTGGTAGTGCGCCAGCTTGGAGTTGTTGCAAATTTTCAAAAAATTTTCACAAAAATAAAAAGCTGGTGCCCGCAAGGGCTTCAGGGTTCAAATCCCTGTCCCGGCGTCATTTTCTTTTTTTTAAGATTTTTATATTTTCAGCTTTAAAAACAACAGATTTAAATAAGAGAGCTTTTTTGAAATGAAAATCTTGAGAAAAATTTGAGCAAAAACAAACAAAAAATCATAAGAAGGTGATTTAATGATAGAAATTGGGGATTTCAAGGGAAACAAGGTAATAATTTTGAAGAGAGCAGAAGACGATAAATACCCCTTTGTTTTTGGAAAGGCAAAAGCAAGATTGATAGTTCAGCACTATGATGAAATAAAAAAATTTGCTGAAGAAGAATAAAAACTTGCTTTATAAAAGATTGATAAACTTTTCAATCACAATATCATAATATTTTTAAATATTAATTTTTACCAATTACTTATTTTAACTTTATTGATTGCGGCAATTGAATGCAATGCTTTAAATGAATGCTCTTAAGCCCTGGTGGTGTAGTCCGGTCAATCATACTGCCCTCTCGAGGCGGTGACACGGGTTCAAATCCCGTCCAGGGCATTTGATTCTTAAATTTTAATAACTTGAAAAAAAAATTTAAAAAAAATTTAAAAACAAAGTTTAATTATTCTATAACAAAAGTTTATTTTTTTATGATGCCGCGGTCGCATAACCTGGTAGTGCGGCAGTCTCGAGAACTGCTGCCCGCAAGGGCTTCCCGGTTCAAATCCGGGCCGCGGCGTTTTTTGCAGGGAATATTTCTCTTTTTTCTTGCATAATTCCAAAATCTTTTTATATGGACCTATTTTTATAACAAAAAATGATAACCTTAATAACGCATGCAATAAACCTTTTTGTTCTGATTTTGGCTTCAACAACAGATATTAAAAATAGAGAAGTTCCTGACTGGTTGAATTATGGATTAGTAATTTCTGCTTTTATTATAAACATAATTTACTCACTCTTGACAAAAAGCTTCATTCCAATAATCTCATCTCTCATCGGATTTGTATTCTTCTTGATAATCTCGTTAGGAATGTTTTATACAGGACAATGGGGAGGAGGAGATACAAAATTATTGATAGGAATCGGAGCTCTGTTAGGGTTTGAAATTAAAAATTTGAACTATATTCTTTCATTCTTTTTTGAAAAACAGTTTTTAACAGATTTTTTTATTAACCTCTTATGCGTAGGAGCTGTTTACGGAACAGTATATTCGCTAATTCTTGTTTTCAAAAACAAAAGAAAATTTTTAAACGAAATCAAAAAGAAATACCTTCCTAAAAGAAAGTTATTGATATCTATAAACCTAATTTTGGCAATCTATTTTTTGATTGCAGCGTTGTTTAAATTTAAAATCCTAACTTTAAACCTGATTTTAGTCCTGTTATTTCTGTTTGCATCGCTGTTCTATTTCAACTTGTTCTTAAAGAGTGTTGAAAACGCATGCATGTATAAACTGATAACTCCTGAAAAACTTACAGAAGGAGATTGGATTGCAAGGGAAATAAAAGTAAACAATAAAAAAATAGCAAGCCCATCTGATTTGGGAGTTAGCGAAGAACAGATAAGAGAACTCATAAGGTTTTACAGGCAAAAGAAGATTGGAAAGATTTTAGTAAAGGAAGGAATGCCGTTTGTTCCTAGTTTCTTTTTTGCTTATATCTTAACTCTGCTCATCTCAAACAATCTTTTAAGATTAATAACGCAAATTTTAGTTCTTTAATTCTTAATCTTTGATTTTTTGTAATTTTTTTTGTAATTTTTTGCATAACTTTTAATTATGAATGCTAAGTGCTTAAAACCGTCCTTGAAAGAATTCAATTTTGAACTTGAACCTTTAACTCTTGGATAATAGTTGATTGGGACTTCACAAATTTTTATATTTAACTTTGAAGCTTTTATCAACATCTCAGAAGCAAAATCCATTCCATTTTGCTTTAAATCCAGTTTTTTCAGCAAATCTCTCCTAAACCCTCTGAAGCCTGATTGGCTATCGCTGATATTGATATTGAAAAGGGTTTTTATTAGGAAGGTTAGAACAGGGTTTCCTATGTAATAGCGCAACGCAGGCATGGCATTCTTTTGAATTTTTCCCTTAAACCTTGAGCCGATAACAAAATCACAACCACCCCTTAGTTTTTTTATGAACTTTGGAATTTCAAGAAAGTCGTAAGTTCTATCGCTGTCTGCGAAAATTATATACTTGCCATTAGCTGCATTAAAACCCTTTCTCAAGCACTTGCCGTAACCAGGAAGTTTTTCCATTTTCAGCCGCACGCCCTTTCCAACAAAACTCTTGGCAATAGAATAAGAATTGTCTGATGAGTTGTTATCAACAACAATAACTTCTCCATCAATCTTTTCTTTTTTTAGAACTCTTAGCGCTTTCTCTATGCAGTCCGCTATTGTAAGCTCTTCATCCTTACATGGAATTACTATTGAAAGTTCTATCTTTTTCATAGACCAATATTTTGATAAAAATTAAAAACATTTATTAATATTGCTGTTTTTCTTTTTGCTTATGGAATTAAACAGCGAAGATTTGGAAAACCTAAGCCCTGAGGAAGCAGCAGAGCTTCAAAAGAAGAACTGCATTTTTTGTCAGATAGCAAAGGGCACTGTCAGCGCAAAAAAAGTTTATGAAGACGATAAAGTGATTGCAATATTAGACATAAACCCTGCAAATCCAGGGCACACCCTAATTCTTCCAAAAGAGCATTACATGATATTGCCGCAAGTTCCTGAGGAATTGGTGAATTACATTTTCGTTATTGCAAAGGGAATTTCAAACGCCCTATTAAAGGCAGTTGGAGCAACAGGAACAAACATCTTTGTAGCAAATGGAGTTGGCGCTGGGCAAAGAGCGCCTCATTTCATGGTTCATGTAATACCAAGAATAGAGAATGACGGAATAAAGTGCTTTGAGCTTCCACAATTTAGGATTAATGCTGAAGAGCTTGATAAATTAAGCGTTATTGTCTCAGAAATAATAAAAACAGAAATGGAAAAGAAGAATAAGAAGGATATAAAATTGATAATAAAGGAAGAACCAGAAATCATTGAATCAAAAGAAAAGGTTAAAAATATTCCCAAAACAGAGAAGTCAAGAAAAAGCAATGTAAGAAAAGGCAATGAAACGCAACTTGATTATAAGAAACCAACATCAGAAGAGCTTGACAAAATTGCAAATCTTTTGCTTGGAAAAAAATGATAATTTAGGATTATAAGAGAGGAATCTTTATGGAATGTCCAATCTGTGAGTTTTTAAAATCAGGAAAAGCAAAGAAAATTTACGAGGATGAATTAGTTGTTGCTTTTCTAAATCCTAATCCTGCTGTCCCAGGCCATTCATTGGTTGTTCCAAAACAGCACTTTGTAATAATAGAACAAACTCCAGATTTCTTGGTTGGAAAATTATTTGGGGTTGCAAATACCGTAAGTTCAGCGTTGTTTAGAGCACTAAACCTTCAAGGAACAAACATTCTCTTGAATAATGGGGTTTCAGCAAATCAAAAAATAGCCCATCTGGCAATAAATGTCATTCCAAGAACAGAAAACGACAATTTAAATTTTAGTTGGAATCCTAAACAGCTTAATGAGGAACAGATGTCAACGATAGAATTAAAAATAAAAGAGCAAGCCAAGAATGTTGGCATTTTTGAAAAAGAGGAAAAGAAGATAATAATTGATTCCAAAAGAGAAAAAATAGAAGAAAAATCAAAAGAGGCTCAAAAGGTTACAGAAACTTCAGAGAAACATATTAGAAAAACTGATAGAAAGAAGGATAAAAATATTGAAGGAGAAAAAGAATGCAAAGACAACAATGAAAATGAAGTAAAGGAAGAGGGCTTTGAAGAGGAAAACTATCTTTTGAAGCAGTTAAGAAGAATACCTTAAATTTCTTAAAGGGTTTGAAAATGAGGATACTGATAATAAACAAGTATTGTCCAAAACACCCGAGAGCAGGAGGGGCCGAGGAAAGATTAAAACAACTATGCATTAGATTGGAGAGATTAGGTCATGAAGTTTATTTGCTCTCAGCAAGATTTCCAGGTTCAAAGGATTACGAGTTCTACGCAGGAACACATATATATAGAATTGGCTTAAAAAATTCCTACAACACCTTTCTAATACATATCCTTGGATTATTCTATGCTTCGTTTTTTGCAAGGAAAATAAAACCTGATATCGTATACGAGGACATAAGTCCGCTTCCATGGTTTACTCCGCTTACGATGAGAAAAAGAAAAAGGGTTGTAATCATTCATCATATTAACAAAAATGTTTTCTTCAAGACGCAATGGTTTTCATTTGCGCTTTTAGGTTATATTCTTGAGCAGTCAATAAGATTTTTTTACAAGAGAGAAAGAATAATAACAGTAGGGCCCTCAACTACAAGAGAAGTTTTAAAAATGGGTTTTAGAAAAGAGAACATTTTTGAGATAAGAGACGGAGTTGATGTCCGTGAATACTCTTATTCAAAATCAAAATTCAAGAAACCAACAGTGCTTTTTCTTGGAAGACATGAGTTAAGAAAAGGACTTGATTTATTAATAAAAACATACGATTTTGTTAAGAAAGAAATCCCTGCTGTTGAATACATTATTCTCGGAGATGGAAAGGAGAGGAAGAATTTTGAAAAAATGGCTGAAGGAAAGGAAGACATAGTATTCAAGGGGTTTGTCAAAGGCAAAAAAAAGATTGATTTTCTAAAAAAATCTTGGGTTTTGGCAGTTCCATCAAGAACAGAAGGATACTGCATTGCTGTTTTGGAAGCAAATGCTTGCGGCACATTAGCAATTGGTAACAATGTTGAAGGTTTGAGGGATTCAATAATCAATAATAAAACAGGTTTTTTGGTTAATTGTTATGATTCAAAAGAATTTGCCAATAAAATTATTGAGGTCTTAAAAAACAAAAAGTTAAGAGAAACTATGAGTTGGAATGCTAGGAAGTGGGCAGAAAAACACGATTTAGATTTAATGGCAAGAAAAACGATTGAAATTTTTGAGATGAAATTAAAAGAAAAGAGTTAATATCCACAAATTATTATCAAATCCTGATTTTCATTATTTTTCTTTGTAATTCCAATCGTGTTCTAAACTTAGCAAGCCATACTTTTCTTTTAATTTAGAAAAATCGTTGGCAACATAAAAAACATAGTGCTGATGATGGTGGTCTAATGGTATTCTTCCAGTATAATCATAAATGGAAGCAGAAAATAGATATCTTCCTTGAAGCAAAGGAAGTTTTTTGATTTTGAAATAAACATAACCTTCTCCCTTAATAATTTTTTTAGTTTTGTCAGAAAAAGTTGTGTTTGGGCCTGTTATCAAAAATCCTTCAGAAGAGTATATGGCAACTCCAAACATCGGGGCTCTGATTGCTTTTTTTGCTTTATAGTGTATTCTTGCAGTGAATTCCTCATTTGTTCTGAACAATTTTTTTTCTTTATCATTAGAAAAAAATTTAACATCTAAAATTACTGCATCATGGGTTCCATAGCCCTGCTTTTTAGGACTGGCATTGCTTAAACTTTTATCCCAATAATATATTATGTTTTTTGCAAACTCATTTCTAATCCTAATTATTCTTGAATTTTCTTTTTTTAAAACATTCTTTTTGCTTGACTTGAGAAATCTTAATTCAAGATTATTCTTCAGGTAAAGTTCATCGCACCACTGCATAACGCTATGGCTTAAATCCTTTATCTGTTCAATCAAATCATCATAAAAAACCTCTTTTTTTATTTTTTTTATTGTTTTTAAATAATCTTTAAGTACGAAAACCTTTTCATTATCACTTGTTGCAGCATTAAAGCGAGCATAGCAAAAGCCGATAAGCTCTACAAGTATCTTTTTTATTTTTTCATAAGTCCAGTTACCTTTCTTTAATGATGAGCTAATAATTTTATATTCAAATCTTAAACACCAATCGATTTCCTCAATTATTTCATGTTCTTGATTTTTGTCTTTTGATTTTAATTTCAAATCCCAAAGAAAACCCTTAAATTCCTCCAAGAGATAATAATTTTCAATGTAATCTTTTGATAAGCTTACTAAACTAATTATAATTTCTTTTAATTTTTTAATATCATCAATATTTAAATCTTTTTTTAAATTTAATTCCTCAAATAAAACTCTCTTTAACTCTTTCAACAAGAAAATTTTGTTTTCTTTCTCTTTGATATTTTTAATGTTTTTGTTTATAACATCCTTAACTTTTTTTAAAGCAGAACTCTTTTCCTTTTCAGGCATCTCATAGTACTGTTTCCAAAAAAAATCAACAAACTCCTTCAAAAACAAAACCTTTCTATTAGCATTTTGCGCTTCTTTCTTTGCAGAGTTTTTTTCAAATTTTTTATCTCTCATTTTATTCTGTTCAGCAACCTGCTTAAAATTTCCAATATTTTCAATCTTTCTTCTTTATCAAATCCTTGCACAAAGGAATTTAATTCATTATAGAATGTCTTGATTTCTGAATCATTTAAATCTTTTGTCATCAAAGTTAACTCTTTCAATACAAGCCTTTCATCTGCTTGCGCTTTTAACAACTGCTCAATAAGCTCCTTGGCCTTTTCAAAATTTTTTGCATTTTTTAGCAATTTTTTTCCTTGAGTTTTTTTTAGTTTATTAATATTTTCCTTACCAACATTTTCTTTTTCAAATTCTTCTTCTCTTTTATTGAAAAAATTCCTGCTCAAATCCTGCTTTTTTAACTTAATCTCATTCAACAAACCATTGTAAAATACAAGCCCTTCTTCAACATTTCCATCAAACACTATGAGTCCATCGTTCATAACTATCAGCCTGTTGCAAATCATTTTGATGCTGTTTGGGTCATGGCTTACAAAAATAATCGTCTTATTTTCTTTTTTGAATTCCATTATTTTATTTATGCATTTTTCTTGGAATATTGAGTCGCCGACAGCTAAGACTTCATCAATCAATATTATATCTGGTTCGTGGATTGTTGCAATGCTAAATGCCAATCTAGCAATCATGCCTGAAGAATAATGTTTTAATTTTAAATCAATGAACTCTCCTAATTCTGAGAATTCAATAATATTCTTAAGCTGCGCTTTGATTTTTTCTTTTGGAATTCCAAGCAGAGCGCCGTTTAAAAAGATGTTTTCAATTCCTGTTAATTCTGGATTAAAACCAACTCCTAACTCCAACAAGGGCAATATTATTCCATCAGTATAAATTACTCCTGAATCAGACTTTAAAACATTTGCAACAATCTTTAACAGGGTTGATTTACCAGCAGAATTTCTGCCTATAATGCCAACACACTCTCCTTTTCTTATAGTTAAATTAATATCTTTTAGAGCTTCTATCTTTATATAATCATTAAATCTTCTTGAGAACTTAGATATTAAGTAATCCTTTAAGGTTTTATCTCTTTCTATGAATATTGAAAAGCTTTTACTAACATTTTCCATTTTTATTACTATGTTTTTTTCATATTTTTTAGCACTCATTTTTTAAAATGCCTCGCTTAATATATATGAATTTTTCTTGAAATAGTAATAGCCAAAAACAAAAAAAGCAAAACAAAAGATAAATGTTATGAGCATTTGCTTTAAATCAGGTATATAATTGTAAAGCAGAATGTTCCTTGAATCAGTAATTATTCTTGCAATTGGGTTAAGCATATAGAACCTTCTAAATTCCAATGGAATTCTTGAACTTGAATAAAAAATCGGTGTTAACCAAAAACCGGTTAACAATAAGAAAGACCAAATATGAAAAACATCCCTGAATTTTGCATAAAATATTATTAAATAAAACGAAACACCAATTGAAAATAGAATGAGTTCAAGCAATGGAATTGTAAAAAGAACAGCAGAAAAATCTATTCTTATTTTAAAGAATAACAAAAATCCAAATAGCACAATCAAATTGAATATTAGGTTTATTATTGAAAGCAGAGCAGAACTGAAAACAATAGTTGATTTTGAAAAACTTATCTTTTTAAACAACGAAGATTTTTGATTTATTGAATCAATGCTCGTTGTTGTCGTGCTTGAGAAAAAATTCCATAGTATTATTCCCAACAGCAAGAACAAAGAATAGTTTTCAATTTCAATTCTAACTATTATTTTAAAAACAAAATATAGAGTTAAGAGCATTAAGAAAGGATTTAGCAAGGACCACATATAACCAATCATAGAGCCCCTATACTTTAGTTTAAAATCATTTATGGTTATCTCCCAAACCAATGCAAAGTTCCTTAAAATTTTGTTCTTTAAGCTTTCACTCATTTTCTTATTTACATTTGATTTAAAGTTTCTATTTATACATTATCTAAACTTTTTAATTTGCATTTTTGGATGCCCATCTCTTTATACAGATTAAATTATTATAAAGTAGTAAAAATACTTACTAAAATGCTTTGCTGATTTAAAAAGATTTCCTTACTAAGAATCTTTTTAAAGTTTAAATTTTAGAAATTCATTATAAAATTCTTTATAACTTTCAAAATTCTTAAAAGTTTCTTTGGAGTTTTTAATTTTATTATTTAGTAATAAATCCTTTACTAAGTTATTGTAGTTTTCAGCTTCTTCTTCATACCTTTCAACTCCTGTTTTTTTATAAAATTCTGTTGCAGTCTTTATTAAATATTTGCACAATTCAATTAAATCTTTTTCTTTGTTTTTATTCTTTATCAGTTCTTCAAGCATAGTTCTTTTATGTTGGTATTCAACAAATTGATTATAAATTCCTTTTTCAGCAATTTTCAAAAAATCTTTAAACCTTAAATTTTCCGTATATATTCGTATATAAACATCGCTTATGTTTGTGTATAGTATGTTTATGTTATCATAATAACTCTCCTGATTTTTTAAACCTTTAAAAAATATTCTCTTCAAACAAGGTTTATTTGAAACAAGTTTTTCAAGCTTTTTTATTCCTTTTGAAAATGCTTTAAATAAAAATTTCTCAAAAGCATCCAAATCAAATCTTTCTGTGTTTTTAGTATCAAGAAATCTTTTTAATCCTCTTATTATTTCCTTTTCAAAAATTTGATTTTTATTTGTTATGTCATGGTATAAGATTTTAATTCTGTCTTTTAACAAGTAGGAAAGATAAATCAAATCTTTCATTATCAGATGCAAATTCAGTTGAATACTTTCTTCTTGTTCTAGATATTTTGTGGTATTAAATTGTTGTCGTATCCGCTCCAATTTTTCAGCTATGAGATAAATTTTTTCAATATAATGAAACTTTCTCATAAAGTCATAGTATTTTTTTAATTTTTTATTTCTATCAAACAGAACTTTAGAGAATAAAAACTCGCTTTTATCATCTTCATAAAAACGATGTCTGGGAATCAACATGTTTTGTATTAAAATACATTCATAATATTTGGGTGGAGGGGGCATTGGGTAATATCTTATACTAATAATAATACCATCTGCAATAAAATCTTTTCTTGCATTTACCTTAAAATTTTTAACAAAAACTTTTAAATCTATGTCTGAAGATTCGTGAATCTTTCCATGAACCATAGAACCATACAGAACAACGCCTTCTACATTTTTATCTCTTTTTAGTATTTTTAATTATTTTGAAATTATTTTTTTGCATTTCTTTAATCTTGATTTTATCTTTTTATTTTTCATTTTCTATCGTTATCAATCTTTAATTTCAAACCCTCAAACAGCGCTTTGAAATATAATTTTATTAAATAAAGGCTTCCTCTACTGCTTATTCTTGAGTGTTTTTTAAATAACAAACTTAATTTTGAAATTAAACTTGAGTCTCTATCATACGAAGCCCAATCGCTCCAATTAAAGTTAAAAACAGCGCATATAAAATGTTTTATTAAAGTTTTTATTTTTATGCAATGTTTTAATTTTGTTTTCTTTAAAATGATTTTTAGTTTTCTCAAAGCATAAACAATTCCTCTTATTTCGTAATAAAATCTTTCTTCGCAGTTAGTTCTTTCTTTAAATAGATGAATTGCATGAACATTGCTAAGATGCTTCGCTTTTAATCCATAATAATTGCATCTTATAAAGAAATCAACATCTTCAATTCCTGATTTGTAGTTCTCATCAAAATAATAATTTAATTTATTAAGCGAAGTTTTCTTTATTAAAAAGCATGTTGAAATTAATGGATATTCTTTTTCATGCTCAAATATAGGATACATTTTCTTTTTGTTTGGAAAAATTATATTTGGGAACAAAATATCATAATCTTTTGAGTTCTTAATCATCTCTTCAACAACTTTTTTGTTTAACACTACATCACTGTCCATAAAGAGCAATAAACTTTCAGAACTTTCTTTTAAGCATCTGTTTCTTACAGCACCAACCCCTAAATGTTTTTTTAGTTTAAAAATTTTGAAATTAAGTTTCTTTTTTTTTGTTATTTTTTTGTTTTTTTCAATTAAGTTCTTTAGAATTCTTAAGGAATTGTCTTTGGAATAGTCATCAACAAATATTACCTCTGCATTATTAACTGATTTTATAATTGAATAAAAAGTTCTTTCTATTGTTTCTTGTGAATTATAATTTGATATCATTACAGAAATTTTCTCTTTATTATTTATTTTTTTATTTATACCTTTATTGACTATTCCTATTTTAAAAAAACCATTCATAATTTTTAGATTGATTTTAATATTTTTAATCTTTTCTTTTTCTAGCTAAACCTAAAGCGCGAGCTGTTTTATCAAGCATCTTGGCTATCTTATAACCCCTTGAATTTAAAATCTCATTTAACCTTTTTTTCAATTTGTTAATCTCCTCGTCTTTTTCTTCAATCACCTTCTTAAACTCACGATTAATTCTATTAAACCATTCTTCTTTTGATTTTAATTCTGTTTTTATTTGTTCTAACTCATTATTCAAGAAATTGATTTCTTGTCCGAGTTTCTCTTTAAGTACTTGTTTTTCTTTGATTTCCATACCTATTTGTTCTCTTGTTTCTTGTATTTCTTTTTGTAGTTGTATTCTTTCTTGAGTTCTTTCTATGTCTTGGAGTCTTAGTCTTTCATATACTTGTCTCAGTTCTTCGTTTATTTTCTTTAGTTCTTGGTTCTTTTCTTGTATTTCTTTTTG
>JBNAUL010000001.1:454663-492456 GCA_049700835.1 Candidatus Woesearchaeota archaeon
TCAGTTCTTCGTTTATTTTCTTTAGTTCTTGGTTCTTTTCTTGTATTTCTTTTTGTAGTTGTATTCTTTCTTGAGTTCTTTCTATGTCTTGGAGTCTTAGTCTTTCATATACTTGTCTCAGTTCTTCGTTTATTTTCTTTAGTTCTTGGTTCTTTTCTTGTATTTCTTTTTGCATCTCATTAACAATTTTTTTAGGAGAGTTTCTCTTTAATTCCTCTTTTAAAGCATTCATTTTTTCATTCAAGACCTTGATGGCATTTGCTTGTTCTTTCACAATTTTTTCTTTATCATCTAATATTTTATAAACATCTAATTTTAATTCTTTTTTTATCTTCACTGGATTCTTGCAAAACTCATCTATTGGCTCAATAACCTTATCCCAAACTAAGAATTCTTTTACATAACTATCAATGTTTTTTTTCATTGCATCTATTTCATTCTTGTTTTCTAATAAGTATATTATCTTCTCAGCTAACTCCTTTTCATCTCCTTCACTGATTACATATCCAAGTTTATATTTCTTTATTTCTTCGCTTAAAATATCTCCTTCACTGCAAATAACAGGCATTCTTCCATAAAAAAAATCAGTAATTCTTGTTCTAAAAGACAAATCATTTTCATAACCTTTCTTGTAAGTGCATATACCAAATTCTGCTTCAAAATAAATTGATTCTCTTTTATCATACGGAAGCCATTCTGTGAAGAAAACATTTTTGTTTAATAGGTTAAGTTTTTTAGCAAGTATCTCTGCTCTTTTAAAACCTTTATAAGTTAATGATTTGCTTGATCTTTTACTTAAAGCACCAACAAAGACAAGAACAACATCCTTGTATTTTTTGTTAACAATCTTAATTGCTTTTATGGCTGTTTCAGCATCAAACCAAGGCATTATTCCAGATGGCCAAATCAAAATACGCTTGTTTTCAGGAACAACATTTCCTTTGAGAACAGGACCTTTGTATTCTGGTTCTTTATTCTGAACACCAAATGGAACAATCTTTATCATATCTTGCTTGTATGTTTTTGGATTTATTATGCCTAAAGATGTTAGAATTCCTAAATAATAGTATCTCTGCCTTTCAGAAGCAACAAGATAGAGATCTCCGTATTTTAAGATTCTTGCATCAGGAATAAATCTGTCTCTTATGAATGCGTTCATCAAGTGCGGAGTTATTTTACTGAAATTCATTGAAAAAAAAACTGATTGTTCTATCAACAGAGGAGTATAAACATCAACGATTAAAGGTATCTTGCTTGCAGAATCAAGGAACGATGGTTCCGAATCCCAGATTTGACAATAAGCTACATCAAAGTTTTTAGTTAAACTGTTTAACAGCTTGGAGTTTCTAGGTATGAATTTTATTCCTTCTATTATTTCCTCATTTTTTCTTTCTGGTTCTGCTATTACAACTTCGTGTCCTTTTTTCTTTAAGGCATTGGCTATTTCAAAAATCCTTATTGTAGGTCCAAAAACAATTCCACCAACAAAAACTTTGGTGTAAGCAAATAAAACAACCTTCGACATTTTACTATGATAAAGTAGTTTTTTGTTTAAAAATCTTTTGTTTAAGAAATTATGCCTAAAAATCTTTTAAGTTTTTGACAGTTTCAAAATCAAGCATGTTTCTCTTTATTGTTTTTAGGTTCTCTCCTAACAAAGGGGTTTGTCCTTCGCAGTACATGCAGTTAAGATTACAAATGTTGGATAAACTCAAAACAACATCCTTTGGGCCTATTAAAGGGACTTCAAATAAAAATCCTAATACCCTTAATATTTCTTTTTCTGAAAGTCCTTTATCAAGAGCATCTTCTGCTTTCTCAAGAATTTCTAAAATTTTTTTATCATAAATTTCAGCAAAGACTCCTTTTTCATTATACTTTTTATTAGTGTTTTCAATGTGTTTTTTTAATCTTTCAGAGCAACCTTTTATTGGGATGAAACTGAATTCTTCAAAATCAGAAATTCCTATTTTTTTATATTTAAAGCATAAGCCAAAAGTTTATTTAAGAGAGCAATATTTTTTATTGTTAGGAGTATCTTAATTTTGTTGTTTTTTATTTCTAACTCATTTAAAAAATTTTCATTATCTAAAATCTTCTCTTTCTTTTTATTTTTATAAAATAATCCTATTATTCTGTTTAAAACCCGCATTTTAGTTGCATCTTATTTAAGTTATTTTTATTGTTTTTTTAGCAACCATCTTAAATCAAAGTAAAAGTTTGTTGGCAGTACCAAAATATCAATTATTGCTAGTTTAAAATCAAAATCAAGCAAATCATTGAAAAAATATTTTAGGGTAATATAAAAATTGAACACACATCTTTTTATTATTGCGTAAAGATTTTTTGGTTCATTACCGTAAAAACCCCAAGCCCAATTTGTTTTCAAGACGCTAAAAACACTGTCTTTTTTTATATGATAAACTATCGCATTTGGTTCATAGATTAATTTGTAACCTTTTTTAAGCAATCTCTTTGAAATATCAACATCCTCATAATTTGACTTGTAGTTTTCATTATAAAATCCTATTTTTTCCAAATCTTTTTTGTAAAAAATATTGTTGGCTCCTGAAATAAATTTTGGATTTATTATTTTTTTATTGCCAAAATCCTGTCTTAAGTGTTTTGCCCTCCATCTATCTCCTAAGCTAATATTTTTTAATCTTTCAAGCTCTATAACTTTTCCCCCAACCCCAGAAGCATTCTCATTCGCTAAAGTTTCATACAGAATTCTTAACCATTTTTTTTCAGGAATACAATCAGCATCAATCGAAGCAATTATTTTTGATTTTGAACTTTTTATTGCAATATTCCTTGCGCTTGCCAGTCCAAAAGTTTTTTGATTTATTATCCTAATCTTTTTTTTAATCTCCTTGCTTATAGAATCAATTATTCTTTTAATATTTTCCTTTTCTTCTTTGCTAGAGCAATCAACTATTAGGATTTCCTTTATAATCTCTTTTTTTTCTAAAAACTTGAAACTATTAAGAACTTCTCTTAAATAAATGCTTGAGTTTTTTGTCGGGATGTAAACAGCAATTTTATTATTATCATCATTCATTTTTTACCTTGTTACTCGTTATTAATGTTTTTTGCTTTTTTCTTTTTTTAAGCGTAATCTTTCTAATAAAACGATCAACTTTCATACCGATTCTATAACCTCTAGAATTTATTATCTCATTAATTCTGTTGTTTAATAATGCTAATTGATGATTTTTCTGATCAATCTCTCCTCTTAAATTACTTAGTTCTTTGTGTAACTCATTTAATTTTTCATATAAACTTTTGTTTTCCTTTGATAATTCAATAACCATTTCTTTTTCATCTTTTATTTTTTTTATTTCATTTTTCATAATTCTCAACCTTTCTATTGTTTCAATATTATTTATGATATTATCACATGATCTTTCGCAATTTATTAGTTTAAAGTATGGATTGTTTTTCTTTAGTTTTTGAGCTTTTATTCTGAACTCCTGATGCTTTTTTGAAAACCAAATTTCTTTGAAATTGTTCTTATATAAATTTCCCGTAGGAAACAAATACGCCTTGCAGCAAGGTATTACATTGCCGTTAGCCATTATTCTTGCATAGGTCCAGCCAATGTTGCATGGAATTTTATCTACTAATTTCTTATTGTTTTCTACAACATTAAATCCTGGCTTCAATCTTTGCATGAAGATATCAAGATTCCATATTTCTAAACCATGTTTTTCCAAATCATCTTTCATCCTTTTTATTTTCTTGCATTCATTTAACAGCCAAACCCTGTCTTTTGTTCTTAATCTAAGAAACTCAGTTACTTTTGGAATAACATCTACTATCGTGAATTCTATTGAACTTGCTTTGACTTCTCTTGCAAAATCAATCATGTTCCAAATATCCTTGTAGTTCTCTCTTGAAATTACATTGTAAACATTTAGTCCAATCCTGCTTTTTGTTGAGAGGTAACTCAGCATACTCTTTAAATGGTAAAATGTTCTTTCCTCTGTTCCAGGGTGAGTTTTTACATAAACATTAGGACTTCCTGCCCAAACGCTAACTGTGAAATGATTTACTCCTAAATTGATTAATTTATCAATTTTTTCTTCATTCAGTAACACAAAGTTAGTATTGATATTTAGATGAAATTTTTTGGATTTTATAAGCTCAACTATTTCCATAAATTTAGGATGAACAGTTGGCTCTCCTCCTCCTGAAAGATTTATTCTCTTTGTTCCTAATTCTTCTAAATCATTTATTAACTTTTTTACTATTTCAAAATCTAACTCTTTTTTAATTTCTCTTTTTAATCTTTTATCTTTTATCATATATGGAGAATGAATCCAACAAGCATTGCAGTTAAGATTACACTTATTAGTTAAATCAATAGAAGCAAGTTCTGGACCTCCGAATGCAAACTTTTGGCTCTTAACTCCAAATAAGTCTAAATTATTGCAAAGCCCTTCGTAGTGCGGAAAGTGTTTTTTTTGTTTCATTTTTATTTTTATTTAGTGCTCTTTTATTTTTTTATTTTTTGGTTAAAATATTCTCATAAATGTGCAAAATAATTAATTCCTTAAAACTTAAACTTTTAAATTTATTATGCATTATCAAATTGTCTTCATAGTTATCGCAGCTCTTTTCACAAGGAATATTAAATTTCTTGAATTCTTGAGAATCTTTTTTCAGAGTAAGTGCTTTGTTTCTAAAATCAGAATACTTTTCCGAAAACCACAATTTTTTTAAAGAGTTATTGTTAACATAGTATCTTTCCCCTATTGGTTTGAAGTGAGATTTCAAACAAGTTGTTACCTCTCCTTCTGGAAGCACTCTTAAATAAGTCCATCCAACATAGCAAGGTATAGAGTTTACAAGATTGAAATCATATATTCCTTTTTTAGCAGAATCTTCGGATATTCTCCTCATAAAATTAGAGAATTGCCTTTTAATGTTTTCTTCATGATCAGGAATGTCTTTGTTCTTTTCAATCATTACATTAATCTTTTTAAGAATATCTTTTTCCTTTTTTATTATGAATTCCATTTCTTTTTTTCCTAATGCTAAGTGTTCTGTTGCTCCATCAACAATATCAACAGGAACTAAGAAACAATATTCAGCACCAACCTCAAGCGCAAACTCGAACATTTCCTCAACTTCTGCGTAATTGTATTTAAAGATTACATTGTATAAGCTTATTTGAGGCAGTTTGGTATTATTTTCATACTTGAGTTTTTTTAAGAGTTTAAGATTATTTTTTATTCTTGAGAAAGTTTCTTTGTTTTGACCAGGATGAGTTTTTAAGTATGTTTTTGGATTAGAAGCCCACAAACTAACTAAGAGATAATCAATTTTCAAATCAACAAGTTCTTTAATTTTATCACCATTCAAAAGAGTGAAGTTAGTATTTATTCCGCAAACCATTCCTTTATCTTTTATTATTCTTAAAATATCCATTATTTTTGGATGCATGAATGGTTCTCCTCCACCTGATAGATAAATATTCTTGCACCCAATTTCAGCTAGTTCTTCAATAACCTTCTTTGCTGTTTCAAAATCCATCTCTAAATTATTCCATCTTTCTTTTTCAGGAGTAATCTTTAGAAAAGGACTTTTATCCCAACAAGCAACGCATCTATTGTTACATCTGTTCGTTAAATAAATCTCAGCCCTATTTGGACCATTAAAAGCAATTCTTCCATTTAGAATTCCTATTAAATCAAAGTTCTCGTAAATTAGTTTCTTTAATAAATCTTGATTTTTGAGAGAAGCATAAATTTTCTCACAATTCTTGATTTTTATTTTCTTTTTTATTTTTTCATCATTTAAACTTGGCACCAACCTTCTTTTTTTACCTTCAATTTCAACCAAAACTTCCTCTCTTCTTATGTTATTATTTTTCTCTTCAAATTCCAATTTTTTTGATACATTATTTAAATCTTTAAAGTTTTTTATTACCAATTCGTCCTTATTATTCTTGACAAATCCAAAAACTGCTCTTAAAAAATTATTATTGTTTTTCATTTTTATTTTATTTATTTATCTTAACTTTGTTTTATTTTAACTTTGGAATTTTTATATTGTTCTCAACAAGTTTTCTTTGAATAAGTTCATTCTGCCACAAATTATCACATATTTTTAAACACCCGTAAGCAGGATCATTTCCAATTTTCTTAAAATAAGAATGCTTTTTTTTATAAGTAACGCACATCTTTCTAAATGTTTGATATTTTTTTGAGTTCCATATTTTCTTAAAGCTTTTTTTGTATATATTACCAATTGGCATTCTATGGGCTTTTAAGCATGGAACTACAGAACCATCAGCCATTATCCTTGCAAAAACCCAACCAACATAACAAGGAAGCTCTTTAACAACAATCTCATCATAAACTCCTTTGCTGATATCGCTTTGTTCTAATCTTCTGACAAAGTTTTTAGTGAAATCAGTAATCTTCACTTCTCTTCCTTTATCATCTCTATAAACATCTTCTGAGCCGTCAATTCCTACAATGTTTTTCTTTATTTTATTAACAATTTCTTTTAATTCATTCTTTTGTTCTTCATTGATTAACAGAAACTCTGTTTTTTTTGGTATCGGCTCTAAGAAAACGAATTGGACTTTGTCAGCATGAACATTTAAAGCAAAGTCAATCATTTGTTCTATTTCTTTATAGTTCATATTAAATATTACATTGTAAATTCTTATTATTGGAAAATTTGTTTTCTGTTTTTTCTTTTCATGATAAAATCTTTCAAGATTTTTTTTTATATTAATAAAATCTTTTTCTGTTCTTGCAGTATGAGTTTTGACATATGTTTTTGGATTAGAAGCCCACAAACTAACATCTATTAATCTGACTCCTGCTTTAACAATCTTTTCTACTTTTTTTTTATCTATCTCTAAAAGATTGGTATTTATCCAACATTCAATTCTTTTGTTGCTTATGTAATCTACTATTTCCATGAAATTTGGATGCAGGGTTGGTTCTCCGCCACCAATTAACTTTATCCTCTTTGTGCCTAACTCTGCAAGCTCATCAATTGTTCTCTTCAAAACACTAAAAGAAAGGGTTTGTTTTTGAACTTCAGGAGGCATTCTAAGTTCTCCTAAATAAGGAGAGTTGCACCAGCATCCAATGCAATTGTTGTTGCACATGTTTGTTAAATCAATATGAACTTCTTCAGGACCTATGAATGCTTTTTTCTTTGAAAGAACGCCTTTAAGAACTAAGTCATAATAGTTTAATGAATTGTTTTTTGAATTTTTGTTTTTAACGAATTTAGCATTCTTTTTTCCAAACAATGCTTTAAATAGTTCTTTCATTCTCTATTTTTCCTTCTTTTTATTTTGCTTTTGTCTTTGACTTTATTTTATTTATTTAATTTTTATTTCTATTCTTTTCTTTTAAAATCCATCTTCCTATATGCAATGCTAAGAGTTCTTTATAACTTGCTTTTTGAAAGAACTCTAATGTTGGAAGTATATCTTGAATTATGTTATCGCACTTTTTTAAACAACCGACATTTTTGAAAAACTTATTTTCCTTGCTTAGTTTTAAAGCATTTATTCTGAAAGTTTGATATTCTTTTGAGTTCCACAGATTCTTAAAATCCTTATTTAAAACATTGCCTATTGGAGCCTTTCCAGCCTTGCAGCAGAACAGAATATCCCCACTTGTAGTTATCTCGCTTCTAATCCAACCTTCATAACAAGGAATATTTTTTATCAATGGTTCTGTGTAAATTCCTTCTTTCACTTTAGCACTTTCTAGAGAAGCTTCAAAAACATCCAAGCCCCTAAGTTCTAAAACAGTTCCATTCTTGTTAATTTCTTCTAATCTCTTTTTTATTCTTTCTAACTGGTCTTTTACAACCTTAATCTCATTTTCATCTAACAGCAAGATTTTTGTTGGTTCTGTTGCATCCAAAGTTGAGAACCTTACTGCTGTTGCCCTAACATCAAGAGCAAAGTCAATCATTTCTTCCAATTCATTATAGTTATACTTTAAGATTACTTGGCAGATTTCAATTCCTGGTTTTTTATCATCATAGAGTTTATTCCTTAATTCAGTTAAGTACTTCAAGTTCTCTCTTATTCTTATGAATGTTTCCTCATCTTTGTTAGGATGTATCTTAGCATATGTTTTTGGAGTTCCAGACCACAAACTAACAACTATCTGCTCAGGTTTAACTTTCAGCACTTCCTCAACTAAACTTTTATCCCAAAGAGTGAAGTTTGTTGTAAAAACAAGTTTTATTCCTTTCTTCTTTATGTATTTTATTACTTTTAAAAAATCAGGATGAAGCGTTGGTTCTCCGCCGCCAGAGATTTGTATCTCTTCTGTTCCAATCTCTGCTAAATCATCAATAACTCTTTTTATGGTTTTAAAGGGTAATTCTAATTTCCTCCAAATTTCATTATCCTTTTTTGTTCCCAACAAAGGAGAAATACCTTTATATAGGGGAGATCTAAACCAACATCCAATGCAATTGTTGTTGCACCTATTAGTAATGTGCATCTCAATTACCTTTGGTCCTGCGAATGTTTTTTCAGCATCAAGTATTCCAACAATTTCCTTATTTTTATTTATAAAATCAAATAAAGCATTATCTTTGCTTACAAGGTCTTTAAAGAATTTTTTGTCATGTTCTTTAACTTCAATTATTACTTTTGGTTCTTTTTTTTCAAGAACTGTTCTTGCAAGTTGAAATGTTTTTTTTTCTTCATAGATTATTATTTCGTCCTTTAGCAACGTGTTATTGTTTTCCTTTTTGTTATTTTTTTCTTTATCTCTACTTTGCGAATTGATATCAGTTTCTATTCTAAAAAGAACATCTTCTATTTCTTCCAAACTTTTAAAATATTCAGAACTTAATCTTACATAATACTTGTTGTTCTCTTTTCTAAAACCAAGCCTATTTTCTCTTTTCCTTAAAATCTCTCTTATATCCCTTGATTTTCTATAAAGCCCGATGCAGCACTGTTTGCATTCCTTAAAGAGTTTATGATTTAAGAAATCATTTCTTATTTTGTTAATTTTGCCTCCGTACCAAACCTCTTTCAAACTTTTATTTTCCACTCTTTCGCCTCGGTCATTCAAATTTAAGCATACATCCAAAAATCCGTTCTCCCTTACAGAAATATTGTGCCATGGCTGATAGCATGGTATGTTTAGGAAATCTTTCTTATTGCTGATGTCAGAAAACAGCAACTCTTTCATACTTTCTGTTTTTTTAACAAAGATTTCTGATTTTAACTCATCAATGTCTGTGAGTAAATTGTAAGCGTCTGCTAATCTTTGACTTTTCTCTATAATCTTAGGAAGTTCTTTCAATTCTTTCTTGTTTAACTTTAAACTTTCCCCTTCCTTTGATTTTATCATTAATGGAACAACCCTTAATTTTGTAATCTTATTCTTTGCGCAGAAAACAACAAGTTCAGGAATTAGTTTATAGTTTTTGTTGCACAAAACCGTTGTAATCCAAAGTTCAGGATACTCTCTATTAAATTCTTTTTTGTATTTGTTAAAGAGATTTATATTTTTAACAACTCTGTTGAATGTCCCAGGAATTCCCCTGAGTTCATCATGAACATTGGCATTTGGAGCATCTAAACTTATAATTATTTGTTTCCAACCTAATTTTACTATTTCCTTAATTGTCTCTTCATTAAAAAGGGTTCCGTTAGTAATCATTGACTCATAATAATCAATTCCTTCAGCATTATTTTTAATCTCTCTAATTATGTCCATTATTCCTTCTTTAGCCATAGGCTCCCCATAACCTCCAATCAAGAAAAATCTTTTAACGCCAAGATCTTTTGCTTCTCTGATGATTTCTATTATTCTTTCGGTGGAAAGTTCTTTCTCAGGCTGAAAACTCATGTTTCTCCTAACGCAAAAACTGCAGTTTAGATTGCACTTTTGAGTAACAGCTAATTCAAGCCAAATAGGACCTGCTGGAGAATTGTTCTTCCAACTTTCTATTCTTTCAATTATTTCTTTATAAGAATCAGCACTTCTCTTTTCTTCTCTTTTCAATCTGTCTTCTTTGTAGCCCATAAAATTATACCTCTAAATCTTAAACTTTTCAAACAATTCTAAAATTCTTTGCTTTTATTCTTTTTAGGAAATCAGCATCATTAAAATTTCTTATATAACTTTCAGCTATTCCTAAAACTATAATTTCTGAACCGCTAAGATTTTTTAGTTTATTTAGCATGTAATTGTTTCTTTCAATATCGCAGCAATACTTATAGCATTCATTTAATGGAAAATATCCAAAATTTAGGTCTTTGTTCAAGGTTGCTTGTCTGAAAATGTTCTGTTTTTCTGAAAACCAAGCATCTCTGAAATTCAATTCGAACAAATTTCCATAGTAATGGCTTCCATGCCATTTGCTGCAAGTGTAACAAAGCCCTTGAGCACTAATCCTAGAGTAAAGCCATCCAATGTAACAAGGATTTTTTTCTATAGTGGTTTTATCATAAAACTTTTCTTCATAATTTCCTAAAATATTTCTTAATCTATTCTCAAAATTATTAATATCAAAGAGTTCTATTTTATTCTTCTCAGCAAATTCCTTTAATCTTGGAATCTCATTCAACACAAAGTTAATTTCTTCTTTTGAAAGCATTAAGAAATCTGTTTTTCCAGGAACAACATCCATTACTTGAAACTGAACCCTTGAAGCCCCAACTTCTTTAGCAAACTTAATCATCTCTTTCATTTCCTTAAAGTTTAACTTTAAAATAACATTTACTATGTCAACTTCTGGCTTTTTCTTTTTAAGTTTCTTTTTTAATCTGTCAAGTAATTTTAAATTCTCTTTTATGTTCAAAAAAACTTTTTCCTTCATTATGGGATGAGTTTTGACATATGTTTTTGGGTTAGAAGCCCACAAACTAACATGCAATCTGTTCATTCCCAATTCAACAATTCTTCTAATAAACTTAGGATTTAGCAAAGTGCCATTTGTATTTAAACCGCATTCTATTCCTTTGTTTCTAATGTATTCAATTATTTCCAATGTTTTAGGATTGACCATTGGCTCACCGCTTCCGCAGATAAAAATGTATTCTGTTCCAAGTTCTTTTAAATCATCAACAAGTTTTTTAGCTACTTCAAAATCAAGCACTGTGTCTCTCCAATAAGAATCCTCAATTTTATTTATGTATGGAGAATAATGCCAACAGGCAACGCAGTTGTTATTGCATTTTGCTGATAAGTCAATCTCTACTGTTCTTGGCCCTGTAAAAGCATTTTTTCCGTTGATTACTCCAAGAACATCAAGATTTTTAGAGATAAATTCATAATCGTCTTGGGTAAAATCTTTTACAAGTTCTTTTATCTTGCTTTTGTTTATGATAATTCTAAATTTTGGTTTTGTCTTACAATCAATAAAGTTCAATTTTTTTGTTAAAACTATTCGCTTATCATTTTTGCGTTTTTTAAATACGATATTTTTCTTATTCTTATCATTAAAATCGTTTATTTCCATAATTTCCAATTCCTCTGGCTTGCAATAATCTTTTTCTAAAATTTGCCTAAGCTCTCCAAGAGTTTTAAAGTTATCTCCGAACTTAATCTCTCTTGTTTCATCTCTTGTTTCTGTTTTTTTTGGTTCTTCTGATTGTGCTTTTAAACTTTGGCTAAATCTATTTTTGAAGTGAACATCATGATTCTCGTTTGTTTCTTTGTTATTTTTATTAAAAACATTTTGTTCTTCATAATTTTCATTATTTTCTTTTAAATTGCTTTCTATTACAGCCAATGCATTCTTATCAAAAAACTCTTTCAATGCTCTGCCTGCTTTTTTATCCTTGACAAAAAAGAAATTTATTCCGTCAACATAATCTTTTGCTCTATTTAACCCTAAAAAAATCTCTTTTTTGTTTTCTATGAAATAGGCATTAACTAACACAGCAATATTTTTCTTTGAAGCAGTTTTAGCAACTTCTAAAAATCTTTTAATATCTGTTTTTTTGTTCAGCACCAAATAAAGAGCATTGCAACCGCTTTCCTTTAACTTGGAAACAACATTATTTGCATTGTTAATTTTGTTTGAGTCAATAGTTAGCCCGAATCTTATTTTATAATTCAACAGACAAATATGCTCGCAAAGTTCCAAAACATTATTCTCATCGTAAATTTCAGAATTCAAAAACAAAAACTCTGAAATTTCATTATTTCTTCTATAATAATCAACTTCCATAAGAATTTTTAATGGATTTTTAACAAATTTTTTATAACCAACAATGATTGGAATTCTTTCTGTATCATAGTCAGTAAAGTCAACATTGTAGAAACTAAACAGATGGGATAAAATCTTTTTTTCTTTAAAACATTCAATGATTAGAGGACTTTTATTTTTTATTATTCTTATTCTTGTTTTTTTGCCATTTAAATTTTCTCTTAATTTCCTATGAAAAAGCTCTTGCAGTTCAACAAGACTTTTGTTGTTTAAATGCTTGCCAATCAACTTCATGACTTCAAGAAGCACATCTCCATTGTCTTTTGAAATCGCAAAATCAACCCTAGACTTGCTCAAGCGTTTTATGATTTTTTCATTAAAGAATTTTTTGTTTTTGTTTGCTAATAAAATAACAACATTGTTTTTATTTTCCTTTTTTATCAATTCCGTAATTTTCAATGTATTTTCAAGATTTCTTTTCTTTGCATAAAAAAGATAAACATTTCTGCTTTTCTCTAATTTATTCCTTTCCTTGATTTCATTAAAAACAACGCTTAAAAAATCTTTTTTGTTTAAAACAGAATTTTTATATTCATTATTGCACTTTATATTCAAATCAACTACGCTTAAAAAGTTTCTATTAACTTTGCTGTTGATTTTCTCGCATAGAAATATGGGATAAAGTTGAGGAATGTCAGTTCTTAATTCTGGCAGAACATATAAATCTGTTCTTAGAAAAAATTCAGTGTTTAACTCTTTTAAGTTTAATTCTTTACTTTGATTATCAGAGATTTTTTTCCTGCTTTTTTTGGAACTAATCTTAACATAGTAACCCAAATAATCAAAAATCTTTCCATTGACAACATGCTTGCAGATTTTTTCTGCAGTGTATAAAAGACCATGCTCTTTTAAACAATCTGAAACTATTTTTGTTGGCGCTTTTTTGATTTGGTTGTTTTGTTGATTGTTTTTAATTTTTAGACTTCTATGCTTTAAATGCTCGTTCCAAATCTTGTAAGCTCTTGCAACTGCCAACTCCAAATCCTTAGGGCTCAATTCCTTTGTTTTGATAACTGCTTTAAAGTTTCCATCAAAATCGCTCAACTTTGAATAAACTAACTCGTTCTTTTCTTTTAGTTCATCGTAATATTTTGTGCCTGGGAAAGGTGTTGTTATTGAGAATTGAACGCTGAAAGGGTCTTGTTCCAGAGCAAACTTTATTGTTTTTTCAATCGTTTCTTTTGTTTCTCCTGGCAAACCAAAAGTGAATGTTAAATGAACTCTAATGCCTAAACTCTTTGTCAATTTTATAATCTCTTCAACCTTTCTAATGTCCATGTTTTTGTTGCAATTGTCCAAAAGCTTTTGTTCTGATGACTCGACCCCATACTTAACCGCAAATAATCCTGCTTCTTTCAAAACCTTTAGAATTTCTTCATCCATCAAATCAGCCCTTGCCATTATTGCAAAAGGAACATTAAGATTTCTCTTTTTCACTTCGTTGGCAAACTCTAACATTCTTTCCTTTCCAATGTTAAAAGTGTCGTCATCAAAGTATATTGATTTGAAACCCATTTTTCTAACAAGGAATTCCATTTCATCAACAACATCCTTTACATTCCTGAACCTATAGTTGCTGCCGTTAAACATTATTTGAGGCCAAGCGCAAAAATTGCATTGAAAAGGACAACCCCTTGATGCCAGCATTTGAGCGCAAGGCAAAGGCATCTCTCCAGGAGCATCAAGATACTTGTAGATTGGAACACTCTTCCTGTCAGGCCAAGGCAGCTTGTTAATGTCTTCTAAATGTCTTGGAGGATTAATGACAATCCTTCCTGTTTCTTTTTCCTTATAGATTAATCCTTTAACATCATGCAAACTATTATTTGATTTTAAGTGTTGAACTGTTTCTAAAAGAGTGAATTCATATTCTCCATAAAGCACAAAATCTATATAATGATTATTGGCTAAGAATTCTGGTTGCCTTATTGAATAATCCATGCCAGCGACAGCAATTGCTGCTTTTGAGAAATCCCTAATCTTTCTTATTATTCTTAAATCATTTTCTAATGAAGGAGTTGAGACCTCTAACAATATAAAGTCAGGATTAAACACTTTGATTTTTTTTAGAAAATCTTCTAAAGAGAGTTCTTCTGCTAATGCGTCAACAAACAAAACCTCAAAACCGTTGTCCTTTAACAATCTGCTTGAATATCCTAAAAAGAATGGATAAGGTAAGTAATTACCTTCTTCTATTGTTTTTAAATGTGGCCATCTGCTTCCTGCCCTAACTCCTTTCCTGCCCTGCTCATTCCAAGGCGGATTTGCTAATAAAACCCTCATTTTGGATCTTGGACCAATGCTTAACCCCCAAATAAAATATTAAAGAGTTATAATTTCAAGGAGTTATTAAATTTTATTTATTAAATTTATCAATTTTATTTTTTATATTATTTTTTTATAAAAATGTGAAAGTTAAAAATCAATAGTTTTCATCGTAAAGATTTACAAGGGCAACAGGAATTTTTAATCTGTTAGCAAGATTAACAATTTCTTTTACTCTGCTCTTTCTGAGTTCGTAATCATTTTTATCGCATTTGCTGTACCATTTCAACCAGGCATCCTTAATCTCATTGCATATTCCAATCTCTTCAATGTTTTTAGAGAGCGTTGTTTTTTCTATAAGCAGGCAGGGTGACAAGCTTGATATTCTGTTAATGTATTTTCTGTGCTTAGATATAAAATCATAGGTTTTTTTAAATTCTCTTTCATTTTCTCCAGGATAACCAATTATGATGTTAAAATCAGCTTTGATCCTTGCTTTTTTCAATCTTTTAATCAATTTGACTAAATCCTCAACCTTGAAATTTTTGTTCATCTTTTTAAGGACATCGTCTGAACAACTTTCAACGCCAAAGACCAAATTGATGCAGCCGGCTCTTCTCAGCAGTTTTAAAAATTTTAAACTCATTCTGTTGTCAACAAAGGCCTGAGCGCTCCAACTGATTTTTAATTTTTTGTTTGCAATCAAATTGCAGAGCGCTTTAAGATTTTCAAAATCTCCATTTATTATTAAGTCATGAAAAAGAAAACTTCTGATGTTGTGCTTTCTGATGTGGTGCTCAATTTCAGAAACAACATTCTCAGGACTTCTGCATGAATATTTTTTTCTTCTCATCCAATCAGAGCAGAACCTGCATCTGTTTATGCATCCCCTGCTCAAAAGTATGGGCAGAGTTGGTTTCTCATAATCTTTTAAGTTAAACTCTTCGTAAGTTGGAAATTCAATACTATTCAAATCATTCAAATTTTCGCTATGAAAGAACTGCATTCCGTCTTTCAAAAATATTTTTGGAAAGCATTCAAGGTCCCTACCTTTCTTCAACCAATTTACAATTTCTGCAAGTACTATTTCTCCTTCACCGATGACGGCCAAATCAACATATTCTCTTAATTCGAGATAATGTGGAATATCCAAATTGGAAGCAGGTCCGCCAAGTATTATTTTTAAATTACGGTTTCTTTGTTTGATAATCTTTGTCAACTCGCAAGCAAAGTTTATATTAGAGTCATTTACAGACAAACCCACAACCAAAGGATTTTTTGAGATTATTTTATTTATAATTTCTTCAACAAAGCATTTTTCTTCTTCTAAAATTTTTTTGTGGAAGTTCAATTCTTTCCAATATATGATTTTCTCAGGGTTCCAAATCTGCCTGTATTTTTGCTTGCAACGATTGTAAAGCATTATGTTCAAGTCAATTACTTCTGTTTTTATGCCACAAGATTTGAGATTAGAAGAGAGATAAGCAATTCCCATTGGTGGCATGTCAACATCCCAAGGCGGAGGGATTATAAGAAAGACATCGATTCTATTCTCCTCTTTATCGCTTATTTCATAAGTGGAATTCTTGTTTTTTGAAAATGGTTTTTCATTTAATCTATCCATAATTGCCTCATACAGAAAATCTATGCGCTTTTTGATTTCTTCAAAATCAGAAGTCATTAACTCTGCTAAAATTTTTTTGTGCTCAATTTCAGGTTCTTTGCAATTTTGGTTCCTTGACTTCAAAAGTTCAATCATTCCCTTGACAGTTCTAAGCTTAAAGGCATAATCAAGAATTTCTCCTTTTGAGTGGTTTAAAGATTCAAATTCTGCATGGATATTAAAATTTTTGTCATTCTGCCTGCAACACTCATAGCACCCTATCTTTTTAAAATAGTTTTCGCCTTTGTCTAAATGCTTTGCGCAATACCTAAATTCATCATATTCTTTTGAAAAGAAAATCTCCTTGAAGCTTTTTTTGTATATATTACCAATTGGCATTCTATGGGCTTTTAAGCATGGAACTACAGAACCATCAGCCATTATCCTTGCAAAAACCCAACCAACATAACAAGGAACAAAATCGATCCTTTCATTTTTATAACTGATTTTGCCCATCAAATAATTTTTTGCAGCATGAATAAAAGCATTAAGATTAGAAGAATTTTGCCAAGGTTTGTTTTTATACTTATCTTTTACAGATTCAGCAATTCCTAAAATTTCCCTCAATTGATCCTCATTTAAAAACAAATCCCTTTTTTCTGCATCCTTTTTTGGAAAAATTTCATTAGCAAGGTAAAACTCAGAAAAATTAGAGTTTTCCAATGAAAATTCAAGAATTCTGTAAAATTCTTTATAGTTTGATTTAGAAATAATGCTTTTAATTCTTATTGAAGGTTTTTTCTTATCATCTTTTGAACAAGCTCTTATAAACTCTAAATTTTCTTTAATTCTTTCAATTCGATTTCTAAAATATTCTTCGTTTTTGCATTCAAGCAATTCAATATTTACGCAGTCAATGCCTAAATCAAAAATATTTTTTGTAAGTTCCTTGTTTGCAAAATCAAATCTTGTTTTTATCTCGCAGACAAAGCCCAATTCTTTTGCAAAAGCCAAGATTTCAAAAATTCTCTGATATTCCAATAGATCTTCATCCAAAACAAAAATTATCTCTCTTGTTCCAATGCTCTTCAATTCTTTTAGCAAGTCAATTATTCTATCATAATCCAAAATTGTTTTTTCCTCATTTGTTTTTTCCTTATTTTGATGATTATGATTTAAATCTGAAGCTTCTTCATTAGCATAACTGCTTGTTAATTCTATCTCTGCTGAATTAGGACCTATAAAAGCATGTTCTCCGTCTTTAATGCCTAAGAATTCAAGTTTGTTTTCATAGAATTCTTTAAGAAGTGCATTCTTGAATAATTTATTTAAATCGCTCCCTGTATTTTTAGAATTATTCTTGCTTAATAATCTTTTTTTGTTCCTAAAAATATTTTTAATATTTTTAAAAATCATTTTTTATTTTTCTTATTTTTCATCTCAAAAATTTTTCCTCTGATTACTTTTACTATTAAATTATTGTTTATGCTCATGTTGTCAGCAATGTTGTCGCAACTGCTAAAACAACCGCTTGGATTGTTGCCTATATTTTTGAAGAAAGGATTTTTCTTGTTGAACAGGACTGCCATTCTTCTGAAATTATTGTATTTTTTTGAGTTCCATATTTTCTTAAAGCTTTTTTTGTATATATTACCAATTGGCATTCTATGGGCTTTTAAGCATGGAACTACAGAACCATCAGCCATTATCCTTGCAAAAACCCAACCAACATAACAAGGAAGCTCTTTAACAACAACATCATCATAAATTCCTCTTGTTGATTTTTTATTCTTTATTCTTTCATAAAATGTCTCTATTAAAACCTCTGTTTTTTTGCAGCGCCCTGCTTGTTTTTCTCGCACTATTTCTTTAACTTCACTCAATAATTCCTTTCTTTGATTTTCATTCAACAATAATACTTCTGTTTTTTTAGGTATTGGGTCCAAAGGAGCAAACTCTATCATTTCAGCATTAACGCTTTCAGCAAAACTTATCATGCTCTTAATATCCTTATAATTAAGGTTAAATATTACATTGTATAACTTAACAACAGGTTTTTCCTTGCTCTTTTTTGTCTTGTAATCCTGCATGAATTTTATTGTCTCTCTTATCTTCACAAAATCATTACCTGTTTTATTAGGATGAGTTTCTGAATAAGTTTTAGGATTTGAAGCCCACAAACTGATTGTGATTTCATCCAAACCAATATCAACTAGCCATTTGGCAAGTTCTTTGTTCACAAGAGTAAAGTTCGTGTTCAAAGCGCAAACAATTCTGTTTTCTTTAATATAACTAATAACCTCTCTTATTTTAGGATGAACTAATGGTTCCCCTCCTCCGCACAGAAAAATTCTTCTCGTGCCTAATGATCTCAAATCATCAATCAGCTTTTTTACAACATGAAAACTTAGTTTTTGCTGTTTGGCAAGAGCGCTCATGCCTTTCTCTCCTAATAAAGGAGAGTTGCACCAGCATCCAATGCAATTGTTGTTACACATGTTTGTTAAATCAATCTGAACCCATTCAGGGCCTGCAAAAGCCCTATTTCCTGATAAGATCCCTAACAATTCCAAACCCTTGTACTTTAAACGATTCATAAATAAAACCCCAAACAATCAACTTTCAGATATTGCTGTTAAGTTGATGTATTTTAAACTGTATTCTAATTATTTTTAATCCTTTTATAAATTTTTATTTTTTCAGAACGCATTTTGAAATCTTTCAGAAATTTCTTTAGTTTTATGAATTTAATCTAATTTGATTTTGATAATTTTAAATTAATTTTTTAATTTCTCATCTGTTTCTAATCTTTCTTTGCTATCACGATTTTGATTTGCTTTGATTTTTTAATCTACAGGAGAAATACAAATCCAATTGACTGTTAAACCATACTTTTTGTTGTTTTTTATTATTTCATGAACTTCTATCTTTACATAGAGTTTGTCTTCAATTAAAGAACTGTTAAACACAAATTCATGGGTTTCATACTTATTATCACCGCTTATCAATAGTTCTCCAAGAGGGTGCCAAAAGTAACCATCATGGCTTATTAAGACATTGTGAGGCCTTATAGCATCTTTTCCAAGTTCATCACTTATTACAAAAGAATTTCCCCAAACATTTATTTTAAGAGAGAGTTGCGGTGTTTTATTTTCAGGAGGGATTGCCAATATAACGCCTGCCCAATTAAGAATATCCCTCCAATTTTCAGGACTTCCTCTGTAATTATCAGGCCCTCCATAGCTCTGAGGATTGTTGTAATTAATCTGTTCCCAATCGCCTAATCCTTGATGCGTTAATTCATTGGCTTGCGAGCCCAAATCAATAAAATCAATGCAAGCTTTGAGTTCCTCAGGCGCAACATAACTATTTTTTATTTTATTCAGGTTTTCATTTGGATTTTTATTTGTCCGCATGTTTTCGTTTATTAAAATGTTAATTTCCTTTTCTTTATCTCTGTTCCTTAAATATAAGAGGTATGGCAATGCTATAATTATCAAAGCAATAACAAACAAAACTATCAAAGTTTTTGTGCTTATCTCAGCATCATCTTCTGTTTCCAAAAAGAAGTTCTTTATTTTGTCTATTAACCCCATTTTTAAAAAACAATTTTGTTCTTTTTTATTTAAATTTTTCGATTTTTTGAAAAGGCAAATCAAAAACTTTTTAAGCATGATTACAGAAAATTATTTAAATAAACCTAAATTATTTGTTAGTAAAAACAAATCATTTTAAATATTGCAAGCGATTGCAAAATAATATGAAACAATAATATGAAACAAAACTGAAACAATGCAATCTGAAAATGTTTTAAAAATGTTTTCAAACTAAACAATGAGAGGTGAAGGGATGAAAAAAATAAATCTTCTGGCTACAATTCTTATTTTAATTTTATCGGCAAACGCATCTGTTTTTGCTCAGGAGTTTTCAGTTAGGACTGCTCCTGTCAAAGATGAAATCAGCATTTTGGAAGAAGCTCTTTTTAATGTAACAATAAACAACAATCAGGTGGTTGATGATACTTTTACCTTTTCATCCTTGGACACTTCGAAGTGGAGGGTTTATTCAGACCCAGTCTCGGATTACTTGACTGGAAAGCATGCAAATGCAAAGAGTTCTGAAAGCATGCTGCTCTACTTCAAACCTCTAAAGAATTTAAGTTCTGGAATTTACCAATTAGATTTAAAATTATCATCATCAAGAACAGGTGAATCTTTAACATTGCCATTCATAATTAAAATACTTCCGCTTAAACCAACAAAGGAGCAGTATAACTCTAGCATAGGAATGAGCGTTTATTTTGAAGATGTTGTTGATCCAAGAAGAGAATCAAAGATTGTTGTTGATTTTGAGAATAAAGCTAATGCTGAGTTTAAGGGTTTGATTTTGAAAGTTAGGAGCATTAATAGCAGTTTGGTTGATGAAAGGTTAATTGTTAACCTTGGTGCTTTGGAAAAGAGGAAAGTTGAGATTCTTCTGAAGATAAGCAGTCTTCAAGAGCCGATAAGTGATATTTTAAATATATCTTTGGCAACTCCTGAAGATGAGGACATTAAAGTATTTCAAGAGCCTTACAGAATTTTGGGCTATACTGATTTTTCAGAAGAGAGAAGCATTAAAAAGGGATTTTTGACAAGAGAAACAGTAATTAAAACAACTAATAGGGGAAACCAGGCTGGAAATTACACAGTAAAATACAGGATTTCTTTATTTGAGAGCTCTTTTGCAAGAACCAATCCAACAGCATATTATTTAAAAGAGGGTTCTTTAAAGTATCTTGCTTGGAATTTGAACTTAAAAAGCTTGGAATCAAAGAGCGTTATTGTAAGGGAGAATTATGCTGTCTTGCTTTTAGTTTTTGTAATACTTTGCGTAGGATTGATAATCTATTTTGTATTTAGGATTCCAATAGTAATCACAAAAAAGGCAAAGATAATTAGATTAAAAGAAGGCGGCATATCTGAATTAAAGGTTGTTCTTCACATAAAGAACAGGGGCCCAAGGTATGTTTCAGAGGTAAAGTTGATTGATTCTCTGCCGAACATTGCAGAAATAGAAGAATCCCTAGATATAGGACCTTTAAAGCCTGAAAAAGTGATAAGGCAGAGTTCAAGAGGAACAATCATAAAGTGGGACCTTGGAGTTCTTGACAAGTTTGAAGAAAGAATAATTAGCTATAAAGTAAAATCAAAACTTTCAATACTTGGATGGTTCACTCTGCCTCCTGCGATTGTTAAATACAAGATAAACAATAAAGAATACAAGGTCTATTCAAAGAGAATAAAGCTTGGAGTTGAAGAGGAAAAAAGAGTATAAACAGAGTGCTGAGATTATAATTTAAGCACATTAAAACTGATTTTTGATTAGTTTTAGAAAGAGATACATTCTAAAAAATCAAAGCATTTTATAGTTAATGATTTTTAAGTTACTGCTTATTAATTTATTTATTGCTGATAAGCAATTGGTTATCTAGTATCATGAAGCAAAAGCATAAAGCTAATAAGTCTATGCAAATAAGCTTTTAGCATACGCAAAGCATGGGAAACATAATTTTAGATGTTTTTTATGAGCAATATTAATGAAGAAAGAAAAATGAATTGATTGAAAGCACCTAGGAATTATCATTGGAAAATGTCTTTTTATCCATTTTATTTTTTTATTTTTATTTTTAATATTTTATAAACAATATTCTCAAAACCTTAAAACCTTAAAAACCAGCAACTAAATTTCCTTTGTTTGGTTGTCCTCAAAATCAACCAGTCTTATTCCTAAACCAGACTTTAACAATGAAGAGATTATTGCAGCATGTTCTTTTCCTGTTCCAGATGTTATGTTAAGCGCAACTTCTGTTCCTAATGAAAATTCAGGCATTTTTGAAAACTCTGACATGAGCTGTTTGACAAGTTCATAGTATCTCTTGTTTTCATAATCTAATCTAATTGTTCTTATTTTTTTGTTTATCCTTGTTTTAAATCTCTCAAACTTTTCTACAAAAAAACTGTTCCCAACAAGAATTATGCTCTCCCAATCTTCAGCATTTATTAGGTTTATTATGTTGTTCCAAGTTCCTTTTCCAGAGCCAAGCGAGATTACTAAGTTAGTCATAATTTCTAAAAATGTTCTTCTCTTATTTAAATCTTTACAAAAATAATCTTAAGAATAATTTTAAAGCAATATTCGCTTACTTTGATATATGTTAGATATTATATATATTCAAGAATAAAAATATTTTTATATAAGTTTATTTAAGATTATATTTGTTGATTTTAAATAAACAAAGGAGGTGGTAAAAATGGACATATTTGATGAACTTAGAAGAATACAATATGAAATGGACAGGTTATTTAGGGAATTAAGCCCAACAAGAGAGCTTTTACCATCTTCCAAAGAAAAACAGCATATAATAGAATACAGGCATCCTGCAACAAACATCTATGAAACAGAAAATGCAGTGATAGCAGAATTTGAGGTTCCAGGAGTAAATAAAAACGATATAGAACTAAATGTGACTGAAAACGAAATTGAAGTTAAAATTGACAAGAAACTTGAAAAAGAAGTGAAGAAAAAGGGATACTACATCTATGAATCAAAGAGGCATGGATTCTATAGAAGATTGCCCTTGCCAACAGAAGTGATTCCAGAAAAAACAAAGGCAGAACTCCAAAACGGGGTTTTGAAGGTTGAGATGCCAAAAACAGAAAAAACAGAAGAGAAAAAGAAAAAGAGGATAAGCATAAGTTAAAAATCTTATGCAAACATATGAAAACAAAAAAATTTTGATTTTTTTTATTTTTGATTTAAAAGGTCAAAATGCAAAAACAAGAACAAAATTTCAAACAAAATCAAAAAGCAGAAGAGCAAAGAATATCTTTAAAAACAGATTTAGATGAATCAGAGAACAGAAATCATCTACAAGATAATGCAAAAAACAAATCAATGGAAATTGGCAAAGAAAACAAGGATAATAAGGACAATAAGGACAACAGAGACAATAATGAAACCAAAGACAAGGATGTAAGCGATGCTGAAAGAAATTTGGAATCTCTAAAAAAACTTGTTGAGGAGAAAGACAAAGAAATAGAAGAATTGATAAATCATTTGAAGAGATTGCAAGCAGAGTTTGAAAATTACAAGAAAAGGGTTGAAAAGGACAAGGAGCAAGCAAACAACATTGTTTTAAAGGATTTCATAAAAAACTTGCTTCCTGTGCTTGACAGTTTTGAAATAGCTCTAAAGAACAGTGCGGATTTGAAAAACTTTAAAAGCGGGGTTGAATTAATCTATGCTCAGCTTTACAATTTATTGAAGAATTATGGGGTCAGCGAAATAAAATCCTTGGGGGAAAAATTCAATCCTTTAATGCATGAAGTTTTGATGGCAGAGGAATCAAATGTTGAAAAGGACACAATCATTGAAGAATTCCAAAAGGGTTATTTGCTCAATGGTTTTGTTTTAAGAACAGCAAAGGTAAAGATAAGTTCAGGAGAAGATGCAAAAAATTTAGAAGGTAAAAACGAAAAAGCAGAAGAACAAACAGCAAAAGGAACAGCAGAAGGCAAAAATAAGAAAGAGGATTTAAAAAAATGCTAATCTCAAAAAAAACTCCTCTAAACCACATTTTGTCATTAGGAGCAGAGTGCAACAACTGCGGAATTTGCTGCAAAAACGGGCAGGGATTTGTATTGAATGATGAAATCAAAAAAATTGCAGAGCATCTTGGAATATCAGAAGACGAACTGCTAAATAATCATCTTGAAAGAACAGTTGTATTTAACAAAGAAATATTCAAAACAAGAAGAAAAAATACTTCAGAAAAGAATAGAATTCCTGTAGGCGCCTGCATTTTTTATGATGATGAAAATGGATGCACAATACAAGAAGCAAAACCGCTCTTTTGCAAAATAGTGAATTGCAAGCCGTATTCAAGCGAGATAATACAATGGTATTTTTTAAACTATGTTTTGGATACAGAAGACCCTGAAGCAATAAGGCAGTGGGTTCACTTTATAAAATACAACGAGCCTATTCCAGGAGCTCAACTAAAAGAACTTGTTAAAGAAGAAGAACTTGCAAAGATAATGAATTTTGAGCTCTTAAACAAAACCCAAAAAAATATAGAATCTCTAAAGCAGTCAATTCAAAACATAATAAAAAAACAATGAATAATCATAATAAAAAATAAAAACAAAAAACAAAGAAATAAATTGAGAATATAAATCAAAAAACTGAAAATAAAAAAATAATAAAAACAAAATAAAAAAATAAAGATAAAAATCAGACAAAAAATCAGATAAAAGGTTAAAATGAGAGTTCCAATAAACAACAACTCTTCAGAATATTCAGAATATTTTGAAAGGCCAAGAGAAAAGCAGAGGATATTCTTAAATTCAGCAACGCTCTTAAAGTATTTTTTGAATACAGACGATTACATAGACACTCTAATAACATGCAGGGGAACAGAATTAGAGCTTACAACGCACGATTACAACCTTTACGAAGCATTAGGTTCGTTGAAATCTTATGACAACTTTAACATAAACAGGCTTGTTAAGTTGTTAGAGGTTGTGAAAATAACCCCTTACGAGAACAAGGAAGGGAAAAACATACTCACAGATAAAAGGATTGAGGACTTGAGAAAGGAAGCCCTGAAGAAAGAGTAAAATTTCTTGAACTAAGAGCGAAAAAGAGCGAATAATATAGCATAGAAACTACATAAATATAAAATAAATATGAAGTGCAAAAACAAGAGCAAAAACAAGAACAAGAATTCAAAGCATTTTAAAACAATTTGCTCATATTAATTGACTATACTAAAAATTCATCAGCACTAAATAAAAAGTTTGACAAAGTTTAAAAAATTTAACAAAAACTCAGACCAAAATCAGAGAGGTGATTGTTATGGAAAAGATAATAGGAATAGATTTAGGGACTTCAAACAGCTGCGCAGCTGTTCTTGAAGCAGGAAAACCCATAATAATTCCAAGCGCTGAGGGACCAACATACGCTGGAAAAACAGTTCCAAGCGTAGTGGCTTTTACAAAGGACGGTCAGGTGCTTGTAGGAGAACCTGCCAGAAGGCAGGCTGTGAGCAATCCTGAGAACACAATAACAGGAGTGAAGAGAAAGATGGGAACAACTTACAGATACAAAATCATGAATAAGGAATACACACCTCAGCAAATATCAGCTTTTATACTACAAAAGATAAAGAGGGATGCTGAAGAATTCTTGGGAACAGAAATAAAAAAGGCAGTAATAACAGTACCTGCTTATTTTGACGACAACCAAAGACAGGCAACAAAGGATGCAGGAACAATTGCAGGTTTGGATGTTGTCAGAATAATAAACGAGCCAACAGCCGCTTGTTTAGCATATGGACTTGACAAAGTCAATCAAGAATTAAAAATTCTTGTTTTTGATTTTGGAGGAGGAACTCTTGATGTTACAATAATGGAATTCGGAGAAGGAGTTTTTGAAGTAAAATCCACTTCAGGAGACACACAACTCGGTGGAAGAGACATGGATGAAGCGCTGCTGAATTATGTTGTTGAAGAATTCAAAAAACATGAAGGAGTGGATATCAGCAAGGACAAGACAGCAATAACAAGATTGAGGGAAGCAGTTGAAAAGGCAAAGATTGAACTGAGTTCTGTTCTGGAAACAGAAATAAACCTTCCATTCATAACAGCCACAAAGGAAGGACCAAAGCATTTAGTAATGAAAATAACAAGGGCAAAGCTTGAATTTCTTGTAAAGCCAATAATTGAAAGATGCAAAGGTCCTTTGGAAAAGGCATTGAACGATGCTAAACTAAAACCAGAGGACATAGACAAAGTAATCCTTGTTGGCGGGCCTACAAGAATGCCCATAGTGCAGAAGTTCGTAGAGGACTATATCGGGAAAAAAATAGAGAGAGGAGTTGATCCTATGGAATGCGTTGCGATGGGAGCAGCAATACAAGCAGGAATTTTAGCAGGAGAAGTTAAGGACATACTACTTTTGGATGTAACCCCTCTAAGCTTAGGAATTGAAACTTTGGGAGGAATATTCACAAAACTCATTGAGAGAAATACAACGATACCTGTAAGAAAGTCGCAGATATTCAGCACTGCTTCTGATTATCAAACAGCGGTTTCTATAAGGGTTTTTCAGGGAGAGAGACCCATGGCTGCTGACAACAAATTGCTCGGGCAGTTCGATCTAGTAGGAATACCGCCTGCGCCAAGAGGAATACCTCAAATAGAAGTAACCTTTGACATTGATGCAAACGGCATATTGCATGTGTCTGCAAAGGATTTGGGAACAGGCAGGGAGCAAAAGATAACAATAACAGCCCCTATGAAACTAAAGGAAGAAGAGATTGAGAGAATGAGAAAAGAGGCAGAGAGATATGAAAAAGAGGACAAGAAAAAGAAGGAGTTAGCAGAAGCAGTAAATCAAGCAGACAGTTTGATTTACACGACAGAGAAATTGTTGAAAGATGTTGAATCCAAGATTGAAGAATCAAAGATAAATGTAGTGAAAAACAAACTTGCAAGTTTAAGAGATGAAATAAGCAAGGAAAACAAGGATGTTGAGGAAATAAGAAAGAGAATAGATGAACTAACAGTTGCTGTTCAGGAGATATCAGTGGAACTTTATTCAAAAAGAGATGGTAAAGAATCAGGAAAAGAGCACCGTTCAGAACAGGAGGATGGCAGGGGTGGTAGCAGCAAACAAGGAGATGAAGAGAATGAAGGAGATAATGTTTATGATGCTGACTATGAAGTGAAAGACAAGGGCTCGGCAAAGAAAGAAAAGTAGAAGAAAAGTAGGATAGGTTAAAATTGTAATTGTTTTTTAAACATCATGAGAATAATAATAGCAAAGGATGCTAAGGATTTGAGCAGAAAGGCAGCGCTTATAATGAAGAAACAGCTTGAGATTAAGAAAAATTCCAAAATACTTTTGCCAACAGGAAGAACTCCTTTACTATTCTACAAGGAGCTTGCAGAAATGAATAAAAAATCTGAGATTGATTTTTCAAAAGCAGTATTCTTTAATCTTGACGAATATCTTGGTTCAAAGCCCTCTGACAAGGAAAGCTTTAATTATTATCTAAGAAAGAATTTTTTTGGAAAGATAAATGCTGATGAAAAAAAGATTCACTTGCTCAGAGGAGATATTCCAAAATCAAAACTTAAAGCAGCATGCAAAGATTATGAGAAAAAGATAGGCAATAACATAGATATAACCTTCCTTGGAATAGGAGTAGACGCGCACATAGCCTTCAATGAACCAGGAACAAATTTCAGGACAAAAACTCACATAGCAGAGTTGAAGCAGAGCACGATAAAAAAGAACAAAACAAGATTTAAGAAGGCAATAACCGTTGGCATAAGCACGATAATGCGCTCAAAAAGGATTGTAATGCTTGCATATGGAAACGAAAAAGTAAAGGCTATAAGAGCTCTGCTCTTTCACAAGATAAACAGTAAGGAACCAGCTACAATACTAAGAAAGCACAAGAATTTTATTCTTCTGATAACAAAAGAGATTGCAGAAAAATTATGAAAACTATGAGTTGTAATAAGGAAAAAGGATTAAACAACACTATCAGTAAGGAAATAGAACTCCTAAAAAAGTATCATAATTACAAGAATATAATACTGCATTCAATTACAGTAGCAAAATTGTCAGCAAAGATTGCAGAGGAAATAAAGAGAAATAACCCTAAATTGAAATTGAATGTTAAAGAAGTGAAAAAAGGTGCTCTTTTGCACGATATTGACAAATTCCTTACCCTGAAAAAGAATTACAAAAAGGCATTACTCACTTGCAAAAGATTTAGAATAAAAAAGGATAAAATAGAGCATGGAGTTTTAGGAGCAGAAATCTTGAAAAGAGAAGGACTTGAAGAATACTCTGATTATTGCCTTAAGCACCCTTTTTGCAAGATATTACACTATAAAAAAGAACCTCTAAGTTTGAAAATAGTTTATTTTGCTGACAAGATAGCAGGTGATGGAGCAATGGTCAGCATTGAAAGAAAAATAAAAGTATGGATGAAGAGGTACGGTATAAAAGGTTCAGAGTTAAGTAAATTAAGAAAATCGCTTAAAGAATTCAGGCAAATAGAAAATGAACTTGTTAAAAAAACAGGAATGAATAAAAAGGAATTTTACAAAGTATTAAACTCAACACTTAAAAAATGACAAAAGACTATTACAAAATCTTAGGAGTGAGCAGCAACGCTACTCAGGAAGAGATAAAAAAGGCATACAAAAAACTCGCGAAGCAGTATCACCCTGATCTCCACAAAGGAGACAAGGAAAAAGAGGAGCGCTTTAAGGAAATAAATGAAGCATACAGGGTTTTGAGCGATGAAAAATTAAGGGAGAACTATGATAAATACGGAAGCGCAGAGCCTGGTTTTGAATCAGGAACGCAGGCAGGAACCTATGGGTTTGATTTCAGGGATTTTGGATTTGATTTTGATAATGATTCATTTTTTGGAGAGAATTTTGACAACATTTTTGAGAACTTTTTTGGCTTCAACACAAGAACAAGAAAAAAGCAAAGAGTTAGAAAAGGAAGCGATGTCTATCATGAAATTGAAATAACATTAGAAGAAGCAGCAACAGGAACAAAAAAGGAGATTTCAATAAACATAAATGAAAAGTGCACTTTCTGCAACGGCACAGGAGCTCAAGAGGAAAAAACATGCGATAATTGCAAAGGTAGTGGTTATATAAGAAAGACAAGAAGAACTCCTTTTGGTTTGTTCTCAACAACAACAACCTGCGATAAATGCAATGGAACTGGTAGAATAATAACCAAAAAGTGCGCTCACTGCAACGGAACAGGATACATAAAGAAGAAAAGAGAAATTGAAATAAAAATACCAGAAGGCGTTGAGGACAACACAACCTTGAGGATACAAGGCGCTGGAAATCTTGCTGATATTCCAGGTGACCTTTTTGTGGTTATTAGAATAAAAAAACATGAATTGTTTGAGAGAAAAGCAAACAACATTTACTATAAAACATCAATCTCATTTCCAGATGCTGTTTTTGGGACAAAGGTAGAAGTTCCAACAATAAGAAAAGAGAAAGTAGAGTTGAAAATACCTGCAGGTACTCAGCCAGGAACAATATTCAGGATGAAAGGACTTGGAATAAGAGATATTAGAACAGGAAGCATTGGAGACATGTTTGTCAAGATTAATATAGAAGTTCCAAAAAAACTGACAAAGGAGCAGTATGAAATAATAAAGAAGTTGCAGGAAGAATTCTCAAAACAAAAGAAATTCAAAATTTTTTAGATGAAAGAAAATGAAATTGAACAAAATTAAGAATGGATTTTCAATCACAGAAATAAAACACTTGATGCTTTCTTGGGCGTTCATATCAATAATATTCTACAATGCTTTTAAAATACCGCTAATCTATTCTTTACTCACAGTTGGTTTAGGATTTCTTGTTCATGAATTAACGCACAGATTTGTTGCAAGAAAGCAAGAACTTTATGCTGAATACAGGGCAGATTTTTTAATGCTCTTGGTTTCATTCTTCATCTCATTCGCAGGCATAATATTTTTGGCTCCAGGAGGTGTGATAATCCTTGGTCATGTAACAAAAAGAAAAAATGGCATAATCTCGTTGTCAGGGCCCTTGTCAAACCTAACCCTTGCAATTCTGTTTTTATTCCTGTCATTGGCAACAAATGCTCAGATATTAGTTTACGGTTTTACGATAAACTCATGGCTTGCGTTCTTCAACCTATTGCCATTTCCTGGTTTTGACGGAAGCAAAGTGCTTGCATGGAATAAAATTGTTTATGCAGTTGTTGCAGTGCTCGCTTTAATGCTCGTGTTTTTATCATATATTTGATTTTTGTTGTTTAGTTTTGCTTAATTTTACATCATTTTTAGTCACTGGACAAAAGGACAAAAGCGCGCATAATTTTTTTTAAAAAGCAAATCTGACAAAATCAATGATGATAAGGAACAGTTTCATATTCCTAAACAATTTTGGATATTCCAAAGAAAAATCATTATGGAATTCAGGTATTCTAAGCTGGGAGGACTTTCTAAAAAAGAAAAAAATATGTGGGCTCTCAAAAATCAGCAAAGAAAAGAATGACAGAAAGATAATTGACGCTGAAAGAGCATTGGAAAGCAGAAACACTGAATTTTTCATAAAATATTTTCCTAAAAGAGAGAGTTGGAGATTGTATCAAGAATTCAAGAATTCTTCAATATTCCTTGACATAGAAACAGACGATTATTCAAAGCTGACAGTTGTATCTTTAAGCGATGGTTATGACTCAAGAACATTCATAAGAGGTTTTAATCTTGATTTAAAGAGCATTGAAAAAATAATCTCAAATTATGAGATGATAGTTACATTCAATGGTTTGAGTTTTGACTTGCGGATACTTGGAAGGCATATTAGTTTTAAAAATAGAATACTGCTAGATCTAAGGCCTGTTTTTGTAAGGATGGGATACAACATTGGGCTCAAGGAAATAGAAAGAATCTTTGGAATAAGTAGGAGCGAAAGAGTTGATGGTTTAAAAGGAGAAGATGCCTTGTTCTTGTGGAAAAATTTTTTAAAAACAAGAAATAGGAAAAACCTGAAATTATTGATAGAGTATAACTATTATGATTCTTGGAATCTGAAGCCGTTGGCAGAGATTGCTTATAAGAAAATGAGAGAAATCTGCTTTGAAAGAGAAATAAAAAAAAGGAAAAGCAGAATAATGATAAACTTTTGAGCGAACAATTCAAAAATAATAAAAAATAATAAAATCAAAAGAATATAACAGAAACTCAAATAAGAAGCAAGTAAAAAAGCAAGTAAAAAATATGATAATAGCAAAATAAAAACAACTATGCCTGAAATAAAATTAAATAAAAAATTTAATAAGCAAAAATTGTTAGAAGATTTTTTGCAGATTATTTTTCATTTAATAAATTTTTCTAAGGCAAGCATTGAAATTTTAAATTAAAACGATTAAAAAGAGGAGAAAGAAGCAGAAGAATAAACTGCTTGGTTTTGCATCAAATGCTTTGTAATCATCAATAAAAGCAGCAGAACTTTTAGAACCAAAAACGGCAATTGAGATAATTAAAAATGAGGAAAAATGAAGAAAAATATTTTTTATCTTTATTTTTGTCTTAAATCTTTACCTTGCAGAATCAGCCTGTCTCTCCAAATCAAGTTTTTTTGATATTGCATTGGAATTTTTGCTCATGTAATAAGCATTTATTATTTCGTTTGCCAATGCCTCTGCATAAGAAATCTTTTTGTTAAAAGAACTCGCATAAGCTCCTTGTGTGAAATATCTAAGTGCAAGATCAATCCTTCTTTGCGGAGAACACTCAACAGCCTTTGGATATCTTGCGCCTCCGTATTCAATGCTGACAACCTCTTCCCTTGGAGCAGCATTCTCTATTGCCTTAACAAAAACCTTTATTGGATTTTCTTTGGTTTCCTTTTCAATAATCTCAAATGCCTGCTCAACAATTCCATAAGCAGTGTGGGATTTTCCAGTCTGCTTGTAAGAAGTTATCTTGTGCTTTTTTCCCTTGTGCCCTGTTACCATTATTTTGTTTATTAATCTCTCAACAATGAAAATCTTTGACTTATAGAAACGCTTTCCTGCATACCTTGCGCCTGTTTTTGGAATTAATCTTGGTTCTAAATTGATATAGTTTACCAGCCCTTTGTCCTCTATTTTTATTCCTTCAGTGCTCCACTTTCCAAAAGCTTTAATCTCGCTCATTTTTTAAAATGTAGTTTAAGAGCTATTTATAAAACTTTCTGTTTTCCAGAAATTAAATTATGGTTAATAAAGCAACTCTTAAATCATAGCATTCAAAAATCAAAAAAGCAGAACAGCATTAGTAAATTTTAAATATTAATTATAACTTGCTCTTTTCAGGGGGTGGAACGATTAGCTGGAAATTAGAAGTCATAAGACTATTAGAGGATTCCTTTGTGAGCAAGCAGGTAGAGTTTAAAGACGGAAAAATCTTTATGAGGGCAAAGAAAAGGGGAATAATCAGAATAGAATGAAATTAGAATTTCTGCCTTTTTCTTTTTCTTTTTATTATGTTTTCTTTGATTGATTTTTTATATTCTTGTTTTGTCCAAGCGCAAAAACAAAATTTTATTAAACCTTTGATGATTATTTTTTGCTATGAAATCGGTTTTCATAGAAGCAAGGGCTAATGCAAGCGTTAAAATGAACAGGCAGGCATTAGAAAGAATTAAAAAGATGTCAAAAAACATAGGCCTGATAACAACTGTTCAGCATGTTCATAAAATAAGAGAGTTAGGAGAACAGCTCAAGAAAATAGGCAAAGAAGTATTCTATGCAAAGGGAGAAATAGCAAAATATGAGTCACAAATTCTGGGCTGCGACATAGGGGCTGCATTGAAAATAAAGGAAAAAGTTGATTTTTACATATATGTTGGCACAGGAAAGTTTCATCCCTTAGAAGTTTTCATAAAAACAGGAAAACCTGTTATAATTTACAACCCTTACTCAAAAAATATTTCAGAGATAAGCAGAAATGAACTTGAAATCCAAAATAAGAGAAGAAGAACAGCTATGCTGAAATTCTTATCTGCAGAAAAGATCGGCATATTGGTTTCAACAAAAATTGGGCAGAAAAAATTAGAACTTGCTTTGAAATTAAAAGAGAAAATTGAAAACAAGGGAAAAAAGGCATTCATACTGATGTTTGAAACCTTGGATTTCTCTCAACTTGAAAACTTTAATTTTATAGAATGCTTTGTCAACACTGCTTGTCCAAGATTGATTGATGATTACGAAAGGTTTCCTAAACCTGTTGTGAATGTAGAAGAAATAATTGGTTTCTTGGATTAAAAACTGATCAAAAATAATTTCTCAATATGCTCTTTATCAGCTCATTATTAGCTTATTATTAGCTCTTTATTATTAAATCCTTTGCCTGATTGTTGAAAATATTGATTTTGTCTGAGAAACCAAAGCCAAATCCATAACCCAAGACAAAGCTCTGCTTTGAAAAGAAATTATACAAACTTTCTACAAAGCCCTTTCTCTTTTTCAACTCAACGATCTTAGGGGTTTCATTTATTACAAGCTGTATGCGTTTTAATGCCTCTTCTTTTCCTCCAATCTCGTCTATAAGATTTAGTTTTAACGCTTGCTCCCCTACATAGAACAAACCGCTTGAGACTTCTTTTTTTTGTTCCTCATCGAGTTTCCTCTTTGCAGAAACATCGTTCAAAAAATAATCATTTACAATTTTCAATCTCTGCTCAAAAATCTTTTGTTCCTCATCGCTCATGTTCCTGAAAGGGGTTCCTATATCTTTGTATTCTCCTTCAACTAACCTCCTGTAATAAACCCCGTATTTTTCCATAAGCCCTGAGAATTCAAGATAAGACGAGTATGTTCCAATGCTTCCTACAATAGAAGCCCTACTTGCTATTATGTAATCAGAACTTGCAGCAATCCAATAAGCGCCGCTTGCTCCTATGTCTTTTATTAGAGAAACTACTGTTTTGTTCATGCTACTTACCTTCTTGACAATCTCCTCGCAGGAAACAGCGCTTCCGCCTCCTGAATTTATCTCCAACAAAACAGCTTTTATGTTTGGAAGCTTTTCTGCTCTTTCCAATAAATCTGTAACATCCTCAGGACTTATGTAGCTTGAAAACAAACTCTCTGAATAGCTTTGAATTGGAGCATTTATCCTTATCAAAGCAACATTTCCATAAAGCTCTTCTGCATTAAGCGATGATACTATTAGATAGCTAGTAAGCCAGACAGCAAAGAGTATTAAAAAAACATACTTTAATTTTTCATTCATGGAAATTACCTCTTTTTATTGCATTTTTATTGTTCTTTATTTTATTCTTTATTTATCTTTTTGTTATTTTTTATCTTCTTATTATTTAACTTATCTTAATTTTGCATTGCAATAAGGGCAAAACTCATAACCCTTTGGTATTTCCCTTTCGCAGGCAGGGCAAATCTCTGTGTTCTTGAAATACTTCTGCCATCTCTTCCTATATTTTTCAGCTTCTCTTTCATACTGCTCAATCAGTTTTTTGTGCTTCTCAATGCTTTTCTTGTCATTCAAATAGTTAAGTAGTTTGTAATGCGTTTCTGCCTTTTTCAAGCTTTCCTTCTCAAGTTTTTTGTAGAGATTTATCTCCTTTATTCTTTTATAGTGCTTTGCTATGTTTTCTCCCTTAATCTTTACGCTGAACAAAATCAGCAGGAAAATAGTTGAAAATGCAAAAAACAAAGTCCATCTGAAAGCAGTCCTTAATTCTTTTGGATACTCACACTTGTGCATAACAGGGCTCTTTAAAAAACCGCAGTTGAGTTTTGCACATGCATGGTTCTTAAACTCTTCGTCAAAATTGCAATTCAAAAAAACGCATTTATTCTCCTCACACTTTTCATCATCTTTACATTCATAATCCCTGCAGCACTCATGCCTAATGCAGGAATGGTTGTAAACATAGCTGCAGTAATCGCAGCTCAGATTAAAGCAAATGCCATTATTGCAGTATCTGTTTTGCTCGCAATCAAAATCATTCTTGCAATTCTTTAACGGATAAGGCATTACTGTGAGGTTCATCAGTTCATAGCATCTCAGAGTTTCTCCTGTATCATTTGAGTAAATCTTGAAGCATGGTCTGAAATAGAATGTAGTAAAATTGTCTGGCTTTGGAATCTTTGAGCGCAAAATAAAGTTTTTGTAAGAATCACTCTCTATCTCAGAACCAGTTGTTTCAGTAATTATCTTGTTGCTTGAATCCATTATTATTATTGAACTAACAGTCATCTTTTCAAGTCCTTCGTTTGAAATCATAACCTTCCACAAAATCTCTTTTCCTTCATAACAATACTTATCAATGCAGTCATAACTAATATTGAATCCTGCTCTTGCGCTACCTGAAAGAATTAAAATTGAAATTAGCATTGCAAAAAGAATTATCTTTAGTAAAACTCCTCTGTCTCTTTCAATCAAATGCGCGGCTTTTCTTCCTTTATTTATTTTATTCTTTTTCATTTCTCATTAAATCCTGAATTTTTACTGGATTTTTACAAAATTGTTCTCTTCTCAACAGTTCTCAAACCCAAAATCTTTTCTGTTAATCTTGTTCTTTCTTTGCCAAATAAAAAAACAAAATCAAAAATCCACAAAACAACAAAAGGCAATGCAGGGAACAAAACGATATTTTTCAAAAGGCACTGCAGCAGATTTGGTTTTTTATCTTTTGTTCTCAAAGATTCAACATAAATTCCTGTTATTATCTTTCCAGGGGTTTGCTGAAGTATGAATTCAAAGATTACAAAGTAAGATATTATAAGCAGGAAAACAGGAATGATGTAAGAATAAAGCATGAATGAAATTTCCAAGTCGTAATTATAGATAGAGATGTTCATTTTTTGCACAGCATCAAATATTCTACGGAAAGGAGAAAAGATAGTTGCATTTATTATCAGAAAATCGATAACTGAGGCCAAAATTCTGGTTATAGGATTTGCAGCAAAAACAAACTCTCTTGGTTTGCTGATTCTTGCTTTACTATTCAATAGAAGCCCTGCCTCTTTTTTTGCCATGAAAAATATTCTTGCGTTTTTAATATAAAAAACTTTGTTTTTTTACGGCTTGCAAATATTGCAGGGTTTATAGCCAGAACTCAATGCATCGCTTTTGTTCCCAAAATAAATCCTGTTGTTTCTGGAGATTCTCTTTGCAATCCTGCAATCGCTTCTGTGAAAAATTTTGTTCTTCTTTGAACCAATAAATTTCTTTGACGCTTCTTCAATCAACTTTTCGCTCTTCTTTAGAATTTCTGCCTCCTTTTTGAGTTCTTCAACAAGCTTGTCCCTTAACTCATCCTTCTCTTTGGCTTCTTCTATTATTGTTTCCTCTTTTTTAGTTATTGTTTCTTCTTTCTTTGGCTCTTTTTTTGTTGAGAAGAACAGCGTGAACATCAAAAACAAAAAAACAAATAATCTTAAAACAAGCCCTGCCTTGTATATAAGCATCAGTATTAAAAAAACATTCATCAGCAGAAAACTGGAGAGCAAGAGATATTCTTTTAAACTCCACATTCTAATCCTTGCTATATTAAAGAAAAGCAACAAATTGAACAATATTAGAATAATCAAAAGAGAAATTCTTATTATTTCAATTCTGAAACTAAAAACAGGATGGTAAATTGAACTAATTGTAAATATTCCTGCTATTGCAATTAGGACCAACAGCGCAAGCAGCGCATTGCTCTTTCTTTCAAGAATATTGCTGCTCATATCAGGAAATAAACCAATCTAATATTTAAATCTTTTGAAATTTTTCTATTTTAAAGTGAAAAATTTTAGAATTCTTCTAAATCCTCAAAGCCCTTCAGGTAGCCCTTCTTTGCAAGGTATTCAATCTCGCTTCTCCTGTACTTGAAAATAACATCCCCTTTTTTATCCCCGCCATATTCCCACGGCTCAACAATAACAGCATCTCCAGGTCTAACCCACAAACTCTTTTTTAATCTTCCAGGAATCCTGCAAACCCTTTCTTTGCCATCCAAACATCTAACCCTCATCCTAGAAGCACCTAAACGTTCCTCTACAATTCCAATTACTTCTCTGCCTTTTGGAAGTTTAACTTTATAACCAGGGAAACTATCACTTTCATTTTTATTGTTAAACTCATTTTCTCTAAATTCCATGTTCTTATTGAAAACCATGCTCTTTATATAAATATTTCTATTATTGAAAAATAAAAAACAAAAAATTAAAATAATAATGAAATCCTTGCAAATCATATGAACAGCAAAAAGAACAAAATAAAGAAGAACAATAAAATCACAGGCGTTTTTAAAAAGACAAGAAAAAGGTTTTTTAGTTCAAAAATCATAAACTCAAACTCAACAATCTTTTTCATTTTAATTGTTTTAGACCTAATGGTAAAGAAAATCATTAGAGAAGGAATCAATGTTGAATACGAATGCGTAAAGATTAATTTCATAAAAAACACAGGAATTGTTTTTGGTTTGTTTCAAGGAAGTTCAAAGATAATAGCAGTTGCAAGCATAATAGTCATATTGCTCATACTGATGAATCACAAAATGATTTCAGAGACAAAGGAAAAGAGATTTTCCTTGATGCTCATCATTTCTGGATTGTTGAGCAACGCAATAGATAGATTATTTCTTGGATTTGCAACTGATTTTTTATGCATAGGATTTTGGCCTTGCTTCAATCTTGCTGATACTTACTTGGTCATAGGAGTTTTAAGTTATGTTTTCTTTACACTTAAAGAGAAAAAGAAAAAGCCATAATGAAAATATTTTAAAATTTTTAACTTTTAAACAGATACAAAAAATAAAAAAATTAAAAATAGCAATATTTAAATATAAAAAAAGCAATTTTTCTTCTAAACAAGCACTTTAGCATAAAACAAAAATCTCTTTAAAGAGGTGTTAGAATTAAGAAGAGCAAGCAAGTAAGGAAAAAAATAGTCAGAACTCTAAAAAACCCTTCTTTCAGAACAAATTGTTCCTCAATAAATAAACTTAATAAACTTCAACTTATGCTTTTCTTAATGCTTTTAACAACATTCTTCTTTTACGATTTAAACATAAAATCAAAAGAACAAGTTTTTGGTTTTAGGGCAATAGCTTATGTTTTTTCTTCTTGC
>JBNAUL010000002.1:0-52350 GCA_049700835.1 Candidatus Woesearchaeota archaeon
TTGATAGTGTTGGTCCTGGTTGTAGTTTGTCTTCTATTGCTGAGAGTTCTAGTTTTGCTTTTGTTTCTGGTGCAACAATTTATTATAATAATGCGAGTTCTGGTAGTTTTAATGTTAGCGTTTCTGCTAGTGATTCTGGTAGTGGTGTTAATTATACTTTGTTTCCTGATACTGTTAGTGTTGGTGGGAGTGTGTTTAATCCTGGTCCTTACAATTGGACTTATGATTGGGATTCTAATGATGGAAATGATTATTCTGATTCTATTATTTATTGTTATGACAAGCATGGTAATTTTAATACTACAAACTTTTCTGTGGTTTTGGATGTTACTCCTCCTGGTGGTGGTTTTGTTGGTTATGAGAATGGTTTTATTAGTAAAAGTTGGGTTTTGGTTAATGTTAGTTCTGGTTTTGATAGTCAGAGTGGTATTAGTGACGGTTCTGCTTCTTTGCAGTTGTTTGTTAGTAATGCTAGTTTGAGTTTTGGTTCTTGTGGTAGTTTTGGTTCTTGGTATGCTTTTGGTTCTCAAACCACTTCAACAACCCAAATAAATGTTACTAACTTGCAAAATGCTTATTGTTACAAGTTTGTTTATAATGTCAGCGATAATGTTCATAATTTTGTTAGTTACAGCAATGAAAGCATTGTTAAAGTTGATGTTTTTCCGCCAATAACTTATGACAATGTTCCAGAACCTATTTATTGGTTTGTTAATGAAAATGCAAACATAACTTTAACATGCACTGATGATAATGAATGCAACAGAACTTATCATTGCATCTTTGACATAGGAACAGAAGAGTGCACAGATTTTAATGTTAGTTATTCAAATGTTACAAATGTCTTAGTTGATTGCCCTAATAATTCTGCTTGCCAAAAGAAAATAAAATATTATAGTGTTGATTCTGCAGGTAACATTGAAGATTTCAAGTACAGCAATCCTATCTACATTGTTCATAATTCAAGCGTTAATGGAACAGAAGCAGAACTTTGTAATATAACATCATCATCTTATGTTTTGAACGGTTATTGCGGTAATTGTTATATCGAAAACTCAACTGTTATCAATTCTTCAGTTGTTGGTTTGACTGGAGTTTATGGATATCATTGCAGGATTGTAAATTCAACTGTTATAAATGTTAATCTAACAAATGCAGAACTCTACAATGCATTTGTTGATACAAGCATTTTAATTGATTCTCTAATAGAAAATTCAACAATAATTAATTCAACAGTAAGGAGTTCTGTAGTGATAAATTCCTCATTCTCAGATTGCGGATATTTTGAAGTCATAACTTCTGGAATTTACAACAACATTATGACCGCAGGACTGATAATTTATAATGACACTTATTACTATTCTCCAAGAAACCTTAGTGATATTTGTTTAGCAGTCAGCCCTGTTAAAAAAGGATACTTGGAATCAATTCCAAACATAGCAAAAAATGGAAGCGTTATCTTATTTAAGTATTATGGATCAAATACTGGTTATGATGTTATTCTCTTAAAAGAATCATTTGATGCTGAAGGAGGTTATATTAATTTATTGGACAACGGAATTGTTCCTGATGAAATAGCAGATGATGGAATTTACACTGGAGAAGCAGTTGTTAATTCTTTAGAGAGTGGTTATAAAACAGCAACTGCTCTAGTAAATGATAGGGTTGGAAACAACTTTAATGTAACTACTACTATAATTTTGGACAACATAGCTCCAAATGCAAGTTTAAGCATCAACGACGGAGATGAAGTAACAATAACAAGGCATGTTGTTCTAAAACTCAATTATTCTGACAACATAAATGTTTCAAGATGCAGGTTTTCTAATGAGGACTTAAACTTCAGCGATTGGTATCAATGCCAGCCAAGCATTCCTTGGATTTTGAGTTATGGAAACCTCACAAAAACAGTTTATTTTGAAGTTCAAGATGTTGCTGGAAACTCATTCATAACTAACGACAGCATAAACTTACAGGAAGGAGTTTATGATTTAACTCCTCCTGAAAACCTTAGCGTTCATGATGCTGGAAATTGGAGCAATGACAATGCTTCAATGTACTGCTCTTGGAGTGCATTTGATAGAGAATCAAAGGTATTCTATTATTACAGGATTGTTGGAATAACTGATTGGGCTTATGCTGGTGAGCAAAAAAGTGTTACAGTTTACAACCTTAGTTTAAGTGAAGGAAATACTTATTATTGTGAAGTTTATGCTCAAAACTCATACTTTATAAACTCAACTTCACAGACGAGCGATGGAATAACAATTGATTTAACGATGCCAATAATAAATTTTATTAACGCTTCTGTTCCTAATAATACTTGGACTAATCAAAATATGATAACATTTAATTGGAGCGCTTATGATCCTGTGAGCAATGGAGTTAGCAGCGGAATAAACGCTTACAGTTTTGCTTTGGATAACGATGAATTTGGAATCCCGGACAATATTCCAGAAGGTGAACTCAACAATCTAAGCAATAAAACATCTCACACTTATAATTATATTAGAGATGGAATTTATTATTTCCATGTAAAAGCCCAAGACAAAGCAGGAAATTGGGGCAATGCGTCAACTTATGCTATAATGATAGACACGATTCCACCGACAGCCCCGTACATGCAAAACCCAACACAAACAGCATCATCATCAACAATAACATTCACTTGGAACAGCAGCGGAGATCCAAACCCATACGGAAATTCAAGCGGCGTTTATAGGTATTTAATCAATATAACTTATGAGAACGGAACAGAGGTCTTAACAGATTGGGTTTATGATACAGCATACAACTTTACATCCGCAGAAAACAGCAGAACATATCATGCTTCTGTAAGCGCTCAAGATTATGCAGGAAACATTGGAGAGAGTTCTGACTCTGCAATAACATTCGACTCAGAGCCACCTCAAATAACATTCAAGAAACCAACATCTTCAGGTATAGTTATATCTAATGCTCCAATAATTGTATTGGAAACTGATGAGAACGCAACATGCTACTTAAATAACACTTTGTTCTTATTCACAAATTCAACTCATCATGAGACAAGGATTTATGCAAGTAATGGCAACCAAGAGTTTGACATAAAATGCTACGATTCTGTTGGAAATTTAAGAACAGATACTGTAAGCTTTTATGTTGATACAAGCGCAAATGTTGACAGTTTAGAAATTCAAACCCAAAGCGCTTACTTTATAAGCAGTCCTGTAAGGTTTAATGTTATTGCAAAGTCCTCAGGAAGCGGAGTTGGAGAAATACAAAAAACAGCTGTTGAACTCTTCCTAAATGAAACGAAAATCAACGATTTTGTAATGGTCGATTTAGGAGGAGGAAATTACAGTTTTGCATTCACAGCTCCTAACATCCCTTCTGCTTATGAGCTCAAAGTTTTGGTTTATGGAATAGAAGCACTTGATGATTTAATCGTTGAAAACGCCGGTTTAAACATAGAAATCTCCTCTCAATTTGAAGAAACCAAAGAAACAAACAGGATAATTTATGGCGTTTTGGATAATTCGTCTGTAGGATTGGCTTCTGACAGTTCAAACTTGGAAAAAACAATAGAAAGCTCTCTGCTGAAATTAAAATCAGACATCTCTGGAAATCTTTACATTTTTGTTACAAAACAAAACTTTAACCCTAAATCAAGGGAAAATTATCTGAAAAAACAGTTGTTCCTTGAACTTACAAACCCGTCCTTTGGGTATGCAATCCAAAAAAAGAATTATTTGGTTAATACAGAATTAAATTATCCAGGAGTTATAATAATAAGCAACTCCACAATAAGGGAAGGTTTTAACAACATCATAATAAGAAACTTAGGTTATGATGAAAACGGAAACATGATTATTGTAGTAAACACAATTTAATAATCAATTTAATAATGATCATTTAATAATCAAGAATTCAAAGAGATTGAAAGCATAAAAAACCAAAAATATAGAGTGCTTAAAATGCCAAAAACTCAAATAAAATTTGAAAAAATTAGATGTAGCAAAAAAGCGCAGTTCTTTATTTTCACAGCAGTAATCCTCTGCCTCTTGATATATGCGCTCTTTGCCATGAGAGCAGAATCATACTATGTTGAAGGTTCTGACTTTGAGCTTCTGCATAAAAATTTTGTTTTGGAAGCAGAAGAAGTCATAAACAAAGCAGTTTATGAAGAAGAAAACTTGACATTTGAGTTTGATGATTTTGTTCAGAGCTACTTGGGTTTTGCAGCAAAGGAAGCAAACATAAGTATATTCTATGCTTTAATAAAAGATGATATATACTTAAAGAACAATTTTCCATGGAATTTAACAATAACAACATACTTTTACAACAAAACGCAGGGAAATTTTATTTTGCACACCAATATAATAATTCCAAAGAACATAACATCATTTGCAATAGACATAGATAATGACGGAAAAAATGATTATTTGTTTACAATAAAAAACAAACCTATAGAACTAAAGCTTTTGTTTTACTCTGCTGAAAATAACAGGATACAAATTTATGCTTATGACAGATAAAAATTAAATATCAAAAAAAACAAATCAAAATAAAAAATCGAAAAAATTTTGACAAAGAGCCAAAATGAAACTTGATTTTTTAAAAAACAAAAAAGGAATCGATGTAATGATATCTTGGATTCTTCTGATAGCAATTTCGCTGAGTTTAGGAATTTTGGTTTACACATGGGTGAGAAATTATTCAGAATCAACAGCGTCTGATTTGGAAAACAGGAGCATAGAGTCAAGATGCGAACTTGTTTATGCAGCTCTTGGTAACGCCTGCCAGACAGCAAACGAACTTTATTTTGATATCACAAATAAGAAAGATTTAAAAATAAAAGGTTTTTTATTTGGAATTGTAGACATATTTGGAAATGCTGAGAACAGGGAAATAAATGAAACTTTGCTTGTAGGAGAAACAAAGAGGATAACAATAATGAAGCAGGGAACTATTGCGAGAATTGAAGCGGTTCCAATAATAAGAAACAACGAGCATGACATTTATTGTGTTGGTGTAAAGAGTTATCTTGAAAACATAAGGTATTGCTGATTCAATTGCAAGAACATACAAAAAATAAGCAAGCAAAAAAAGAAAAAAGAGGTGATCTGCTTGAAAGAAAAAGAAAGCATTGATTCAAGACTTCTTGAACTTAAAATAGAGTCTTTGAGGATTAAGAGGGAACATACCCTGACTGTTTTTTATCAGTCGTTGTTCATCTACTCTTCATTCATGTTTGTGGCAGTAATTGGTTTTATAAACAGATACTTGAATTCAAGCGCGCTGAGCATTTTGTTGTTAATAGCAATTCTCTCTTTAATAATTGGAGTTATACCATACACTATAATGATATTGAAAGAGGAAAAGGAAATTGTAAAACTTTACAACGAATTGGCAAAAAAATATCAAAAGTGAGGAGGTATCATTATGAACAGAAGAATAAAAATTAGCATGAGTTTTTTAAAGAAAAAGAAAGGAGTTTCTCCGCTGATAGCAACGGTTTTGCTAATTGCTTTTGCAGTGGCATTGGGAGCAGTTGTGATGAATTGGGGAAGAACATATGTTGAGGAAACAGCTCTGTATGCCAAGTCAAAATCAGAGACAGAAGTAAAGTGTAGCATGGATGTCAGAATAGAAGAAGTAAAGGTTGGGCAAACGATAAAGGTGTGTTATAATGATGCAGGAGGTTTTGTTGATTTTGTGATAAGGAACTCTGGGATGAAGGCAATAGAAAGATTGTTGGTTCATGTGCTTACAACAGATAATGAAATTTATACCCAAGAAATAAATAATACGATAAGCGTAGGAGGAATTTACCACGCAACATCTAACTATACAGGGAGCTTCCAACAACTTGAGATAATACCAAACATTTATGTCACTGGAGAATATATTCCTTGCACAGACGCGCATCTGCTTTTTGATTCAACAGAGATAAATGAGTGTTAAATTCATAACGCTGAAATGAAAAAATGTTTTGATTTTAGGAATTACAATTCTTATCCTTTTGCTAATTCCTCCCTTGCTTTATTATGCAGAATTATGCCTGAATATTTATATGCTGAAATATTTATTGTTTTAAATACCAAACCAAAAGACCACAGCAGAAGCAGAAATTGCGTGCTATGTGCATAACTGCATAGAAAAAATTAAAATGAACAATGAAAAAATTCAGTTGCAACAATAGTGAAGATTGCGAGAATTCATGATAAAAAATGTTGGAAGAAAGATAATAAACTAGTGGTTTGTAATGAAAAATACTCTTGTTTTTAATTCAGAAAACATAAAAGACATAAAGAGTTGAAAATTGCAAGTTAGTTTTTGTATTGAACCTGTTTAAGATCTGTTTTTGTTTTTCCACAAGCTTATAAAGCAAAAAACTTTAATTTTAAAATCAAAAAATGGCAAAAGAAAGAGTGTTTTTTTTGATAACCTTTGGAATATTCGTAGTATTGGCATTTTACATAGCAGGAAGCGTCATACAGATTTACAAGAGTTCAAAGAATCAAACATCAGGCACAATGCCTTTTGTTAAGTGCTCTACTCTCCTCTTCGAAGTTGACAAGACAACGATAAAGCTTGAAAGCGGAAACCTAAGCTTTGAAGTTTTAAACACGTATGGAGATAAAATAGATGCCCTGACAATAGGATACTACGACGAAAAAAACAATGAAATAAATTACGAGTTCAAGTTTTTGGATTTTTATAACGGCAAAAAGAAGAAGGTAATAATCTACAACTTTAACCATGAAGGAGAGTTTTATGTTTATCCTTCAGGATGCCCTCAAAACAAAAAGGTTTACTCAGCATTTTCGCAGCAAAAACAAGCAGGTAAATAATGAAAAAATGAAAAGAATGAGAAAGAAAGAAAAAAATAAAATTCTTGGAATAAAATCCCAGGTTTGGGTTTCAGCTGTTTTGTACATAATCATAATCTTGACAGCGATGGTTATAATATTAGAAGTAGCGGTTCCTGTAATCAACAGCTTCAGGGACAGAATAGCTTTAGAGAATGCTAGAAATTCAATGAGCGCATTAGAAGCCTATATAAGCGAGGTGAGTTCAGAAGGGCCTGGTTCTCAGAGAGTTGTGCCTCTCAATGTGAAAAAGGGAAAGATATTTGCACAGGATAACAAACTAATATGGCAGTTGGAAACAGAGTCAAGGATTATGGAGCCAAGATCAAGAATAGATTTTGGAAACCTGATTTTTATAACAGTCCCTTCTAACTCAACAGTTACAGCATACGAATCAGAGGATTACTGCTACTATATTCTTGAGAATGGAATAATAAGGGCAAACATAACTGTTTTTGGAGATAAGGAAAAAAATTATGAGAATTGCTCTTCTGGAATAGACACATCCAAGATTATAAAGTCAATAACATCTCTGGTTGAGGGAACTTCACTTTCAGATAGCATAAAAATATCATTGTTGAATGATGAGGCAACAACAACAGGCATTGGCTACACAGAGCTTGCGTCAGAAGGAACATATCTTAGTTATTCAAGCGTTACAGTTTACATAAACACAACAAACTATTATTATTCATTTGACATAAAACTTGAAAGCGGGGCTGATTTCTTAACTCTGAAACTCAAGGAGATTAGAAAAAACAGTTAGAATAAAAAATTTGAAAAGATTAATAAAAACAAGATTCTTGCAAAATAAAAAGAACAAAAAATCCAAAACTTGCCTGTTAAAAAACTGCATCATAAAACCAAAATTATTATAAATCACTATAAATAATAATCATTACAAATAATCATCACAGATGATTTATAAATAGCAATAAAATATTGAATAAGATAATGTTAAAAAGAACAAAAATATAAAATATGAAACAAATATAAAATTTGAAGTTCAAATCAAGATTAAATTAAAAATTTAAATTAAAAATATAACTTAGGTAAAGACAAAAAGCAAAGGCATAAAAAGGGGTGATTGATGCCAGCAGAAGTAAGCGATGCTAATGCAGGGAAAAGCAAGGAAAAAAAACTTTTCAGCATAGATTTAAAACCAAGAATATTTCCGATACCTACTTTAATAGAAAAGAGCAATGTCAACATAAGATACCCTCTAATTTCTCCATATGCTATCGCGCACATTGCCAGCGATGAGAAAACAGATGAAATCTGCTATTTTGTGGAGGAGCCAAAACTTGACAGCGTTGAACAAGAACTTTTGAAGCTAATAAAAATAGGGCTTGAAGAGACAATAAACATAAGCTTTACAGGGGTTACAAATGTTGAAAGGGTTTTGGACTATCTTGAAAAGAGCGTTCAGTCAATACTCTCTGAATTAGGGGCAAGGGTCTCAAAACAAACATACCAAAAAATAATGTATTACATCTACAGGGATTCTGTGGGTTTGAATAAGATAGAACCTCTGCTGAATGATTATTATATTGAAGATATAGAATGCAACGGCGTAGGGGTTCCTGTTTATATTGTTCACAGAATATTTGAAAACATGAGGACAAACATTGTTTTTGACAGCGAAGAAGAACTTTTGGAGTTCGTTGAAAAATTGGCTCAAAAATGCGGCAAGTACATATCATACGCGCAGCCATTGTTGGATACAGCTCTTCCTGACGGTTCAAGGGTAAATGCAACCTACTCAAGCGACATTACAACAAGGGGGCCAACCTTTACTATAAGGAAATTTACTGAGAAACCGCTTACTCCAACAAGTTTGATAATAAACAAGACAGCCCCTGCTGAAATCTTTGCGTACCTTTGGCTTGCAATTGACAACAAGATGAACATGATGTTCATCGGAGAAACAGCATCTGGAAAGACCACTTTACTTAATGCTGTTCTGCACTTCATTCCTTCCCAAGCAAGAATAACTTCAATAGAAGACACCAGAGAATTAAACTTGGCTCACCAAAATTGGATTCCTGCTGTTTCAAGAATTGCATTCGGCACCCCTTTGGGAGAGATAGGGCTCTTCGATTTGTTAAGGGAAACATTCAGGCAAAATCCTGACTATGTTGTTGTAGGAGAGGTAAGGGGAAAAGAAACATTTGTTTTGTTTCAGGGAATGGCTTCAGGACACGCTTGTTACAGCACATTCCACGCAGGCTCTTTTTCAAATCTTGTTAGGAGACTTGAAACCCCTCCAATAAAACTGCCAGGAGAACTAATAGATTCCTTGGATATAGTTTGTATAATGGAACACATAAAGGACCAAGAGAGAAATATTAGGAGAGTAAGGGAAGTTGACGAGGTTTTGCCCTACACCAAAGAACACAAAACCAATCCTGTGTTTGTTTGGGACCCTGCAACAGACACATTTGTTTTCAACAAGAGATCAATTGTTTTGGAAAAGATATCAAAGAAATCAGGAAAGAGCGTGGATGAAATAATGAGAGAATGGAATTTGAGAACAATGTTTTTGAAAGCATTGGTTGAGAAAAAAGTTTTTGATTTCGAGGATTTCGCCTCAAAAATAAATCTTTACAGAATGGACAAGAAAAAGGCGTTGGAAGAATTAAACATAAAAACATGAGAAAATATAAAAAAATGTAAAATTAGAATGTAATGCCAAATGCTGTTAAAACATTATTAAAACAATGATGAAAAAGAGAGACCTTTCAGATATAAAAAAAGGAATTCAGGAATTGGTTGCTCTTCTTAAAATATACGAGGATTTAAAGTCGGATTTTGAAAGACAAGGCATGCTAAAACTAAGCATCGCAAGAGAAGAGATACTTAAAAAAGCCCTTGCGCTCAAGGACAATCTTTCTGAAATAGAAGAGGAATAAGCAAGAATGATGCAATCAATAAATCTTGAAAATCTTTTGAGAATAACTGAAGAATTGGAAAATCTTGAAAAAAGGGAGAGGACTTTTAAGGAAAAGATAAAGAGGATTTATGCTAATTACGAAAACAAAAAATATGACTATAAAGAATTTAAGAGAGAACTCAACAGAACATTAGAAGGCAAGACAGAGAAGAAATTTTTTGAGGAAATAGAAAAATACAGAAAATTACTGCTGAGAACTCTAAAACACGAAAATGAAAAAATAATATTTCATTTTTACCACGAAGAACCAGAAATTTTAAGAGAGATGCAGAGCAAGATAGTAATGCAAAGAGTTCAACAAAAAGTTCAACCGGTTCAAGCAGTTTCAACCATTGCTAAAATAGAGCATGTCTCGGAAGAGCAAGAAGAGAAAGCTGAAAAGAAACAAACAAAAAAATCCGCAAAACAAGAAGCAAGAAGAGGAGTAATGCATGAAGCAGAGCATGAAGCAGAAGAGATTAAAATATTCCCAGGAAAAAAAGAAGGAAAAATCAAGAAAGAGCCAAACAAGGGCGGAATTCTAAATTATCTCAAAAAAATGCTTTCATCTCTTTTCAAACCTGCAATAAGATTTAAGATTTCTTTGCCTTATCTGCCAAGTGCAGAACAGGCAGAACCAAGAGCAGAGAAAGCAGGCAAAGAAAAAAAGGAAAAAAAGGCGCCTATGCCAAAACCTGTTAAACTAAAGAGAGTAGTTCTCAAAGTAAAACCACTAGCAGTTAAATTGTTTGAAAAAGAAAAACCTCAGGAAAAGAAGACCTCTGAAATAATAAAAAATAAAGCTGTAAAAAAGATCCAATTCTCTTCAATAAATCCATTCTTAATATTCAAGAAGAGAATGGAAAAATCAAGAAATGTAATCTCTGAAAAAACAGAAATTCCAATAACCATAGAGACAGTAGGTTACAAAACAAGTGGTTCAGAATCTTTTGAAAAAACATACTTGAAAAAAGAAGCAGAGAGGATTCAAAAGATACTTGAAACAGAGAGAGCTTATAAAGGTTATTCTACAACGATAATAACTTCAATTGGAAATATAATGGTGAAAAAAATATCCTTAAAACTCCTGAACTTGTTTCCTGATTTCTTTAAAAAGTTTTACAAGAGATTAAGAGAAGCGAACATAGGGCTGCTTTCAAACACTTATGTTAACTTAATGGTTTTCTTTACATTATTTTCTTTCACAATCTCGCTGATAGCATCTTCAATCTTGTTTTTTATACTCTACGATCCGCTTTATCTTATAATGCTAAAATCTGCAATAACAGCAACCATAACCTCTGCAATAATCGCTCTAATATTTTACACCAATCCAAACTTCATAATAAGCAAAAAGAGGAAGAGCATAGAGATGAACATGCCTTTTGCAATAAACCACATGTCGGCAATAGCAACAGCAGGAGTTCCTCCTCTTACCATATTTAAACTAGTGGTTGAAAAAAAGGAATATGGAGAATTTTCAGAACAACTGCAGAGGATTGTTGATTATGTTGAACTCTTTGGAGTAAATCTTTTGTTGGCAATAAAAACCGTTTCTTCAACATCCCCTTCGCCTTATTTCAAGGAATTTTTGGAAGGGCTTTCGTCTTCAATAGAATCAGGAGTTGGAGTTGAAAAGTACCTAAAACAAAAGGCAAAGGAGAGCTTAACTCGCTACAATCTCGAAAGAAAGAAATACAATGAAACAATAGCAACATTCTCGGACATCTACACAGCAGTCCTTGTAGCAGCTCCGCTTTTGTTCATAGCAACGCTTGCAATGGTAAATCTTTTAGGAGGAAAAATTGCAGGGCTTGGAATATCAACCTTGATGATGATAGGGGTCTATGTTATAATACCCCTGCTTAACATTATATTTATAATTTTCATAAAATCAACTCAACCAGGAGTTTAAGGAAAGCATAAGGAGAGCAGAATGAGAATAGAACAAAGACATATATTTGCCATAATATCAGGAATCGTCTTATTGGTTTTAAGCATAATTTTGTTCAGAAAAACAATCTTTCTATCATTATTCATAACCCTCTCAATAATAATTTCGCTTTCTCAATTTTGGATTGATTTCCTAAACTACAACAAGACGCAAAAAGAGATAGAAGAGAATTTTCCAGAATTTGTTAGAAACTTTGTGAGCGGGGTAAAATCAGGCATGCCTGCTACAAAAGCAATAATCTTGGCTGCAAAAGAGGATTATGAAGGACTAACTCCGTATGTAAAAAAATTGAAAAATCAATTGGAGTGGAACATTCCGTTTCACAAGGCATTGAAGAATTTTGCTGACTCAACAAACAATGCGATAATAAGAAGGGCAATCTCAACAGTCATTGAAGCAGAGAAATCAGGGGGAAACCTTGTTTCTGTGCTGACAGCAGTAACTGATTCTTTGTTAAAAATAAAAAAGATAAAACAGGAGAGAAGGGCAGCAATGCATGCGCAGGTGCTCCAGAACTATGTAATCTTTTTTGTTTTTCTTGGAATAATAATAATCATTCAAGTTTTTCTAATACCCTATTTGGAAAGGGTAGGTCAGAGTTCTTTTGGCACATTTGGAACAACAAGCCCTTTTAACATTCCAAAGGTGGTAAAAATAAATTTCAATTCAGTTCCTGATTTTGTAAATTCAATTTCTTTGTGGGCCATAAGCCTCAACGGAATATTTATGAGTTTGGTTTTGATACAAGGGCTTTTTGCAGGAATAGTGACTGGAATAATGACAGAAGGCGATTTCAGATATGGAATAAAACACTCAGTTATACTGATGATAATTTCCTTCGTGGTAATGAGCTTAGCTCAATCAATCATTTAAATTAGAAATCAAAACAGAAATCAAAATAACCAAAAATTAAAAATAATGATAATGAAAAACAAACAATTGCAAAATGAGGGTAAAACTCTATTTTGAGAAATCAGTGAACGAGAATGCAGCGATCTATTTTGAAAGGGCAAAGAAACTAAAGCATAAGAAAGAAGGAGCTGAAAGGGCTATAAAAAAATTGGAAGAAAAACTAAGAGAAATAAGAGCAAAAAGGCAAGATAAAGAGGCATTGGAACAAAAAAAGATTGAGGAAGAGATTAAAAAAAGGGAAATCAGGGAAGAAGGGCTGCGCAAGGAAATCAAGAAATGGTTTGAAAACTACAGGTGGTTTTATACAACAAACGGCTTCTTGGCAGTAGGAGGAAAAGACGCTTCTACAAATGAAACACTTATAAAAAAATATTCTGAAAAGGATGACATAGTTTTTCATACAGAAATAGCAGGCTCTCCATTCTTTGTTCTGAAAACAAATGGAAAAAAACCAGAAAATATTGACATAGAAGAAGTAGCGCAAGCAACCGCTTCATTTTCAAGGGCTTGGCAGTTGAAAATTGGATTTGTTGAGGTTTATTATGTCAACAGAGAGCAGGTTTCAAAAAACCCTCCTGCAGGAGAATACATAAAGAAAGGGGCTTTTATGATTTATGGAAAGAGAAACTATCTTAAAGTAAAACTACAGCTTTGCGTTGGTATAATTGATGATTCAATAATCATCGCTCCGCTGACTGCTGTTAAAAAATATTCCAGCAAATGCACAGCAATAATTCCTGGAAACTTGAACAAGCAGGAGACAGCAGAACTCATAATAAAGAAGCTTGGTTTGAACAGCAAGTACAAGCAGGAAATAATAGAAAAACTTCCTAAAGGTGAGTTCTCGCTATCCGAAGATTAAGACAAATTGTTTTGACAAATTGTTTTTTAACTTTTTGAACAATTAAAAAATGAGCAGAAAAATGAGCAAAAATGAGCAGCAACAAAGACAGCAAGAAGAATAAAAATAATAAGAAAAATGCATGGAAAAAGCAGAGCCAAAAATCAAAGATACAAATAGGAAAGAAGGGCATAACGCAATCTCTAATAGAGGAAATAATCCGGCAGGTTAAAACGCACAAAATCGTTGAAATCAAACTTTTAAGGTCATTCAGGCAGGAAATAGGAAGAAAAGAGCTGATAAAAATGATAGAGGAGCTTGCAATGAAAACCAATTCAAAAATAATAAGCTTCAAAGGATTTACGCTTCTAATTGCTGCAAAAAACAAAAAACAATAAAAACAAAAGAGGAAACAATTGAAGTTTTAAGAACTCAACAACAATATTTATAAACACAAAAAGATTTAATAAATAAGCAATCATTGTACCAAAATAAAAAAGACAAAAAAATAAAAACAAAAAATAAAAACAAGAATCAAGCAAGCAAAATGGGTTCTGAATGCAAAAATTGTAAGTTAAAGGATTACGGGTTCAAAGAAGAGGAATACCAAGAAGTAGAAAGAGGAGTTTTTGATTACACGCATTTTCCAAAGCCGATAGCAACTCATAGGTTAGTCAGAATAACCTCAAAAATCTCAATAGAAGAGCCGTATTATTGGATAATGGATCAGTTGAAACAAACATGGGGCTATCACAGATTTGACAAGATAATAGATTTATTTGCTTCTTCAGAACAATCATCTTTGTTTGGGGCTGCTCAGCAGAGATTAGGATTGCAGCAAGACAAGGTATCTCAATTCTTGGCAACAATTGGAAAGATGATAAAGGAATTGTTCCAACTCGTTAGAGAACTTAGAATATTGGATGAAAGAATAAGCTACTATGAAAAGAGCAAGAAAGGAGAACAATCAGCAGACATAACCTTAAAGGGAATATGGATTGATTTGGTTGAAGGCGGCTCTAAAAACCCTGCATCTGTTTATGGAATGGCGTCTCAACTTGGGTTCCTTACATTACCTGATTTGTTCTTCTCAACAATGGTCCAAAAACAAGAGGATGTTGACAAAAGAGTGGAAGCATTGGACATAAACAGAAAGGTAAAGGAGGTTTTAAAGAGAAAGCTTTATACATACATAACATGGAGGGAATCAACATACAAAGAATTGACAGTTAGGAGAACATTCACCTTGAAGTATCTTAGGCAGCACTACAATGCAATAAAGATGTACATTGAGTGGGTGAAGCCATACTTGAGAAACATAAAGAGAATGCAGTTGAATGAGAGATTGATGGACAGTGCTTCGATAGTAAGCGCTTTTGAAACAGCAGCGATTGAAGTGGAATACCTTGCAATGAAAACAGGATCTGGAAAAAAGGGCGAATACTACCCATGCGTTCTTGTTACATTTGAGTACAGGACAAAACCAAGTTTGTCTTTCCAGCAGGAAGGTTATCAAAGAGGGCCGATACATGTCGGAGAAGTTCATATAACTTTCAGAGGATATGCGTGGACAGAAAAGGATATTGAAAACTACAAAAAATACAGAAATTCAGAATCATTCGAAATACTATATTCAATAGATGACTCTTTAAAAGCAGCGATGGATGCTTTGGGAGACGAGCTTAGAAAGTATCTTGAGGAAGCAGGGGAAAAATTAGAGATTAAATCAGAGGAGCCAAAGAAAGAACAGAAAAAACAGCCAATAACATTTGATTTATTCTCATCTGCATTCAAGGGGTTTTCTGAAATATTTAAATCATTAAGTTCTGCAGAAAAACAAAAGGAGTTTGAAAAGAAAAACAAGAAAGAAGCAGCTGAAAGGGATGTTAGATCGGCTGTTTGGCAGGCATATAAAAACTATAAGAAAGCCCACAAGCCGTTCATGGCATGGTGAAATCATTAAAAATCAGTTGCATCAAACTCAAGCATGGAAGATAAAGACATAATAAAGGAATTGGAATCCTTAGGCGCAGAGGAAAGGGCAAAAAAATTAAAGGAAATAGAGGAAAAACTGAAAAAGGAACTTGAGGAATTGAAAACACTGAGCCAAAAAACAGAGGAAGAAATAAAAGAAAATGAAAACAAAAAACTCCTTGAAATAATTCCTGAAGAGAAACCATTCAACATAGAAGAACTCTTTTTTACTGACAGAACGCTTGAAGAGCAGGTTAAGGTTTCAGAAGAGGAAAAAACCCAAGATTCAGCAGGAGTAAAATATTTAATAAACGATTTGGAGAGCAGAAGAACAGTCAGGGAGATTATGGAAGAAGTTTATGAAACAAAAAAGATCGTTGAAAACAGGGTTGTAAAATACAATCCATCTCTTGGAAAGCAGCTTAAAGAAAAGGTGGACAAGCTTGCAGAAACAATAAAGAGCATTTACACAAGAAAAATATGATTTAACAGAAGAAAGGGAAATAAAAAAATTTCAAGTCAAACAAAAATAAAAATAAAAATTAATGATAAAAAACAATTAATAAAAATCTGATTGCAGCAATCTAAAAAATAAGACCTAAATGAAAATTGAAATATTGAATGGAAATATTGAATGGAAAAGAAAATATTGAATGTATAGTATGGAAGAATTAGTGAAAATTGATTTCAAGATTAGAAAAAAAGCAAGAAGCACAAAATATGCTAAATATAAGAATTTAAAATAAGATCTAATAAAATTCAAAACTTCATAGAGAAACATAAAAAAAGCATAAGATTGAAGCAGAAAATTAAAACATTTTTAAAACATTTTTATTTTTTTGGAAATGCAAGTTTTTAAAAGAATAAATTTATAAAAAATAAAAACAACTATTTATAATGTTTGCAATAAATTTGCAATAAAAAAATTCAAAGGAGCAAATACAAAGGAGCGGTTAACAAGATGTTTTTTCAAACAGAATACTATAGCCCAATGGACAGGGAATATTTCTCATCAGAAGAGAAGATAGAACAGCCATTTGACATTCCTTCAATAAACCAAAATCAGAGTTCTCAGCCATTGATAAGAATGAGTGACATCGGGCAGACAGTTTCAGAAGGACCTCAACTTGGAACCTTAAAAGACCAGCTTGTTTTGGCAATAAGAAAAGGGGTTGGAAAAGTAGAATTGCAAACAACAATGGAAGGCGCTGGTTATCAGCCAGGAGGCGGCGGTGCAGAATCATACGGAGTTGAAGACAGGGATGAGATAAGAAAAATAGCAGAGATAAACCAGGTTGAATTGACAGGGGTTCATGCTCCTCCTCAAATCGCAAACCTTTCAGGTTTGGCAGAGAACAGGTTCAGCGATGAGTTGAGAGAAACACAAATCTCTGAGATAAAAAAGGCAATTGACTTTGCGGCAAGCGTTGGAGCCAAAGCAGTAACAATCCACACAGGAGAATTTCCAAGACCGATATGGGAAGCTGAGTGGAACAAAGAAGGAAAGTGGAAGAACGCATTCATGACTTATGAAGAAGAACCAGAAAAGGCAGCGCATTACTTGGTTGATTCAAAAACAGGAAACATAATCACAGAGGTTGCAAGGAACATCGTTGTTTATGAACCAGTTTACAAGAGAGCAGAAAAAGACGGGATAAGCCCAAGTGGTAAGCAGATACACAGAGGGGATTACCTTGACATAAACGGAGAACCAACCCAAAATCCTGAGGACAGAGTTCCAATAATGATAACAGATAACGATGTTGGAAAGGAAATTGAAGGTCAAAAAATAAATTCAGACATGGTTGGAAAATTCTTAGTGGTTCCAAGGGGATGGGACTATTTCAAAAGAGAAGCAGAGGAATTCAACAAAAGAAATCCTGGAAGAAAAATCACGCCAGAAGAGATGTTCTACAAAACAAGGTTGGAATCAGAAATAAGCCAAATGAAGGGAATGACCTTATACTATCAGGCAGGTTATGAAGAAGCTTTAAAAACAAGAGCAAAGATACTTGATGCTATAAAATTTTATGAGGACCTTGAGAAAAAAATACCAAAAGAAGATCTGTGGAAGATACAAGTAAGGAAGAACTACGGGGATTTGCTGCCAGCAGATGTTCAAAACCCAACGCAATACTTAAAAGAAAAATTAACTGAAATTGACAGGCATTTGAAATGGACTCATGAAGCTTCTTCATCTTATGAAGCAAGAGCAAAGGAACTTGAGGATGCTGCTAAAAGAATAAAACCTATTTCAGAATATGCCAAGGAAAAGAGCACTTACTCATTGGCAGAGTTGGGAATATATGCAATGCAGCAGAGCAAAAGGCCTGATGTTAAAAAAGACATCTTTATTTCAGCAGAACACATCTTTCCGCAGATGGGTTATGGAAGCCATCCTGAGGAATTGATACAGCTGGTCAAGGAATCAAGAAACAAAATGGCTGAACTGCTAACAAAAGAAAGAATACCAGACCCTTCTGGAAAAACAGATATTAATGGAAATCCTGTTTATATAAAAAACCCGTTTTACAAACCAGGTTTGAGCAAAGAAGAAGCAGAGAGAGAAGCTGAGAAACACATAAAAGCAACACTTGATACTCAGCACATTGGAATGTGGTACCGCTACTTTGTTCCAAAACCAGGAGAAACAGAAGAACAAAGGCAGAAGAGATTCAATGAATGGTATATGGACATGATTAAAAAGATGGAAGATGAAAAAATAATTGGCAACATACATTTAGTTGACGGTTTTGGAAGAGGGCACACGCATTTGCCTGCAGGGCAAGGGCTTATGCCTGTTAAAGATGCGATAGAATACTTAAAGAGCAAGGGTTACAAGGAAGCAATTGTCTCAGAAGGTTATGGCATGGGAGCTGATAATATAATAACAGAACCTTGGAGATTGTTTGGAGCAAGCATTTATGCTGTGAGCCCTGAGAGAGCTCGTTCTTGGACAGATGTTCACCAAAGCTATTTTAACAAGATGCAATCCCCATATTTTATTTTCGGCGCTTATGCTCCTTCTAATGAATGGGTTTTGTGGAGTGAGGTTCCTTTTGAGTGATTTGGATTTTTTTAGAGCATCTTAGAGCATGATTAATGTTAGTTAAAGAAACTTTACATTGTAAAGCATCTTAAACCATTGCAATCTTTTTTATTCTTATAGTTCTAACTTAATAGTTCTAACGCATCATTCTCGTATCTTTATTTATTTTTTCTTAGGTGTTGTACTTTAGCAGACAGCACAGGTTTATATAAAAAAATCACTAAATAAGCATTAGCATTCGCGGAAAAATAAGAATTTTTTCAGATGCAAACGAATGCTTTCAGAAAAGAAAGAAGGTATTCAAATGAAAAAAGAGGACTTGTTTATAATCTCAAATCTGAGAAGAGATGCAAGACAGCCATTAACAGCAATCTCAAAACAACTTAGAATTCCTGTTTCAACATTGTATGAAAAGATAAGGGAGCTTGAGGGAAGCGTGATAAAAAAGTACACGGCAATACCAAACTACGAGAAATTGGGTTTCAATCTCAGGATAATTTACTTTTTGAGTTTTAAGGAGAAGCACGAAGAGAATGAGAAGTTAAGGGTTTTTCTTATCAATCATCACAATGTAAACTCTGTATTCAGGATAAGTGGTGATTATAATTTTGTTGTTGACTGCATTTTTAGGTCAGTTCAGGAGATGCACGATTTTGCAATGGAGATTGAACGGTTTGAGATTGAAAAAAAGAAAATTTGCTATGTTATGAACGAATTGAAGGTGGAGAATTTTTTAATTGAACAAAACTATGTTGAAAAAATTTTGCAAAAATAAAAACAAGGAGGCAAGAAAAATGGATTCAAAAAACACCCTTGGAAAAAAAATCATGACCACTGCGTTGATAGTGACGATAGGTGGTTTTGGAGGGGCTATCTTTGAGGCAAAGACGCACTTGATTTCAAACAAAATTTTTGGAGGATACGAAAGAATAACGCAAAACCTTGAAGAGATTTGTCAAGGAACAAAGAACGCACTGGCCTATAAGTTCTTTCAATACGCAGACGAAGACACAAAGAAAATAATAGTGGGAGAATACATAAAGGACAAAATTGAGGAAAAATACACAAGAGTAAAGGACTACATAGGCGACAAGTGGAAGGATATAACTGATTACATAAAGGACTTTTTTGACAAGCAGTAAATCGCAATAAAAAAACAATCAAATAAAGAACAATCAGAGTATAATATGAAAACTCAAAAAAACATAAACGGATACAAGTTGGAGAAATTCGTTGAGGAGCTTTACAAGGAGTTAGGTTATTTGGATGTAAAGAGGAACAACATCATAAAAAAGGGCAGTGAGTGGTATCAGATAGATCTTTCATACTTGAAGTTGGAAAACAATCTTATGAAAAGGATGCTCGTGGAAATTAAGTATAAAGACGATGAAAGAAAGGTTGAATTAGAAGAGGTCTCAAAATTTTGCAGCGTTTTGGAACTTATAGGGCATGATGCAAGAAATTCAGAGTTCGTAACAAACTCATATTTTTCAGAAAGGGCAAAATTGTATGCAGAGAGAAAGGGCATAAGGATGATTGATGGAGCTTGTCTAAACGAACTTGCAATGAAAGCAGGAGAAAATAATTGGGTGGAGAAGGCAATAGCGGGTTATTACAGGATTAAATCATTTTTAAGCAATCTCAAGCAAGGAAAGATTTTCAATGCCCTAAATTCTCTTTCGAGCCCACAGTACAAGGGTAATCTTGACGAGCAGATAAAAAAGGTTGTTTTTTGATTGATTGTTTGATTGAAATTTAAAAAATGAAAATTTCAAAGGGGGTAAAAATGGAGGAAAAACAAAAAATAGAATTTGGATTGGAATCAAAAGTAGAGGAAATTCCTGACATCGGGCAACTTAGGGAATGGCAGGAAACTCAGTTTTTTATAGAGGGAGCATACGACCCGAAGTCGCTCAAGGGAAAACTTAGAGAGATAAACAGGGCAATACTGACTGAATACTACGGCAAAATAAGCAATGATTTTATAAGAAACATTGCAGTGAAATTCGCGCAGTTCAGAGGATGGGACTACTCTAAAGTATACGAGGCTGTAAACAAGGAAGTGGAAACATTGGTAGAAAGCGAAAACAGGAAATTGAAGCAAATGCAGTTGTACTATTATTCATTGAAGGACCAAATACATTACCAAAGGAAAGAGATAACGAAAAAGGGCCAGGATTTAAGAGTTTATAAGCAGAACACCCACTTGACAGAAGAGGAAATAAATGACATAGACAGAATATTGATGTACAAAAAGGGGGGAATTCAGGAGGAAAAGCTAGAACTGAAATTTCTTAGTCCTGATTTCCTGAATTACAGCGTTTCGCAGTTGATTGATGAGAAAGAAAAGAGATGCAGAATCGTTGATAACGCAGACATGAAAATAAGCCAAATAGAATATGAAATCAACAAGATTGGACAGAAAATCAGCGAACTTGAAGATTCTGCTAGGATGTGGGAGATAGCAATAAACAAGAAAAAAGAATTTTTGGTCAATGCGTATGCAATAAAATCAATTTATGCATCAAGAGAATTTGCAAAAGCGCTTGAAGGCATCATAAACATGGGAATAGACCATGAAAAGGTAGCTGAAAAAATAGAACAGCAATCAAAGATTATAAGCGGGCAATTGAGCGTCAGCGATTTGGCAAAAGAGGCAATACACCTGACTAATCCTAATTTAACCAGCGCAGAGGTGGTTGAATCCCATCAAGCATTAAGCAAAGAACTTGAAGCAGAAAGGAATAAGCAGAACAAGAACTCAGCAAAGTTATCCACAAGGGCAGAGGGTTATTTGGAAAAATACGCTTATTCAACATTTTAAATCTGTTTTATTATTTTTATTTCTCTTTTTGATCTATTTAGATTTTCCTGAATTTAAAAAGAGGCAGCAGTATGTCTGAGCTAAAAATAACAAACACGGAATTGAGAATAGCTGAGAAAGAACTTGAGACCAGGTTAGAGTTCAGTTATAACATAAAGGAAAAGATAAAGGGCGTGGCAAAGTATCAAGGAAAAGACGATTCAACATTGGACAAAATAACTTCATCAATCTATGGTTTTTTCTCGCTTATGCAAGCGTTGAGAACCAATTTGATTGATAGATCTTATCCAAAACTTAATTCTCTTGTTTATTCAATGTTTATAAGCGCTCAGTACGGCGAGAAAATATTGAACTATGGACAAAAGAATTTTTACGAACTAACCAACATATTTAGCCCTAACATAATAAACTTTGAGCAGGAATACCCTTATTTAAGAAACAATCTCATGGAATTATACGCATGCAACATTGAATCAAGGAAGAATTATGACATAGAAATACTAACTCAGCAATTCTATGAATGGATAAAAAACAAGAGCATTTCAAAGAAGGAAACATTGAATTCTGATTTTTCAATTTTAGAATCCCTTGTAATAAAAATAGAAGGAGTCAAAAAAACATTCAGTTTCAACGGAGGAACATCAGCAACAATAGTTTCTGAACATGAAAAATCTGCTTCATGGGAAGATTTTGGGGGCTATGAGGAGCAGGTTGAGTATTTTAAGCAGTTATGTTATCTGGCAGAGAATTATGAACATGCTGCAAACCACATTCCAATTGAAAAACTCTTTCCAAGCGGAATACTTTTGGCAGGGCCTCCTGGAACAGGAAAAACAATGCTCGCAAAACTCTTCTGCCAAAAATCAAAAGCTCCATACACAATGCTTGGAGTGAGCGAGATAGGTTCAACCTATGTTTTTGGAGCAGCCATAAAATTGCAAAAAAAATTTGATGAGGCAGCCCAAAAAATAATAAAGGAAGGGCATAAAATCTCGATACTTTACATCGATGAATTGGACACGATTGCTCCTAAAAGAGGGCTTACTAACAACGAGGAAAAGGACAATTTAGTGGCAACTTTCAACTATAATATGGATGGGCACCTTAAAGTTCCTGGAGTTATTGTTATTGCATCCACAAACAGAATCGACATGATAGACCCAGCACTCTTGAGACCTGGAAGGTTTGAGAAGATAATTCATCTTTGGTATCCTGACAAGGAAACAGTCAAAAAAATATTCGCAGCCCAGATAAACTCAAGGAAAAAAATGGTAAAGGAACATCCTTACACGAATGGAATTGAAATTTCTGATTTTGTGGACAAATACTTCAATGAGGAGGTTAAAATGAGCGGCGCATTCATAAATCAGCTCCTGAACGACACTGAAAAGAGGAAGTTGATGCAGCACTTGAAGGAAGGGAAGGATTTTATAATAACAATAAAAGATATTGAAGAAACCTATAAAAATTATTTAAGCAATAAAAACATTGCAAGTTAAAACCAGGTTTAAAATGGAAGATTTAGAATTGAGAATCATGGAAATTTGGAACAGAAATATGGAGAAAGTTGCAGGCATTGCAAAGAACAAGAACAATCTGCTTGCTGAATTTGAAAAATCTAAGAGGAGTGCTCTCACAGCAGGAGAAATAAACAGATACATAAAAATCAGGAACGAAATTAAAGAAACCATTAATGCAATTGAAGAACTTGCAGAAATAAAAGAGAGTACGCGCATAATTCCTTCATTTGAAACTGACTACAACCTTTTAAAGGACCTAAAAGAAAAAGCAGAGGAAGCAAGAAGGCATATGCTGAATAAAATTAAAGAAAATTTTTATCGTTGCAATGAAGAGCTAAATAAGAATCTTAAAACCCAAAAATTTAAAGAAGCAAAAGAGCTCAGGAAGAAGATGAACTTGAATGCAGGTTTCTACAGGGCTCTGCTTAAACTTAATGATGCTGAAGCAAAGGAAAAAAGAAAATCTATTTTTAAAAGGGAATCAAGAGCAGAAACAAAAGCAGAAAATTTTTTGATGAACTACTGCAATAACTTGAAAGAATACTATGCCATTCCAAGAAAAATAAGGGAAATCTCAAAGGATTATTTGAGCGTAAATTGGGATGAGAACAGCATAAATGTTTTAAGAGAGATTTACGATGGCAATTTCGTCAGCAGATGGGGAATTGAGGACTTGCTTTCAAAAATCATAAGGTTGAATTTCATGGAATTTTTTCCAGAAGCAGAACGCCTGAAAAAGGAAATTTGGTTTTTTCTTCAAAAGCATTCGGACATAGTTCGACTAAAGACAGAACTTTTATCAAAACAGGAGCAGATGAAAAAGTCAATTCAAGAGATCAGTGAGTTTTCAGAACCGAATGAACAGAAAATCATAAATTTGATTGAAGGCAAAAAAACAATTGTATGGGAAGCACAGAAGGAATTCTATTTTTTGGATTACTTAAAGGATGAAGTTCAAAAATACGGAGAATTGAGGGTTTTGCTGGATTCAAAAATAAATGCAAAGATTAATGAATTCAAACTAAGAATTGAGGACGAACTGGCAAAAATAAAATCATACAAACTTAGTTTTCAAAGCATAGAAGCAGATGACAAAGAACTATCTGAAAAAATATCTCAATTCAGGAACCTTGAAAGAATTGCTTATATTATTAAGAGTAATTTTGGAACTGATATAAAAGGATTGAAAGAAGCAAATAAGGAGTTGAACGATTACCTGAACAAAATAATGACTGCTAAACAGAGGATTATGGAAATTTCAAAGGAGATGGAAAAAATAAAAATCTGTTTTGAAGAGCTCTTAAAATCAAAGGAAAAAACAGAAATAATAAAGTTCGAAAACGAGCTTGACATAAAGGAACAAGAGTATAAAAGATTGCGTAATGAACCTTATTTCATCTCAGCATCAGGCCAAGCATTGGAGCATATCTCTAGCATAAGGCATTCTGTTCAAAAACTTAAATCCTTTATAGAAAATGAGGATAAAAACAAGAGCAACAAGAGCGAACTTGAAGCTCTCATAAAAGAATTTAGAAGGAATTCTTCAGTAAATAAGAATGAAAATGTTTCAAGGGTTTTAATAAATCCTTATCTCTACTTCAGCAGTTTGGGTCCTACACCAAATCCAGACCTATTTTCTATTAGAGAAGAGCTTTTAAATTTTAGCATAAAAAACATAGATGAAACAGTTGAAAAGGTCTATAATCTAATTAAGAACATGAAAGAACTTAGATTACATTCAGATTGCAATTATTTCAATAGAATGGTTGAGGGCTACAAAACATTATTAAATTCTTATGCTTCGCGGATAGTGCTTGACGAGAACACAAAAGAAAAGTTCAGCAAAACTTTAAGCTTAATGAATCAAATTCTTGAAAGGGCAAGGAATGCAATAGAATAAAACCAAATAGAATCAAACCAAAAAAACAATTTTATTCTCTATTTAGTGATAAAAAAACAAAAAAATTTATAAATCTCGTGTTTTTATTCATTCTTATGGACATAGGACAAAGAGAAGAATACGATAAGAAAATACTGATGGAATGCATCAGCGATTTACTTAAAACAAGCAGAATGAAAGAAGAAGGAAAGCATCTGCCGTTAAAAAACATAAAGCAAAAAAATGGGATAGATATTGGAATTATAGGTTACGGAAAACTTGCAGAAAAAACCATCTCTTACTTGTCGCAACTAAATCACCTACAAATAGGAGAGCCAATAAATGAGATAATTGTTCTGACAACAGACGAAAAGTATTCTGACCTTGAAAAAAAGGAGAAAGAAATTTCAGCAGAGAACAAAATAAAGATAAGGCCTGTTCTTTACAAGAATGATTCAATGTCAGAGTACAGAGATTTTTCAAAAATAAAAGAACTTCTAAAAGCAGACATGATTTTAGTTACTGCAGGGAATGACCCAAAAAATGCTATTTCAAGAGAGGAATGCATTAATGCAAATCTTCCATTGATAAAAGAAATTGGAAAAAATTTAATGGGTTACAATGGCTTGGTTTTAGTAGCAACGAACCCAGTTGATATAATGACTTATGCATTGGCTTCTTCTTCAAAACTTCCATATGATCAAGTTGTTGGGCTGACACAGACAGACACGAACAGATTCAAGTACTACCTTTCAAAATATTTTAACATTCCAATGGAAAACATTACTGCTTTTGTGATAGGAGCCCACAACGATACAATGGTTCCATTGCTTTCATATGTAAAAACAAATGGAATAAGCCTTTTGGATATAATCAGCAATGAAAAATCATTGAAGGATGTAAGAGACATGACAATGGATGTAAGAGACATGACAAGGGACTACGGGCTTTTTTTCAAAAAAGAAGGAAAAACTCCTATTGACAGCCCTGCAAAGTCGCTTGTTGATACAATAATTGCTGCAGTAAAAGGACTTGGATTGGAAGAAAACGAGATAGTTACAACCTCACGATATCACAAAGAGGACGGGATTTTTATAGGAGATGTCACGCTTTTTAAGAATAAACTCCCTGGTTATGACTTATTTGGATTTATAAGAGTTCTTTTTGAAAAAGAGTATGACTTAAAATTGAGCAAAGAAGAACTCTTAAAATTCAAAAATTCAAAAGAATATGTTAAGAGAACAATCGAGGATTTAATAAAACAGCATCATATAGAACCAAACATAACAGAGGTTACAGATCAGACAATAAAGGAAGGTTATGAAAAGTTAATCAGAGAATTGATTTCTGAAAATCAGGGAAAACAAAACTTAGAAATCATCGAATTGATTGGAGAAAGAAAAGAAAATGAATTTCCTTACAATTTGGATATCATACTCTCTTTTGTAAATGAGGCCTTGAGGATAAATACAAAAACAAGATCTTTAATACCATTTAAAGAAATCAAAGGAGCGCGCTCAATGAACATCACCCCAGACAAAAAAAAATTGGTTTTCGGATGCAAGAATACGATAAGAATATACGATGCTGACACTTTCAAAGAGATTTTGGAAGTTTCTGTAATGCCTAAAATAGAAGAATCTTGCGAAAACAAAAAGGAAAAACTAGGATTAAACTCAGTTGAATTGATAAGTTTAGACCAAACCCACTATGTTATTTACGCAGCCCGTTCCAACTCAGGAATATTCCAATTTTCCATAAAAGATAAAAATATTTTTGATGGAAAAGAGAAGAGGATTGCGCCAAATCAAGAAAAGATTTTGCAAAAAATTACTGAGAATGCAGATCATATTGGGCCTTTAAAATTCATTCAATGCAATAACAAGGAAAAATCAGAGAACCTTGGTATGCTCTATGCAGCAGTTGATTACATGATTTTGGAATGCGCTCTGAAAAAAAATCTTGAAACAATTTTGAATTATAAATATGCTACTAACTCATCAAGGGTAAGAAATTTCAAAATTAAAAACAATTATTTAGTCTCCCAAGATAGGGCAGACAGAATTGTAGTTTACAACCTTGAATCGAAGAGAATGACAGGAAATTACTATTCAGACAACATTCAAAACATTGAAGCACTTAGTTACGGTTCAGGACTATTGCTCGCTTTGAAAAGCACTGAAGGGATTGAACTCTTAAGCTTTGAAGAGCAAAATTATTTCAAAAAGCTTGGAAGTTTTGAACATCCTGAATGCAATCTGCTCTTAAAGCTTGCCAAGAAAGGTAATAGTGCAATAATGCTTTTTGCTCTGTCAAACTCAATACTTGCAGCATATCTAATTTCAAAAGATTATTTTAGAAATCCAATATCTGAAAATAGAGTAAGTGCAAGCTACTTTAACCTGCCGATAGAGATAAACAATAAACTCTTTACAGATGCTGCAATCATTTTAAGAGAATTCTAAGGTATTTTAGAAAGAAATGATAATACATCTTTAATTTTTGTATTATTTTTGGTTTTATGCATTTTTATCATTTTGCTAATCTATAAATCTTTGAAGATTTACTCTTTGATAATCTTAAGTTCATATTCCTTTTTGCCCATGCCGAATTTTTCAGCAGCACTTACCTGCTGCAGACCTGTTTTCTTGTTAAATTTTAAAAAAACATCCCCTTCATTGTTTTTTACAAGGTCATAGGATGCCTTATCTACTGCAACTCCATCTTTAGAGCACAAATAACCACAATCCCTTGCTATTATTCCTTTAGGATCTTGCTCGCAATCACACTCTTTGGTAATTCTTTTTAAAATATTAATATAATAATATCTCTTGAATCTTGACTGCGCTGCAGAAGCTCCTTCTGCAAGAAGCACATCAAAATAATTAATCTTTGGTTTTATTGCTCCTGCAGGACAATTGTAAGCGCAATTTGAACACCCGTAGCACTCTTCAAATATTGGCCTGCCATCAAATTTTATTCCGTTTATCGAACAACTTAGATAACAATTCTTTCATTTAGTGCAAAGTTCTTCTTTAAAAACAGGACTACCACCATCGTGGATCATTGATTTTGTTTTCTTTGTTAGAGCTCCCATCCCCAAGTTCTTAATGGCTCCTCCAAATCCAGAACAAGCATGACCCTTAAAATGGCTTATGACCAAAACCCCTTCTGCGTCTGCAAGTTCTCTGCAAACCTCGTAAACCCTGTTTTCTCCTCTTACAGCAACAAATTCGCTGCTGCTTCTTACTTTTCCAATCTTATCCCATCCTTTTCCTTCGTAACCATTATCTGTCCTTTAGGAGTTTTTCTTATGCTGTTGTAAGCAACAGAACTGTCAAAGAAAAAGAAATCAATATTTAACTCTCTTAAAACATTAGTAAATGGTTTAATGTCTTCCGGTTTAAGAGCATATTCATTGTTTGGTTCTCCAAAATGAATTTTGACAGCAATTCTTTTGCAGTTTTTAAACTCTGATTTTATTTTTTTCTTCAGCAAATCAAGAAAGCTGCTTGAAAGTTCTCTTGAATAAATTACTTGAATAAATTACCTGATTAATTATATGCTTCATGCCTTTTCATTTCTTTTCTCTTTTTTACCTAATTTTGTTAAACTCCACAAAAGCCAAAAGTATTTTCTGTAAGCGTCAGCCATCTTCTTGCTTTCTATCAGAATAACCAAAGGAACTTCATCCCAAATCCAAAATGAAACCTTGTTGTCATAAATTGTTGTTGTTGCAGGACTGTTGTACTCTTTTGGCAGATAATCTGCCTTTGTGTAAGGAAGCTTGTTAAGGTATGCTATTCTTTCTTTTGCGTTTTCATTGTATATGTGGATTTGGGTTATCCTTTTTGAAATCCTTCTCTTATGATAATAATCTATGAAGTTTTTCATTCTCTTGCTTATGTCCTTTGGGCAACCAAATGTCAAAACAAAACCATTGTTCTCAACGCACCTTAGAATGTCCTCAGTCACTGCCTTTACTCCCTGAATTCCTTCCATTAGATGGGCAACATCCCTCTTCTCTGAAAATTTTTTCTTAAGAGAAAGCTCAGGGATTATTTGATTAAGTTTTTCCTCTCTTTCTTTCATAACCTGCATTAAAGAAATTGGATCATTTGCTTCAAAATATTTTATCTTATTTTTTATTATGTAGCTTACAACTCCCTTTTCTATAAGCCTGTTCAATGCTTCATAAACATTTGTCCTGTGAACCTTGCTCTTATCTGCAATCTTTCCTGCTGTGGCAGAGCCGGTTTCCAGCAAACTGATATAAACTTTTATCTCATTCTTGCTAAAACCCAACTCCTCTAATACGCTTTCATACCTTTCCTTGTTTTCATCGTTGCATGAACTATCAACTTCACATTCTTTGCTCATAACAGCATTCATAATGTTTGTTATTTATAAAATTTTTTATAAAAAACAAAATTTAAAAGCAAATAAAAAATTATGTTATCACTTAACAGTAAGTTTTATATAGTAGTTGTTTCTCTGTTAATATAGGGCTATATGAGCGATATGAGCGAGGATTTATCTCTTCAAATAAAGAGAAAGAGGAGAATTGATTCTCTTAAATATAGGTACATTTACAATGAGGAAGTTTTTTTAGAAAGCGAAATTCTTGGAGAGGGAGTCTTGGGAATTGTTTTTAGAGGAAAATATGTGAGCAGGTTGCCAGATACTGTTCTAGAGCGGGATGTCGCTGTTAAGATTCTTGAGCCAAACTTGTGGGAAGACCCCAACGCCCTAAAAATGTTTTCTGAGGAGGCAAAAAAAAATTGGGATATAATGCAAAAGGTTAAGAGTAAAAATGTTGTTGAACCCTTGCTGGTAAACAATTTCTTCATTAAGGAGGATTCAAAACTCATAAGCGTGCCTTTCATGGTTCTTCCATTGTACAAGGGCAGCGTTCTAAAAATAAAGGATTCCTTGACAAGCATGGAAAAATTAAAGTTTTTAGAAGATGTGGTAAATGGTTTGGCAGAGGTTTTAGAAAAAAGCAATTATTCTCATGGGGACTTGCATCCAGGAAACATATTCTTTGATGGAATTGATTTTGCAATAGGAGATTTTGGATTTGCAAACATATCCAAATTGGCAGGAAGCCCTTACATAAAAAAGTCAGGAGAAAAGAGCGCGTATGTCACGACATCAAAAATGCAGCTGATAGAATTCTTTTTTCCAGACAAGAAGTTGAATTTTGACTACGAGAAAATTGATGTTTACAGTTTAGGAGCAAACTTCATCTACTTGTTTTTGGATGATGTATTTTCAAGAGAAAAAAGAGATACTTATTCAATAAATCAATTTATAAGAGAAGAAAAACCGGATGTCGGCTACAAAAAAATCAGAAAAGAATTCATGTCAAGGATGCCTTTCGAGCTTTCCTTCCTTGAGGAGATTATCGAAAAGAGTTTCAATCCTGACGAGAAAATGGTATTCAAAGATGCAATAGTGATGCGTTCACGCATTCAAAATCTGCTCAGAACATATGACATTGATTATAAAAAAAATTACTTTATAGAAAGATCGATTGAACAAACAGCAAAACAAATAGATGAAAAAAGGAAATCTCTAAAAGAATCGTTCAAAAAAATCCTGTTAGGAATTTCAGTTGTAGCCCTTGTTTACGCTCCAATTACGCTTGGAATTTTATATTATAAAAATAAACTAGAGAAAGAGCAAAATAACAAGACGCCAACGATTGAGAACTTGTTGGAAAATGATGACACGATATACTCAAATTATTGGGATTTCAACAAAAAGGTCAAGTTCGCTTTTTCAAGCTCAAGGTGGAATGAAATACTGCAAAAATACAATAAAAACTATGGAGAACTCTTCACCAAAAACCAGAGTTCAATTTTTGATATAATAACCAATTCTGTTTTGGATGATTGGGAAATAGGCCCTGATTACAATGAAAAAGACAATTCAACATTTCCTAATCCTGTCATGCTTTTAGAAGATTCAGACAATTATGTGGTATTCAAAATAGTCAAAAACAATGAGACAAAGTTTTTGGCATTAAATATCTCCAAAGAAAAGAAAATCTCACTCGCAAAGATTGTAAATGAAATTTACGGCATAGAAGAAAAAACATCATATAATCAAACAAAACCAAACACTAATACCACGACAATGCCTCCAACAGAGATAACTACTAATCCAAAAGAAACAAAACCAACAACCCCAACAAACACTACAACTCCTCAAACAACATTGGAGGACCAACTAAAGGAGTTTAACATTGTTGCAGAAAAGGAAATAAGGTGGTATTCAAAGTATTCAACTATACTTTACTCAGGATTCCTTGAACTATTGAACGAAAAGGAATTCACACGCATTTTATTGCAGGACGACTTGAACAAAATCAGGAAATTGATTGACAATTCTTTAGTCAATGGAGAAATAGAAAAGGATTATTTAAACGGAGATTTTGGAAACAAGGAGGTTATAAAAAACATAGGCGTTGATTATGAAAAGGGCTTTTTGGTAGTTCAGATAGGCACTGATAAATTATCACAAAAATTGTGCAGTTTTACAATAGGAACAAAAAACATAGCAGAGATGAATAATCTGCTCGTTTCAAAGAGTTATTATTTCAGGCCAATACTTGATTTGGCGAGCGGTTGGGAAAAGGGTTTTTTTTTAGGAAATTATGATGCTGAATATTACATAACAAGAGACGATTTGTCTGCTATTTTGAGAAACAGTAATATTAATCTTGATGAACTATTTAATTCAAACAAACGATTAGTTTTAGAAAAGATTATGAATGGTTATGATTTTGACGGAGAAGCAAATAGCTTTATTTTGATGGGAAACAATCTCATTACAAATATAACAGGGCCTGATTACAAAAAATACAACCTAACCCTTGCAATGTTGCCTGAAAATTCATTTTTACTGAAAAAAGCGATTGACGATTACAAAAATCCTGTTGTTGTTTCTCCGCAAAAATCAGAAATTCAAAAAACAATTGAAATGTTTGAGAGCTGCCAAGAATCAGTGCAGAATTATCCTAACTATGAGAGCGCGTTGGAGGTAATTCTCAAAGCAGACTTGGCTCCTTTAAAAAGCGTTCTTACAAATTATTATACGGATATAATAAGTAACAGCAAACTTGAAAGCATTTTGGACATTTTGATGGATTCAAATCAAGAAAATGGCGAATTAGAGTACTTAGTTGTAACTCAAGGTTCAAATAAGAACCTCCTGGTTTTTTTCAAGAACTCTGATAACAAACTCTATAAAGGATTTTTAAGTTTGGACAGCTCAACCTCAAACAATCTATACAATTATGCTATTGCCATCAATTATGTTGATTCAATAAAAAACTCGTGGGAGGATTATGATTGGCTTTTAAATCCTCAGACAAGGGTTCAGGGAACAAAATGCTTGTCTTTCAAACCAAACAATAAAACAGTTTATATCAATGGTTATTTGTACAGGATGCAAGAAGCTCCATTCCTCTACAATGGAGAAGTATATATTTCATTGAGAACAGTAGCAGAGGCATTATTAGCAGCAATAAGCGAAAGGAGTTATGCAGAAGGATATCCTTATTTTTACAGACTTAAATACAATAATCACACCCATGATTTTTATTTAGGCACAAACTCCTTAATCAAAGACGGTTATAAAATAACGCTGAGTTCAGGGCTTACTCTTGCTGGAAAAACAGATTCAGGATTTTACATACCTGCAACATGGTTTTGCGATTTGTTCAATCTAAATCTGGTATGGGATTCTGAAAGGCAAATGTACAATCTTTTTGTTCCTTAATCTTTTTTAATCTTTTACCTTATCAGAACCCTTGTTCCGATACTCTGCCCAGGCATTCCCTTTTCAAAGATAACCCTTAAAGCACCCTTATTTCCATGAACAGACGCTATTTTTCCTTTAATCTCTCTCTGTTTTTTAGAAGGAGTTTTCCAAATTACTTCTTTTCCTATCAATTTCATTGCTTTTTCTTTGTTATCAATACCTTCCACTATTATGATTACATGGTTTCCCTTTGTATGGTGCCTTGCCATTCTAAAATTTGAGATTGTTGCTTCCATGATTTCACCGCGCTGCTTTTGCACTGCTTTTGCAATTCTTTTTAAATTCTTTTAAGATTTAAATACTATTTTGGGATAATAGGAATATTTAAAAAACTTTTGTTTATTACCATAGTTGGCAAAGTTGATAAAGCTTTGTTTTCAAAGGCTTAAAAATTAGATTGGTATTTTATATTTTTATGAAAGATTGGTTAAATTTAAATTAAAAGTAGATAAAAATAATTACACTTAGATTATCAGACAGAAAAATAAACTCTTTAGCTTAAGCAGAATTTGACCTATAAGACTACACTCTAAAGGCAGTCAAACTGTAGATGGTCAGACTGTAATTTGGGCGCAAATCATACTTATAACGAATTAAAAGGTTGCGAGAATTAAATTTTGAGTACTGGATTGCAGAGGAACATAGAGGAGATTATAGAGGACATAAAAAAAGAGGAGAGAACTGCTCTCCATAAAGGCTGTGGACCTCACCAAATATGAAATAGGGCTAAGTGGAAATCAGGAGATAAGTTACAGGGTCATAAATCCCATAGGGGGAGCGACGAGCAGAGCTATTTCATAACCGACTATAACAGCAGAAGAACCATTGACCTCTTCTAAGAACAAATTATACCTCAAACGACGGCACCAAAGTGCCCTACAAGGGACTCTACCTCGTAGTGTTGAAGGTGCCGCTCTTGGGAAAACAGGCAGCGCTAAAATTTTGGGATGTGGAGAAAAAATGACAGCAGCTGATTGCGTCTCTCTGGAAACGAACGAGCTGGCTGAGGAGCTCCTCTTTCTTGACTTCTTCAAACACTTTGCATTAGTAATTTACAGGGAAGAATCTTCGCGCTGAGCAAGCCAGCAGGAGATTCCTACCAGTCACCGAAGGCTTTGAATGCTTTGAATGTTTTGAAATATTCTCTGCAAGGTGGACTCTGGACTTAGGAGAAGAGCTCAAGCGGCTTGAGAGCATATACATCCTCAACAATGTTGACAAGATTAAAAAGTTCTCAAACAAATATTTCAGCAGAGAAGTCAGGAGGAGAAATATGGAGAGGGCGGAACTTGAAAGGATAGTTGTGGAGAATCCCGAGTTCACATTTGCAGTTTACAGAGAACTGACTCCTCTTCAGAGACCCGTTAGAAGGCAGCCTTATAGGAAAGCTCCACACGAGCTCAGGCAGAGAAAAAAAACGCTGCAGAAGTCTTAAGCTTTATTGCCTTGCTCCACTCTCATTTTGTTTAGATGCAATTCCAGATACAATAATAAAGTTATGCTTGATTTCCTAACACGCTTTTAAAAATATTTATCAAGTTTGTAAATAAGCTTCTTATAAAGATATAAGAACATAACAACAAAACATTTAGTAATTGTTATAGTTTTCAGATATTTGGCCTAGGAAAAACAATTTTATGGTATTTTTATCACTACTTAATAACAAAAATGAAAAGTTTTATATATCAGTTATGCAAGCCATATGAGCATGAAGATAACTGTCTTGTCTGATGGACACGGAAAGAATGGTTCTTCCTTGTTCATTCAATTCTCTGAAAAATCAGGGCTTGATAACAACATAAATGAAAAAACCCCTTTTCTAATTGATTTAGGCCCAGGTTATGAGTTAGGAGTTACAGAATACTTGGAGAGAATTGGAAAAACCAGCAACAAGAAAATAAATGTTCTGATAACGCACACCCACGCAGACCATTTTTGCCCTGAAAACCTTTTCTATAAAGCTTACGCATCAGGAATAAAGGAGATAAATCTTTTCGGCCCTGCGCAGGGAGAATACAAAAACGGAAATTTGGAAAGTAAACTTCTTACGAGAAACACATCTGAATATGTTTTAAACGCAATAAATTCAAATCCAATAACAGGAGCAATTGAGCTTGAAATAAACTGTTATGACATTTTCCCATCTGGAAATTATGAAAAATCAGTTATAAAGCAAAAACAAAGGGATTCCTTGGAAATGGAAAAATTTTTTTTGGAAAAAAATAAATTTATGGTTGAAATGGTTGAAGTGAACAATCTCTGTTTCTCAATGCTCAGCAGCAAGACATACAGCGTAAAAGGAGTTTATGGGGAGCATGTAATACCAACGATATCAGGCTATTCAATAGAAGAATTGTTTCTGAAATTTGAAATTGACAATAAAGCAGCAAAAAATCTTGCAATTGACGAGTCAGAATTAGGAAGAAAAATAAAAAATTTGAAAGATAAGGTCTTGGAATTCTACAAAAAATCAGAATTAATAAACATATTTTCCAAGAGCAGTGAGTTGGTTAAAGAAGCCAACAAGGACTATGAAAAGGAAATAATAAAGATGGATTTAAAAAATGTAAAGGCAACATACATAACAGACACAGGCCTATACTTTGGTGAAAAGAGCATAATTGAAAGGTTTCAAAATTTAGCGATGGACTCTGACATCTTAATAGTAGGCGCTAACAAACTATTTCAAGAACAAGAAGGCACAGGTGGAAGATACCACCTAAGCTTAAAAGACGCTCTACTGCTGAAGGACTCAAGCAATTCAAAAAGGCTTTCTCTAATGCACTTTCCATGGACCATGGAGCGTTTTACAGATGACATTAAAAATTTTTATTTAGGCCTAAAAAACATGTCAAAACACCAGAAGGAAGCGTTTCTTAAATTCAACGAAATCCTATTAGAAAGAAATGATGTTTATATAGCTTACAGTGGAATTCAATACGAAATAACTTCTGATTTTTTCAAGGTAAAATCAAAGAAGTGGATGAAATAAATAGATTAAATAAGTTTTTGATTCTTTGCTTTTTTTAGCTTCTTTTCTTGCTTTTAGAATTTTTAGCAGTTGCATTTTAATTTTTTCTGTTTGAAATCATTATATTAAATAATTCAAAAATACAGGAAAGATTAAGCAACTCATTAGAACAATTCTCTTTATGTTTAACGACTGAGAAAAAAACCCGATTGAGCTTGAAACTGCCAAAATCAACAATCCGAAAATGCCAGAACACAGCACTGTTACAAAGCTTAGGAAGAATATCATTGCGATGGAAACCTTTGCATAATCAATCCTTGAAATTATTGCACAAAAAATCTTTGACAATCTTAAGCTTATCAAACTTGCAATGCCTGAAGAAATTAAAACTGTTCCTATGATAAGCATGGTTGTTGCAAGGTTCAAATCTGTTATCTGAGAAATAACAACCAAAGCTCCGTTTCTTGCTCTTTCAGTTATGAGCAAAAAGATTGTTGCTAAAATGATATTTGAAGCATTAACAGCTCCTAAAATGCTTAAGAAATCCGCCTCATTTATCTTCTTCAAAAAGGACCTGGCAAACAGAGCAGCCATTGAACTTGTAATCGCAGGAAACACAGCAGTTAAAGAACCAGAGAGGAATCCCAATGCAGAATTAACAGGAGAGATTTTGAATTCAACATCATCATCTTGCTCTGGAATGTAGGGCTTTGAAAACGAGCTTTCAAGCAAAACGCTGAGGCCAAAAAGCCCTGAGAGCAATGGCAACAACGGTTGTTTCAAAAACGGCATTCTCAAAGCGAAAAAACCAAGAATGCCTGAAACTAAAAAAACAAAAAACGCCCAAAACCTTGAATTTTTTTCTTTGTGGCTTAGCATTAAGCAAATAGAAACAAAAATTAGGATTAAAGGAGTTAAAGGTTTTGAATAATAAAAAAGGATTTTCAATGCAAAAACCATTACTGGAAGCATAATTACTCCTAAAATCATTGAAGCCAAAGAGCCAAAGATTATGCTCTCCATTCCAACCAATGCTTTCCCTTTGAGCAACATCCTGTGCCCTGGAAGAACGCTCAGCATAGTGTTCTCATCAGGGGCTCCTAAAAATATTGAAGGAATGTTGTCAATAAAAATGTGGGTTGACATCATTGCTGAGATTACAACAACCATAAACAGAGCCTTGTTTTCAAAATTCAAAAAACCAGTCATCAGCATTTCAAAGAACATAATAGATGCAAGATTGACATGTATTCCAGGAATGAGCCCTGTAATCACTCCTGAAATTATGCCTATTAGCACTGCTGTAAAAAATTGTGCAAGCATTAAAAGAAGGTTTTGATTTTTCTGTTTTTATAAAGTTCTTCTAAAAAAATTGAGAATTTTCCGATTTATGCGTGATTTTAAAATTCAAATCAAAACTTGCTGATAGAAAATTATTGAAGAAGATTAAAAAATAGCAATACTTTGATAAAAAATTATAATAAAAACCATAAACAAAAATAAAAAACAAATAAAAATAATTTGCTTAAACATAGAGTTCTTCTATTAACTCCTCAAGCTCTCTCTCCTCTTTTGTTGTGGTTGTTATATAAGGCCACATTGTTATTATGAGTACTGCAAGAGCCAAAACCACCAAAATGTTAAGTTGTTTTAGTGTTATGTAGTGGTTTAAAAGTCCGATTATTGCAACAATCAAAAAACTAAAATACAGCAGAATCCCCTTGTTTAGAATCATATCAGCCCTTTCCCTTCTAAGTTTTGAGAGTTCTGCTCTTAAGAATATCGCTTCCTTTTCAATGTCCGAAATCCTTCTTTTAGGTAATCTTTCAAGTTTCATTTTTTCTCACCCTTATTTTGCTGATTTTTTGCACAATTTTAAATTACTATTTTTAAAATTAAAAATGCGTAAGCAGGTGCGCCAAAAAGCGAATTGTTTCAGTTATAATTCTTTGTTCTTAGCATTTAATTTAACATCCAAAATTTTCTTTTTTTGTGAGATTTTAATTTTTTATTTTTATATGTTCATTTTTTTAACACAACCAAACCTTGAGGCGTTATTTTTATTGGTATCAAATTATGAGGGATTTGAGTTCTTCTCATCTTAACGATGTGCATTGCTCTTTGGGATTCCTTTATTTTGAAATCGCTCAAAAGGTGCAGTGTTATTACAGAATCAGCAACGAACTCCTCAACTCCAAATCTTGAGAACCTGTTGTTTTTAAGATCAACAATTTCAGAAGTTAGAATTGATGTGCAACCAACCCTTTTTAGCTGGGATGCAAAAGCATACAACTGTTTTCTAACTTCAAACTCGTTGTCAAGAGCCATTCCAAGAACACTTGTGGAATCAATAACAACCCTCTTGGCTCCTACTTGGGCTATCTCGTTTATCAAGAGCGTCTGAAAATTTGTAATTTCGTATGGATAGATGTAAACGAATTTCACCTTTCCCTCTGCTTCCAACTTATCAAAATCCCAACCAAAAGTTTTTGCGTCATCCTTCAAGTCCTGAAGTTCTTCTTCCATTGATATAAACAAACCCTTTTCCCCTCTCAAAGCACCTGTATACAAAAATTGCAGAGCAAAAACAGTTTTTCCTGCTCCAGCTCCTCCTGAAACAAGGTTTACAGAGCTTGGAATAAAACCCCCACCTATTATTTCGTCAAGCCCTTTGATCCCTGTAGGAACTCTTTCAGAGTCATGATGCATTCTTGGCTCGCTCTTGGTTCGAATTATCAAATCTTTTCTTGGAGAAATCTTCTTCATCCGCACACCTCTTTTTTATTTGTGATTAAATCTGATTTTTTGATTTATTGTAAATTCTAAATTTATTCTAAATAAAAATCTTTCTATTTAAAAAAGTTTTCTAATGTTCTTTCATAAAATTCTTTCTTCAACTGGCTTTTCTTCATTAAGGCATTAAGGAACTTTGTTCTCTTTTCCTTAGGCATCTTTTTGATGAGCATTACAATATAGTCAGGGTTCTTTCTCAAGAACCTTCTTACTATCTTCTCGCTTACCTTTTGCTTTTCGCTTATAAACCTTATTGCTTCCTTTGTCTTCAAGAAATCATCAAACAAGGAAATTAGCTGGGCTTTTTTCATTCCCCTAAAAAATCCTTCTCTCTTCAACGAGATGAACTTTACAAGCTGCAAAGTTCTTGTTACAGAGTCCTGATAGTTCTGCCTATCTATGTTGTTGAGGACCTCTTTCAGAACATCGCTGAAACTTATAATTTTCACATCGTAGTTTTCAATTTTTGGAAATTTCAAATTCGTAACTAAAATCTTTTTGTATTCAAAATTTCCACCTAAAAAATCGTTCATTATTTTCTTTATTTTTTTCTTTACATCAGAACTTTCAAATTTTTTAAGCAGATAATCCTCTTTTGTTGTTTCAGAACCAAGAGAACAACTAACTTCAACATGAAAAATTGATTCAAGATTTGAACTCCTAAATTTCAAGGCAAGGATGTCAATTACGCTCTTTCCTGCATTGATGTCGTTTATTGTAAAAAAACCATTCATGCGAAGCCAAAGATTGACTATTCTCTTTTCTGCTTCCACTCAAACCACCCCTTATTCTTTTTTTTTTCATTTCTTATTTATAAATGTTTTCTTTAATTTTTTATGAAACTTGATTTGTATTCAAATAAAAATACAAAGTAAAATACAAAGTTTTAAATACCAACTATTTTTTATGGACTTTAAGTCCTTTAAAAGGACTGAATAAGTAGAAGGTGTAAAGAAATGGGATTTAATAAATTCGGAAGAAATGAAAAAGGTTTTAGAGGGAGAAGATTTAGGGACGACAGAGAACCTCCTGTAAAAGAAGGAGAGGAAATGGATGTAACAATAGAAGCGATTGCAGAGAAAGGGGACGGTTTAACAAGGAAGGACGGCTTTGTAATCTTTGTGCCTGGAACAAAGCAGGGAGAAAGAGCGCATATAAAGATTACAAAGGTTCTGAGAAGGGTAGGTTTTGCTGAGAAGGTAGGAGAGGCAAAAACCAAAGAAGCTCCAAAACAAGAGCAAAAACAGGAACAAGAAGAAGCAGAGGAAGAAAGCGAAGAAGATTCAGGAGAATATCAAGACACAGAAGATTTTGGAGAGGATTCTGAAGAATACTAAAAAGGATTTAAGAAAAATTCTTTTTGTTTTTTATTGTTTTTATTTATTTTTTTGTTTTTAAACAAATTCAACTTTGAAACAACTATAAAACAATATAAAAATTTATATACTGGTATTGTTTATATAATACTCATGGAATCTAAACTTTTATCTTTGTTGATGGAAAAAGAGGAAATAACATGGCAGTCGTTGCTCTACAACATAATAAAAACAGAGAACATGGACCCATGGGACATCGATGTTAGTAAACTTACAAAACTCTACATTGAAGCAATAAAGAAAATGAAGGAGCTTGACCTTAGAATTTCTGGAAAGGTAATTCTTGCAGCAGCGATACTCCTAAAAATAAAATCAACAAAATTAGTTGGAGATAACATTTCTGAGTTAGACAGGTTGTTCTCAACCTTGGAAGAAACAACAGTCGAAGAAATAGATGATTTCTATCAGGGGCTGTCTTTGAATTTCAACGAATACAACAAAAACAATCTCAACATACCAGCTCTTGTTCCAAAAACTCCTCAGCCAAGGAAGAGAAAGGTTTCTCTTAAAGATTTGATGAAAGCCCTTGACAAGGCATTGGAAGTCAGAGAAAGAAGAATTCAAAGAAGGATAATAAATGTTGAGATAAAACTTCCTGAAAAAAAGATAGACATGACAAAAATCATAAGCAATGTTTATAAAAAAATAATCAATCTTTTCAGATTGAACAGCAGAGTAACATTCACTTCGCTCTTGGAATCAAACGAAAAGTCAGAAAAGGTTTTCACATTCATACCATTGTTGCATTTGTCTCATGTTGATGAGAGAAAAATTGATTTAGTTCAGGAAAAGCCGTTCGGGGAGATAGAGATAGTCCTTTGCAAAGCTCAAACAAACCAGGAAATAAAAAATGAACTTTCATGATTGTTTCTTAAAATTCTTTTTCTCTGCAACATGCAAAAACAAAACTTTTTAAAGACGGTCCTAAATTACTTAAAAATATGGGAATAGAATTGATGGATTTTAACGGAAACCCAAACATTGGACTATATTGTTACGCTAACGATGATTACTGTTTAGTCCCGCAAAGTTTTCCTGAAAAATTGGTTAGAAAGATAGAAAAAACCTTAAAAGTAGATGTATACAGAACAAACATTGCAGGAACATCTTTTTTAGGAGCATTTCTCTCAGGAAATGAGAACATTCTATTGGTTCCAAAGATAGTGTTTAAGTTGGAAATAGAAAACTTAAAGAAACTCAAAATAAAACACCAAATTATTGACTCAGATTTGACAGCATTGGGCAACAACATCTTTGTTTCAGAAAAAATAATAATTATAAATCCTGATTACAGTTTAAGAGCAGAAAAGAAACTCAAAGAAATTTTCAATTTAGAAGTCAGAAGATTTTATGTTAGAGGTATAAGGACAATAGCGTCTCTTATAAGAGCGAATAGCCAAGGCGCTGTAATCTCAGATTTAGTGCCCTTAAAAAAACAGGAAGATTTAAAAATTTTGTTGGGAGTTAAGAATATTGAGACTACAACAGTGAATTTTGGAAACCAAATTATAAGTTCAGGAATTGTGTTAAACAATAAGGGATTAATAATCGGCAGTAAGACAACAGGGCCTGAAATAATGAACATAGAATCAGCATTAGGATTTGCAGATTATTAAATGCAGCAGATTATTAATTGCAATTTATCGCAGATTATGACTTTTGGCTTATTGCATTTAAGTAAAACAAGGTGATACTATGAAAGAAGATAAAAACAAAAGAAAGGAAGACAAGGATTTTGAGCAGGAGTATCTAGAGTTTCAAATCATACAGCAGCAGATGCTTCAGATACAAGAGCAGATAAAGATGTTTGAAAACCAAGAAAAGGAGCTTATAATGGCTCTCAATGCAATAAAACAATTGCAGAAAATAGAAGGAACGAGCAAGGCGTTGATACCTGTGGTAAATGGAATTTTCATAGAAGGAGAAATCAAAAAACCAGAGAACTTCATTGTCAATGTCGGCGGAAATATTGCTGTGAAAAAAAACAGGCAAGAAGCAGAGAATATAATAAACCAAAACATAGTGGAAATGCAAAACTATAAAGAAAAACTGGTTTTGGAATTCAACAAGCTTAACTCAGAGCTTGAATCAATAGCAGAAAGAATAAAGAATTTTGAAGAATAATCATTAAAATATAATTAGGATTAATTAGGATTAGTGGTTAAGATGTTCAAGTTTTTAAGGGAAAAATTAAAGGAAGCAGTATCAAAATTCTCCAAAAAGGTTGAAGAGGAAATAGACGAGCTAGAAGAAAGTGCAAAAACTTTAAAGGAAATTACTGAAAGCGGAGAAACAAGGGAAAGGGAAGAGAAGGCAGAAAAAAGAGGGCATGAAAAAGAGCATAAGAAGGAAAAATTCAAAAAATCAGAGGAAAAATCAGAAACAGAAAAAACAGAAAAGAAAGAGGAAGTTTCTGAGGAAAAAAAGACATTCTTTGACAGAATAAAAGAAAGATTCAGCATAAGAAAGTTTCCTAAAGAAGAAATAGAAAAAGACCTTGAAAAGGCAAAAGAACTTGAAGAGGAAATAACTGAAGAGAAAAAAATAGAAGAAGATATTATAAATGAAATAGAAGCTGAAAGAGCAGCAAAGGATGAAACTCCAAAGGTTGCTCAGCATGAAAAAAGAGAAAGAGAAGAAAAGAATTTGGCTGAGGGAAAAAAGAGCCAGAAGAAAAAAAGCGAGGAAGAAATAGAAAAAATAAAAGAGAGTTGTAAACAAAAAAGTTTCCAAGAAGAAAAACCTGAATTCAAAGAAAAGGAAAAAAGACTTGAAAAAGAAGAAAAAAAAGAAGAAGTAAGAGAAAAAGAACCAAAAGAAGAAAAGGAAACTTTGGAGCAGGTTGAATATAAGGAAAAGAGTTTTGGCCAAAGAATAAAAGACATATTCACAAAGAAGGAACTTACAGAACAGCAGTTTGATAAACTATTTTGGGATTTGGAATTAGCACTCTTAGAGAATAATGTAGCGCTTGAAGTTGTTGAGAAAATAAAAAAGGATTTGAAAAAGGAACTCGTTGGAAGGAAGCTGTTGAGAGGAAAAATATCACAAGAAGTTGTGAATGCTCTTGACAGGAGCATAGAAGAAACCCTTTCAATTGAAAACATTGACATTATAAAACTCATAAAATCGAGTAAGGAAAAACCATTTGTAATCTTGTTTTTAGGAATAAATGGCTCTGGAAAGACAACAACAATCGCGAAAATAGCTTATACTTTAAAACAGCACAGAATAACTTCTGTAATAGCTGCTTCTGACACTTTCAGAGCAGCAGCAATTCAGCAGCTTGAACACCACGCAGCAAATTTAGATGTGAAGCTGATAAAGCATGATTACGGGGCTGATGCAGCAGCAGTTGCTTACGATGCAATAGAATACGCAAAAGCCCGTAAAATAGATGTTGTACTCATAGACACCGCAGGTAGATTACACTCTAACAAAAACTTGATGGAAGAATTGAAAAAGATAGTAAGGGTTGCAAAACCAAACCTAAAAATATTTGTTGGAGAATCAATAACAGGAAACGATTGCGTTGAGCAAGCAAAGACATTCAATGAAGAGATAGGCATTGATGGGATAGTGCTTACAAAAGCAGATGTTGATGAAAAGGGAGGAGCTGCTCTTTCAATGTCTTACATTACAAAAAAACCAATAATCTATTTGGGCACAGGACAAAACTACGAGGATTTGGAAGTATTCAATCCAAAAAAAACAGCACAGTCCATTTTGTCATAAAAAGATTAATAAATTATGCATGAAAACTCATGAGAATTAAAACGAATCTTTGGGCCCGTGGTTTAGTGGCTATAACGTGGCCTTTACGAGGCTAAGGTCGCCGGTTCGAATCCGGCCGGGCCCATAAAAAGATTGAGCAAGATTGAACAAGCACATAAAAAATCCAAAAATAATAAAACAATAAACCAATAAAAAAATAAAATATAAAATTTATATTAATCTTATATTAAATCTCATTAATTAGCGCCGGTAGTCTAATGGTAGGACACTACCCTGCCACGGTGGCAGTCCGGGTTCGAATCCCGGCCGGCGCATTTAATTCAGCTCTGTTGCATTTTATTCAAAAATCTGCATTCGTAGAAAACAATTTTAATCTTAATCTCTTTTCAGCAAAACATTTATTTCAGTTAAATTTAAAAATCACGCAACTTAACCTATTTAAAAAGGGATTTTTTTCAAAGGGCCCGTAGCTCAGACTGGTTAGAGTGCTGGTCTTATATGACAGCATTCCAAACAATCAAATCAATCTAAGAGAACCAGTGGTCCGGGGTTCAAATCCCCGCGGGCCCATTCTACCATTCTACTAATATTACATTCTACTACTATAATACTATATTTTATCACATTTTTATTATTTCTTATATTTTTATGCCTTTAAAACAAAACTTTATAAATCAATATAACTTCTTGATGCGCATGAAAAATTTAATGTCAAGCAATCTAAGCGAGTTTAAGGGCAGAATAATAATCTGCGGTTCCTGTATTCCAGGAATTAGTAGGAAAACATTTGAAAAAATAAGAAGAATGTCAAAAAATATTTTCTTCGTATGTCTTGAAGAAATCCATATGAATATGGCTGCTCATAAAATAGTTTCAATCTTGAGAAAAGGCAATGTCAAAGAAATAATCTTTGTTACAGTTGACAAATCGCCTCATTGCGTTCAGCTTCATTACATAAGAAATGAAATTGAAAAGATAATAAAAACAAGGGAATTTGAGATGAAGAATTTTGTTATATCAGATAATAATTTGGAAGAGATAAGCCCTGAGATGATATCGATTTCAAAAAATCTCTGCAAGATAAAAAGTTTGATTAAAAAGCAAAAAAGATAAAAATTACTTGCCCAACTTATTACTTGCCCAACTTTTGTTTTCTCCTTCTCTTTTCCCTTCTCATTCTTTTTCTCTGCCACTTCCATCTCATCTGCCTGCGTTTCTTCCACCTTCTTGAGCTTCTCTTCATAAAAAATCACCTTCAACAAATTTTAACTAAGTTTTTAATTAACTTTTCTTTATTTTTTCTGAAATCAAATGCCTCGGCCGGGACTTTCAGTAACAATTAACTCGGAAATTGTTATTAATTGTTATTTTGAACCCGGGTCTCAGCCTCGAAAGGGCTGAATGATTGGCCGGACTACACTACCGAGGCATAACTGAGGCATAGCTCTATGATGTCTATTAATCCTCAGGATTTTATTAGAAGCACTCTTGCTATTTTTAAATTTTTCTTTTATTGCATTCTAACTTTTAAGCAAAGAAAATTCTCAGCCCAAAACTCAATTCAAAATTGTAATGTAGCAATTCAACAAGCTTGCAAAACTAACCCACAAAAGGTACGGAACAAGCAAATAAGCAGAGATCTTTGATACTTTATAAAAAACAAAGATGTTTGCAATTATTAAAAACCAAAGAAATATGATTTCTGCAAAAGCAAACAACGGATTTTTCAAACCAAAAAATAGCAAAGACCACAAAAAATTAAAGAACAACTGCAGAGAATAAACTGTTAAACACACAGCCTTTCTTATTTTCTTGTTACCACCAAAATTTTTATCCCAAGCAAAATAAAAAGAAATTCCAATCAATACAAAAAGAATTATCCATACAGGAGCAAAGAGCCAGTTTGGAGGATTAAAAAATGGCTTATTCAAAGCAAGATACCAAGAATTTACTGATTTGGATGTAAAAATGCTTCCTAAAAAACCAATGATTAATGGAATAAGAATTGATATTATAAATCTTGCTATTCTTGCTACTCTTGGTTTTTTCTTCATTTTACAACAAATTCTTACGGGAATATTTTTTGATAGGTTAAAACTCCTATGACTCCTATTATTATCCCCAAGATAATACCTGTGAACAAGCCCTTATAGAATGCGCCTGTTGTTGCATTTATAATCATCTTGTTGAAAAAAGCCCTGCTTGCCATAAAACCACCTTTTTTATTTTTTCTTTTATTTTTCTTCTTGCCTTTTTATCTTTTTATATTGTTATAAACTTAGATACAATTTCCCAAATATAAGGAGATGCTGCAACCAAAGCACCCAATATGAATGCATGCCATATCTTAAAACCAACACCGAGTTTTCCTGCTAATGAAGCAGCGCCTGCTATTTTTATTGTGGCTATTATTCCAAGAATAACCCTTACAATTAAGTCAAGAGTTAATGTTTCTTTTAAATTAATTCCTACAATGGAAGCAGCCCAATGGATGTTCATTCCTATGAAAACAAAGATGAACATTGTAGGTAGAGCATGAAATGCATGTTTAAACCAAACACCCGGCTCATCCTGATGCACAAAGTATATTTCCAAAAAACCGAGAATTGCACCCATTATAAGTGAGGGTATTATTAAGAGTTCTGCCATGGAAACACCTCTTTTATTGTCCTTTACAAACAATTGCTAAAAATTCTCAATATTTAAACTTTTTTGTTTTATTGCGTTCAGTTATAGATTTTCACGACTTTTATTGTGCAAACAAGTTTTTTCCCAGCCAATGGATGGTTAAAATCAACAATCACCTCTTTTTTAAAAACTCCTTTAATTATCCCAAGCATGGTTTTATTATCATGCAAGAGCACAATAGTCTGCCCAACAACAGGCTCATGATTTATTTTCAATAAGTCCTTTGGAACTTTCTTAACTTTGTTTTTATCTCTTTCTCCAAAACCGTCTTTTGGGTTTATTACAAATGTTTTTGATTCGTTGTTTTTCATTCCTATCAAAGAGTCCTCCAAGCCCTTTATCGTTTCATAACTTCCAACCTTTATCTCAATTGGCTTGTATTCTCTCTCTGAATCAAGAATTCCTGAATTGTCTGCTTCAAAACCTATTGAGGTATCAACCACAATTCCGTCTTCTGTGCTTAGAGTGTAATCAGCCTTTACCAAAGACCCGTTCTTTACAATCCTTTCCGAAGGCATAAGAATTGAATTTTATCTTGCAATATTAAAAACTTTCTAAAAATTTTTGATTTTCATAAAAATTTAAAAAGAAAAAGAGATAACTGCATTTTATGAAGGTTTATCTTGAAAACTACGGCTGTTCTGCGAACCAAAGCAATGCAGAGATTATAAAAGCGTTGCTATCAAAAGAAAAACATTCCATTGTTAAAAATTTTAAAGATGCAGATGCGGTAATAATAAACACATGTATTGTAAAATTGCCTACAGAATCAAAGATGTGGAACAGATTGTCTTTTTTTCATTCAATCAAAAAGAAGGTTATAGTGACAGGATGTATGCCCAATGTTTATGCAGCAGAAATTATTAAAAAATATCCGGACTTTGTCCTTGTTGGAACAAGGAGCATTTTCAAGATAAATGAGGCATTAAAGCTGAGCAGAGGAGCGTTTTTAGAAAATGATTCTCTTGAAAAGGTAAACGCTGACAAAATCAGAAACAACAGAATTATAAATGTAGTTCAGATATGTGAGGGTTGTTTGGGAAACTGTGCTTACTGCATTGTGAAACTTGCAAAGGGCGCTCTGCATTCTTACAAAATGGAGAATATTATTGAAGACATAAAGAAGGGAATAAAACAGGGTTGCAAAGAAGTATGGATAACATCTCAAGATAATGGTGCTTATGGAATTGATCTTAATGAAAACAAAGAAAAAAAATCAAAGCTTCCAGAACTTCTAAAGGAAATAACTCGCATAAAAGGAGATTTTTTTATCAGGGTTGGAATGATGAATCCTGACAACATTTTGCCTGTTATTGACAAACTCATAGATGTTTATCATTCTAAAAAAATCTTCAAATTCATTCATGTTCCTGTCCAGTCAGGGAATGATAGGGTATTGAGATTAATGCAGAGAAATTATAGGGTAAAGGATTTTGAGTTTGTAATAAACAGATTTAGGAGAGACTTTCATAAAATAAGCATAAGCACAGATGTCATATGCGGTTTTCCAACAGAAACAAGAGAGGAGTTTAACGACACGATAAAACTTGTCAAAAAAATAAAACCTGATGTTTTGAACATTTCAAAATTTGGGATAAGGCCATACACAAAGGCAGCAGAACTAAAACAGCTTCCAACTCAGGAAGTAAAGGAACGCTCAAGAATTCTTACAAGTATTTTCAACAAAATATCCTTAGAAAAGAACAGGGAATGGTTTGGTTGGAAAGGAAAAGCAATAGTGGATGAATTTTCAAATGAAAACAAAAATTTTGTTGTAAGAAATTATTGTTACAAACCAATTGTTATAACAAAAAAACTTAGCGAAAATTCTTTAGGCAAAATCGTAAATGTCAAAATAAGAGCATTCACAAACTCATATTTAATATCCTAAATTGTTTGTAATTTGATTTATAATAAAGAGGTAATGACACCAAAATCTTTATAAGAAAGAACAATTTAGAGAATGTGGTGGTTCGTGATGAAATCTGATTTAGAAAAAAGCATCTTGCTGATGAAAAATTACAAAGCAAAGTTCATAATGATTGACGGAATGGATGGGGCTGGAAAGGGTTATGCTGCGGATTGCATTGCGAACTATTTTGAAAAAAGAGGATTTAAGGTTTACGATTTGAGAAAACTTGAAAATGCAATGGACTACATTCCTGAATTTGAGCAGATAAAAACATATGATGTTCTTGTTTTTAAAGAGCCTACAACTTGGGGCGTTGGCAAGGATTTAAGAGAAGAAATTTTCAAACAGCATAGAGACAGGAACTATAATGTAAGCACTCAGGCGATGGCATTTTCAATTCAGAGAGAAATTCTTTATAAGAGGCTGATTATAAAAGCACTTTCCAAAATGGACTATGTAATCGCTGAGAGGGGCTTTATAACATCCCTTGTTTTTCAACCATTTTACTCAAAATTCAAGAAAGAAAAACCAGAATTTACTATTGACAAAGTCCTTGATTTGGAAGGCAATAAACTTGCTATTACTTATATGCCTAACTATTTTTTGATAACTGACTGTAGTGTTAAGGACGCAATGTTAAGGTTAAAATCAAGAGATAAAAAAGACAACGCTATTTACGAAACCACTGAATTTCAGACGATTTTGAGAGATGTTTATCTTGGAAAAGAGAAGCTGTTCGTTGAGGGCAAGCATCTAACATTGAAAAAGTTTCTTGAGAGCAAAGGAAAAATTCAAGAAACAAAGTATTGCATGATTAGCACAGATGGAACTCAGAAAGACACAAAAGAGAGAATAGTTAAATTCTTGAAAAGCATATGAAGTTCTAATAGAACAAAAAAAACCCCTCTTTCCCCAATTGATTAAAATTTCTAAAAAGTATATTTAACTACTTTTGAGTTTATATTAAAATTTTTATACTTTATCATATAAAGTAATACAAAGTAATACAAAATAAGAGCATTAAAAAAAACAATTCGGAGGTGGATAAATTGGCTTGTCTTATGGAGAAAATATTTGAAGAAAAAGCAGACAAGAAGATAAGAGAACTTGATGACTATCTTAATTGTTGTCCTGAAAACATTGATCCTAAAGAAGCAAAGATAATTGCATTTAAATTTTTGGGTTATGATTCTGAGAGAAGCACAAGAAAATATGAACCTTATTATAATAAAATTATTAATGAATCAAACAATGGAGGAAAAATTAACAAAGAGGAATTCAAGGGAAATCTTGCTAAAGAAATAAGGAATACTTACTCTCCATATTTTGACCTTTAAATTTTTTTTAACTTTTAATCATGGAAAGAAAAATAAGGATTGGAGTGAACGGCTTTGGAACAATAGGAAAGCGTGTTGCTTTAGCAATTAAGAAGCAAGACGACATGGAATTGATTGGTATAGTTAAAACAAAAGCAGACTACAATGCTCTATTTGCACAAGAAATTGGAATAAAAATCTTTATTCCTTCACAAGATTATTCTAAAAATTTTGAGAATTCTCAGATAAAATTCTGTGGAACTCTGGAGGATTTAATAGAAGAGTGCGATTTAATAATTGATGCAACTCCTTCTGGAACAGGAGCAAAAAACAAAGATGTCTACGAGCAAAAAGGAGTTAAGGCAATATTCCAAGGAGGAGAAAAACCTAATGTTTCAGAGGTTTCATTCAATTCACAAGTCAATTATGAAAATGCAATAAATAAAAAATATGTAAGAGTTGTATCGTGTAATACAACAGCGCTTTCAAGAACATTAAATGCTATTAAATATTTTATAGAAAGCGTTTATGTTACAATAATAAGGAGAGCAGCAGATCCTGAGGAGAGCGATAAAGGACCGATAAATTCAATAATACCAACATTTAATTCCCACCACGCTTCTGACTTAAAAACTGTTCTATCAATAGAAAAAATCACAACAAATGCCTATGTTGTTCCAACAACCCTGATGCACATGCACGATGTTTATGTTGCTCTCAACAAAAAAATCTCGCTTGAAGAAACAGCATGGTTGTTTAAAAATGCAGAAAGGGTTTTGTTGTTTGACATTAACGATAGCGCAAAGATAATGGATTATTCAAAAAATTTAAACAGGGGTTTAGGCGGGGACTTGTATGAAGTTGCAGTTTTAGAAAAGAGCATCTATATTAAGGAAGATATTTTGCACTACACCCAGGCAGTTCATCAAGAGAGCATAACTGTTCCTGAAAACATTGATGCTGTAAGAGCAATGTTTAATCTTATGAATAAAGAGGAAAGCACCAGAAAAACTGATAAAAGTTTAGGAATTATTAAAAACAAAAATCAAGACAATTTTAACTATGCTTCTGATTTTTGCTTTTCTAATTTCTCTAATATTAGAAAAAGCTAATTAAAAAAATAATTATTAAATTATAAAATGTCTATTCAGAAGAAGCATAAATCTTTGGAGAAAAAGGCAGGAAAATCAAGCAGAAAAATTGATAAATAAAAACCATGGAGCTTTTACAAGAAAAAATAAAAGTCAAAATAAAATTTTTAGATTTTTTATCATCTATCTTGTTATTTCTTTTTTAGCGTATTATTTAAACAATATAAATCTCATTAAATCTCATCGCAAAAACGCTCAAAAATAGTAAGTTTTTTAAATACTTCATAATCCACTATAAAAGGGTTTTGAGGTTTAGCGGTTCTAAGCCCAAAAGAATAAGAATAAACAATAAGTAACTGGTAATGCTTATTAAAATTAGCAGATTTCAGTTTTCGGAGGAGCAAAAATGTTAGGAGAAGTTCCTGTTCAAGAATTAATAGAAGAGGTTGCAAAGGAATTAAAGAAGATTGAAGAGATAAAACCTCCTGTTTGGGCAAAGTTTGTAAAGACAGGAGTTCATAAGGAAAGGCCTCCTATGAGAGAGGACTGGTGGTATGTGAGAACAGCATCAGTATTAAGAAAGATTTATTTCTTAAGCCCGATAGGGGTTTCAAAACTAAGGACAAAGTATGGCGGTTTGAGAAACAAAGGATTTGCTTCTGAAAGGTTTGCAAAGGGTTCAGGCAATATAATAAGAAAGATTTTGCAGCAACTTGAAAAAGCAGGACTTGTAAAACAGGAAGCAAAAGGGGTTCATAAGGGAAGGGTCCTTACAAAAAAAGGAGTTGAGCTTTTATACGAGTGTGCTAAAAGAATAAAAAAATAAAAATAAAAAATGATGAACCCATACATTAACAACGGAGGAATAAGCGAAGAAGAAATAAGATTGCAGCAGCAGATAAATGCACTCGAAGAGCTTGTAAAGAAAAAACTTACAAAGGAAGCGATTTCAAGGTATTCAAACATTAAGATTGCTCATCCAGAGCTTGCTTTGAATTTGATTGTTTTGCTTGGAAGTTTGATACAGCAGGGAAAGATAAGGGGAACAATAGATGATAATCAATTGAAGGAACTGCTGAAACAAATGGCTAATAAAAAAACAGATTTCAAAATAACAAAAAAATAAGAATGGTTGTTAAAATGAGCAGCAATAAAACTCTTAGCGAAAAAAAGGTGCTTTCAAAACACCATAGGAGAACGAGATGGGCTCCTTTCTGGGTTGTGCTCAAAAAATTTACCCGAGGAAGAAGGGTGCATCCTGCAAGATTCACAAAAACAAAGAGGCATTGGAGAAGAACAAAGATAAAGGATTAAAGGTGGGTTAAATGATAGAAAGAACTTATAATATTCCCTTAAGAAAAGAATTCATGAAAGTTCCTAAATACAAGAAAGCCAAAAAGGCAGTAAAAGCTGTTAAGGAATTCTTGAGCAGGCACTTGAAACAGGATGATCTTGATAAAATAAAAATTGGTGAGAAACTTAACCTTAAGATTTGGGAACACGGAATTAAAAACCCTCCTCACCATATAAAGGTAAATGCAATAAAAACAGACGAAGGAATTGTTTATGCAGAATTGTTTGGATACGAAATAAAACTCCCTGAGAAAAAAGAAAGCAAAAAAGAAAAGAAAGAAAAGGCAGAAGCGAAAGTCGAAAAGGAAGAAGGCAAGGCTGTGGAAGAAAAAAAGCAAGGGAGTAAAGAAAAAAATGATATTAAAGAGCCAAAGAGCGAAGAACAGAAAGAAGAGAGAGAAGCAGAAGCAGTTAAAGCAGCTGGGGCAATTGAGGCAGTTGAAGCAGTTGAAGAAAAGAACAAAGAGGAAAAAAATAAAAAGCAAGGTAAGAGAAAGGCAAAAAACCAAGTTTCAAGAGAGAAAGAAGAGCAATAAAGCAAAC